>NZ_JBEOYI010000069.1:0-1165 GCF_040297005.1 Streptomyces sp. NPDC001904 | reverse complement strand
TATGAGGGCGCTCCGGCGCCTTGCGATCGCACGCACCAGACACCGCGGGGCCCGCCCTCCGGGCGGACGACGGGACTTTCGACACACGCCCTAGCCGAGGCGACACCGGCGGGCGCGGCGCCCACGGCCCCGCGCCCGCATCCGGTCAGGGCCGGATGTTCTCCAGGTCCGCCAGCAGGGCGGGGTGCTCGGGCTCCCAGCCGAGCGCCCGGCGGGTGTGGGCGCTCGAGGACGGCTGGTCGGCCGCGAAGATCGTGCCGAGCGGGCCGTAGGTCTCCGCCGGCACCGACTGGACCGGCAGCCCGAGCCGCCGCCCGATGACCGCGGCGATGTCCCGCACCGCGTCACCCTCGTCGGCCACCGCGTGCCAGGAACTGCCGGCCGGTGCCTGCTCCAGGGCGAGACGGAAGAGGACGGCGGCGTCGAGCGCGTGCACGGCCGGCCAGCGCTGGGCGCCGTCGCCCGGGTAGCCGGACACGCCGCTCTGGCGTGCGATGCCGGTCAGCAGGCCCGCGAAGCCGCCCGTGCCCTCGTTGTGGACCGTGCGCGGCAGCCGCACCGCCGAACTGCGCACTCCCTGCGAGGCCAGACCGAGCGCCCGCGTGACCGCGACGCCGCGGCCCCCGACCGGTCCGTCCGTCGGCAGCGGGTCCGCCTCGGTGGAGGGGCGCCCCGCCGCGACCGGCGTACCCGAGACGGTGACCAGCGGCCGGTCGCTGCCGACCAGCGCGTCGCCCAGGGCCGCGAGGGCGGCGCTCTCCTCGGCGACTCCGCGGGCGAGCGCCTCGGGGCTGCTGAAGTCGTTGCTGAACGCCAGGTGGATGACCCCGTCGGACGCGGCCGCGCCGGAGCGCAGGACGTCCAGGTCGGCGAGCCCGCCCCGCAGCGGCTCGGCGCCGGCCGCCTCGGCGGTCGCGGCCGACTTGTCGGAGCGGGAGAGTGCGAGGACGGAGTGGCCGTTGCCGAGGAGCTCGGCGACGACGGTGGAGCCGATCAGGCCGGTGCCGCCGGTGACGAAGACGCGCATGAGGTCTCTCCTCAGAGTGATGGGAGTCTTGTCCCATCACCGTACACCGGTGATGTCCCTGCTTCTCGGCGTCCCCGCCGTCCTTCGGCATGCTCACCCCGAGGTCGTAGCGGCCCTGTTCGCCGACGACGTAGAGGC
>NZ_JBEOYI010000068.1:0-2157 GCF_040297005.1 Streptomyces sp. NPDC001904 | reverse complement strand
GGGAACTGCGCGAGAAGCCCCACCGGCCGGCAGCCGGGCGACAACCCCAGAAGCCCCCCGCGCCCCTGAGAGGCCTGCGGCCTTCAGGGGAGGCTGCGCGTCAGCGCATGCCTCAGGGGCGCGGGGAACTGCGCGACCAGCCCCACCGGAGCCGCGGACGGGGAACTACCGGAGGAGGCAGGCGGAACCCTGATCGCGCAGCGCCTGGACGGTGGCCGTGATGGCGGGGCGCCGCGAGATCCCGGCCCGCCACAAGGCGTACACCCGCCTCCGCGGCAACGGATCGAGCCCGACCACCACCACCCCGTCCGGCAGCGGCCCCCGCCCGAGCCGGGGAATCACGGCCACCCCGAGCCCGGCCGCCACCAACGCCACCAGCGTCGGATTCTCGTCGGCCCGGTGCACGATCTCGGGCTCGAACCCGGCCCCCCGCATCGTCCGCACCAGCCAGTCGTGGCACACCCGCCCCGCAGGCTGCGACACCCACCGCTCCCCGCCCAACTCGGCCCGCCGCACCGCCTCCCGCCCGGCCAGCGGATGCCCCGCCGGCACCAGCAGATCGCACAGATCGTCCCCGATGACGGCCTGCTCCAGCCCGGCGGGCGCCGGCAGCGGCGCGATGTCCCAGTCGTGGGCCACGGCGAGATCGACGGCCCCCTTCGCGACGAGGTCGACCGACAGATGCGGGTCGACCTCGGTGAGCCGGGCGTCGAGAGCGGGATGCCGCTGAGCCAGCGCCGCGAGCGCCCCGGGCAGCAGCCCGCGCGCCGCCGAGGCGAACGCGGCGATGCTCAGCTGCCCCGCGGGCACCCCGCGCCGCTCCTCGAGCTCGGTCTCCGCGCGCTCCATGACGGCCATCAACTCATGCGCCGTACGGGCGAGTTGCCGGGCCTCTTCGGTGAGCTTCACGCCCCGGCCCTCACGCTCCAGCAGCACCGTCCTGGTCTCCCGCTCCAGCTTCGCGATCTGCTGGGACACGGCGGACGGCGTGTACCCGAGCGCGGCCGCCGCGGCGCCCACGGTGCCGTGCACGGAGACGGCGTGCAGCGCGCGCAACCGCTGAAGATCCAACATCGACGAACCCCTCCCGCGCCTTCTCCTTAGCGGTGCTTCATCCCACCATGCAGC
This sequence comes from Streptomyces sp. NPDC001904, assembly GCF_040297005.1. Lineage (NCBI taxonomy): Bacteria > Bacillati > Actinomycetota > Actinomycetes > Kitasatosporales > Streptomycetaceae > Streptomyces > Streptomyces sp. NPDC001904. Next base: position 1,029 of record NZ_JBEOYI010000068.1, on the reverse strand, counting down.
AATCTTCGCTGGTGCTACATGGTCGTGGGGCGTGATCCTCGACGCATGAGACCCGCACACACCGGCCTCGCCGTGCTCGTCGCCGCCCTGTGGGGCGTGAACTTCGTCGTCATCGACATCGGCCTCGCCCACTTCCCGCCGCTGCTCTTCTGCGCCCTGCGCTTCCTGCTGGCGGCGCTGCCCGCGGTGTTCCTGGTCGGCCGGCCGTGCGTGCCGTGGCGCTGGATCGTGGGCCTGGGACTCGCCCTCGGCGTGGGCAAGTTCGGGCTGCTGTTCGTCGGCATGAACACGGGAATGCCCGCGGGGCTGTCCTCCCTGGTGCTCCAGGTGCAGGCGGTGTTCACGGCGCTGATCGCGTTCGCGTTCCTGGGGGAGCGCCCGCGGCCGGTGCGGGTCGCGGGCATGGCGGTGGCGCTCGCCGGGATCGCGGTCGCCGCCGTCGACGAGGGCTCTTCGGGCCCGCTCGGCGCCTTCGCGCTGGTGCTCGTCGCCGCCGTGTTCTGGGGCGTGGCGAACGTGCTGACCCGCAAGGCGGCCCCCGAGGCCCCCTTCAACTTCATGGTGTGGTCGAGCGCGGTCCCCGTGCTGCCCCTGTTCGGCCTGTCGCTCCTCTTCGAGGGCCCGGCGACGGACGCCCGCGCGCTGGCGTCCCTCGATCTGCCCGGGGTCGGCGCGATCGTGTACGTGGCCCTGGTGACGACCCTGTTCTGCTTCAGCGCCTGGAGCCGGCTGCTGCGGCGCTACGACGCCTCGACCGTCGCTCCGTACTCGCTGCTGGTACCGGTGTTCGGGATGTCGTCGGCGGCGCTGTTCCTGGGGGAGTCGGTGAGTGCCCTGCGCTGGTGCGCGGCTGCTCTCCTGGTCGCCGGGGTCGCTCTGACCTCCCTCGGTACGTCGGTCCGCCCGCGGGCCGGTGGGGCTTCTCGCGCAGTTCCCCGCGCCCCTGAGGCATGCGCTGCGCGCAGCCTCCCCTGAAGGCCGCAGGCCTTTCAGGGGCGCGGGGAACTGCGCGACCAGCCACGACGGACC
>NZ_JBEOYI010000067.1:0-2845 GCF_040297005.1 Streptomyces sp. NPDC001904 | reverse complement strand
ACGTCACGCGGGGCCAGGACGACCTGCGCACCGTGCAGCAACGGCAGGAACAGCTCCAGACCCGCGATGTCGAACCCGACCGTCGTCACCGCCGCGAGCCGGTCGCGCTCGGTCAGCGCGAACCGGTCCTGCATCGCCGCAAGGAAGTTCACCAGCGCCGCATGCGGAACGGCGACACCCTTCGGCCGGCCCGTGGAACCCGACGTGTAGATCACGTACGCCGTGCTCTCGCCCGGGAGCGGCGCGGTGCACGGGTCGTCGGCGCTGTGGTCCGTGAGGTCCGCCGCCGCGAGCGTGTCCTCGGTCAGGGTCAGAACCGGTGCGGCGTCCTCCAGGATGTAGGCGATCCGCTCCTGCGGGAACTCGGGGTCCACCGGCACGTACCCGGCACCGGTCTTCAGGACCGCGAGCAGCGCGACCACCAGGTCGACCGAGCGCGGCAGGACGACGGCGACCAGGGACTCGGGGCGGGCGCCCCGCTCGATCAGCCAGTGCGCGAGCCGGTTGGCCCGGGCGTTCAGCTCCCCGTACGGGACCGTCCGCGCGCCGTGGGACAGGGCGGGCGCTCCGGGCACACGGGCGGCGCGGGCGGCGAACAGCTCGGGGACGGTGGCGGCCTCGACCTCCCGTGCGGTCGCGTTGGCCGCCTCCAGGACCTCGTGCCGCTCGTCCTCGGTGAGCAGGTCGACGCGGGCGACCGGCGCGTCCGGGGCGGCGGCCACCGCCGCGAGCACCCGGGTGAACCGCTCGGCGATGCGTTCGGCGGTGGACCGGTCGAACAGGTCGGTGCTGTAGTTCAGGGCGCCGCTGAGCCCCTCGGGCGCTCCCGAGCCGCTCTGCCGTTCCTCGACCGTGAAGGAGAGGTCGAAGCGGGCGGTGCGGGTCTCGGCGTGGTGCCCGGCGACGGTCAGGCCCGGCAGGTCGGCGGCGGCCGTGCGGGCCTGGCGCTGGTCGTTGTCGTTCCAGGTGAGCAGTGTCTGGAAGAGCGGGTGGCGGGCCATCGCGCGGGGCGGGTTGAGCACTTCCACGAGCCGCTCGAAGGGCACGTCCTGGTGCTCGTACGCGTGCAGGTCGGCGTCCCGCACCCGGGCGAGGAGCTCCCGGAAGGTGGGGGTGCCGGACAGGTCGGCGCGCAGCACCAGGGTGTTCACGAAGAAGCCGACCAGGTCGTCGAGCGCCTCGTCGGTGCGGCCCGCGATCGGGGTGCCGAGGGGCACGTCGGTGGAGCCGCTCAGCTTGCCGAGGAGGGTGGCCAGGGCGGCCTGGACGACCATGAAGAGGCTGGCCCGGTTCTCCCGCGCGAGCGTGAGCAGTCGCGCGTGCACGTCGGCCGGCACGCTCAGCGGCAGGGTGTCGCCGCGGTGGGTGGCGGTCGCCGGGCGGGGCCGGTCGGCGGGCAGACCGAGTTCGTCCGGCAGGCCGGCCAGCGTCTCGCGCCAGTAGCCGAGCTGCCGGGAGACGACGCTGTCCGGGTCGTCCTCGGAGCCGAGCAGCTCCTGCTGCCAGACGGTGAAGTCCGAGTACTGGACGGGCAGTTCGGCCCAGGTGGGCGCGTGGCCCGCCTGCCGGGAGGCATAGGCGCGGAGCAGGTCGCGGACGAGGACGGGCACGGACCAGCCGTCGCCCGCGACGTGGTGCAGCAGCACCAGCAGGACGTGCTCGTCGGGGGCGAGGGCGAACAGGGTGCAGCGGATCGGGGTCTCGCCGAGCAGGTCGAACTCGTGCCGGGCCGCCGCCTGGAGGGCTTCGTCGAGGCCGGCCTCGTCGCACGGCACCTCGGTGAGCACGGGTGCGGCGGTGTCGGCGGTGGCGTCGAGCACCACCTGGCGGGGCCCTTCGGGCCCGTCGGCGAGGACGGTGCGCAGGGTCTCGTGGCGGGTGATCACATCGGCCAGGGCGGCGGTGAGCACCGCGCGGTCGAGGGAGCCGGTCAGCCGCAGGGCGGTGGGGATGTTGTAGATCGCGCTCGGGCCGTCCAGCTGGTTGAGGAACCACAGGCGGCGCTGCGAGAAGGACAGCGTGGTCACGAGTTCTCCTTGGTACCGGTGCGGCGGCGCAGCGCGGGACGGGTGGTGGTGGCGGAGGCCTGCGCGAGGCTCTCGGCCAGGGCGGCGACGGTGGGCCGCTCGAAGAAGGCGCGGATGCTCATTTCCTTGCCGAGCGCCGAACGGACGCGGGCGGCCAGGCGGTTGGCGAGCAGCGAGTGGCCGCCGAGGGCGAAGAAGTCGTCGTCGACGCTGACCGCCGGCACGCCGAGGACCTCGGCGAACAGGCCGCACAGGGTCTCCTCCTGCGGGGTGCGCGGCGGACGTCCCTCGCCGAGTGCGCCGAGCGCGGGGGCGGGCAGGGCGGCGCGGTCGAGCTTGCCGTTGGGCGTCAGCGGCAGGGCGTCGAGGACGACGAAGGCCGACGGGACCATGTAGTCGGGCAGGGTCACGGCGACGTGCTTGCGCAGGACGTCGGCGTCGGGCGAGCCGTCGGGCCCGGGCACGGCGTAGGCGACGATGCGCTTGTCGCCCGGGGCGTCCTCACGGACCACGACGGCAGCTCTGCCGATGTCCGGATGGTCGGCGAGAACGGTCTCGATCTCACCGAGTTCGATTCGGAAGCCACGCACCTTCACCTGGAAATCGGTGCGCCCGATGTACTCCAGATCACCGGCCGCCGTACGTCGCACCAGATCACCGGTCCGGTACATGCGCGTACCGGCAGCACCGTACGGATCGGCCACGAACCGCTCCGCCGACAATCCCGGACGCCGGTGATATCCCCGGGCCAGCCCCGCACCCGCGATGTACAGCTCCCCCGCCACCCCGACCGGCACCGGACGCAGCCCCGGATCGAG
>NZ_JBEOYI010000066.1:0-2888 GCF_040297005.1 Streptomyces sp. NPDC001904 | reverse complement strand
AGATGGATCTCGTACACCGAGAACGGCGCCTCGTGCACCGGCCGCTCGGCACGCCGCGCCAGCCACTCCCCGTCCCGCCACTCATGACGCGAGGCCTGCACGACCGATGCCGTGGCGGGCGGCTTCTCCGTGCAGCGCGCCATGGGGTCGGCGTGCTGGCGGCGCGATCCGTCGGGGCCCAGGATCTCGAACTTGTACAGTTCGCCCTCCCCCATGCCGGGCATGAACAGCTCCCACACTCCGGAGTGTCCGAGGGACCGCATCGGGGTGGCCGTACCGTCCCAGTGGCCGAAGTCGCCGACCAGCCGTACGCCGCGCGCTCGCGGAGCCCACACCGTGAACCTTGTCCCCCGCACTCCTTGGTGCTCCATGGTCCGCGCGCCGAGCGCGGTCCACAGCTCTTCGTGACGGCCCTCCTGGATCAGGTGCAGGTCCAACTCCCCGAGGGAGGGCAGGAATCGGTACGGGTCCTCTAGCTCGACGATCGTCTCCGGATAGATGACGCGCAGGCGGTACGAGGGAACGGACGGGTGCGGCATCCGGCCCGCGAACAGCCCGTCGCCCGTGTGGGGCAGTTCCCGGACCGCGCCGTCGGTCACCACCTCGACGGCGACCGCCCCGGGGCGCAGGCAGCGCACGACCGCACCTGCCGGATCCGGATGGCAGCCGAGCAGGGAGTGCGGGTCGTGGTGCGCGCCCTCCAGCAGGCGGGCCCGGGCGTCGGCGTCGATGCGCGGAGCCGTGGCCGCTGCGGTGCGGGCGAGGGTGCCGATGACCGGGTCGGCCGTCATGAGGGCTCTTTTCGTAGGGGGCGGGGCGGGCACCGCGGGGCCTGAGCCCGTCATGGGGCGGCGGTGGCGACGAGCCGGGCCACCGCTCGCAGGGGGACGTCGATCCAGTCGGGCCGGTGGGCGGCTTCGTACAGCACTTCGTAGACGGCACGGTCCGCCTCGTAGGCCCGCAGCAGGGCGGGCACCGAGTCCGGCGCGAAGCCGCCGGACTCGCCGTAGCCGGAGCGGAACGCGGCGCGGCAGCGCTCGGCCCACTCGGGATCGTCCGGGGCGCCCATGTGTCCGGCGTAGTCGAAGGACCGCAGCATGCCGACCACGTCGCGCAGCGGCGAGCGATCGCTGCGCCGCTCGGCCATCGGCTGGGCGGGCTCGCCCTCGAAGTCGACCACGTGCCACTGCCCTCGCGCGTGGAGGACCTGTCCGAGGTGGAGGTCGCCGTGCAGGCGCTGGAGCGGCAGATCGCTGCCGGTCGAGGCCGCGGAGTAGATGCTCCGCAGACCTGCCACGTGGCGGCGCAGAGCCGGTATCGCCTCGGCGCCGTGCAGGAGTCGACGCGTCATCTCCGCGGTGAGGCAGGGCAGATGGTGCGGTTCGGGGGTACGCACGGGGAAGGCGCGGGCGAGTGCCGTGTGCAGTTCGGCGGTGGTGCGGCCCAGAGCGTGTGCCTGCTCGACGAAGTCGCGCCGCGCGGAGGCGGAGCGCAGCGCGAGCGTCCAGCCGTCGGTGGCCCGGGGGATGAACGGCTGGACCATGCCGAGCGTGCCCCAGAAGGGCGACGTCGAGAAGAACCAGGCCGTCGGCGCCGGCACCCGGGCATACCCGGAGCGGGCCAGTGCGGTGGGTACCTCCAGGTCGGGGTTGATGCCCGGCTGAATGCGGCGGAAGAGTTTGAGGATGAGGGTGTCGCCGTAGACGATCGAGGTGTTGGACTGCTCGGTGCCGACCACACGAGGTGTGAGCCCGGCGGGCACCGCCACGCGGGGGAACGATTCGAAGCGCAGATGTCCGCTGCTGCCGCCCCGGCGGATCCGGTCGAGGAGCAGGACCGCGACGCGCTGGTCGTGGACGGCGTCGTAGAGCAGCAGGGCGCGTCCGCCCGGCGCGCGCACCCGCCCCAGGACGTGCTGCCGCAGCGTCGGCGCCGGGTTGACGGCCGCGCCCAGGAACAGCTGGTAGTACGTGTCGTGCTCGCCGGGTTCTTCCGTGACCCGCACGATCAAGTGGTGGCATTCCGGGGTGAGTTCGGTGGCCGCGACGACCGTCACGGCGGTGATCCGGCCGCGGCCCGCGTACCAGCGCTGCGCGGGCAGCCACCGTCTCAGGAGTTCGTGCAGGGCCGAGGAGCCGAGCATCGGGGAGCGTGTGTCGTCGAGGACGGCCAGGGGCGTGTTCATGGCGTCAGTTCCCATCCTGCCGAGCGGCACGGGGCGTGAGCCGGCCTGCCCGCGGCAGCCGGAACCAGTAGAAGTTGTGGCCCGCCAGTGTCAGCAGGTAGGGCAGTTCGCCGATCGCGGGGAAACGGACCCCGCCGATCAGCTCCACCGGGTGGCGGCCGCTGAAGGCCTGGAGGTCCAGCTCGGTGGGCTGGGCGAAACGGGAGAAGTTGTGCACACACAGGACCAGGTCGTCCTGGTACTCCCGCAGGAACGCGATGACGGCCGGGTTCGACGACGGCAGCTCCGTGTACGAGCCCAGGCCGAAGGCCGGGTTCTGCTTGCGGATCTCGATCATCCGCCGCGTCCAGTGCAGCAGCGACGACGGCGACGACATCGACGCCTCGACATTGGTGACCTGGTAGCCGTAGACCGGATCCATGATCGTGGGCAGGAACAGACGCCCCGGATCACTGGAGGAGAACCCGGCATTGCGGTCCGGGGTCCACTGCATCGGGGTGCGCACCGCGTCACGGTCGCCCAGCCAGATGTTGTCACCCATGCCGATCTCGTCGCCGTAGTACAGGATCGGGCTGCCGGGCAGCGACAGCAGCAGCGCGGTGAACAGCTCGATCTGGTTGCGGTCGTTGTCCAGCAGCGGCGCCAGACGGCGGCGGATGCCGATGTTGGCCCGCATCCGCGGGTCCTTGGCATACTCCGCGTA
>NZ_JBEOYI010000065.1:0-3598 GCF_040297005.1 Streptomyces sp. NPDC001904 | reverse complement strand
GAACCCGGTGACCTGATAGCCCCACGAGCCCCCGAACGGATGCTCGGCCACCGGCAACAGCTCCACATGCGTGAACCCCAGATCCCGCACATACGACGGCAACTGCTCCGCCAGCTGACGGTAGGTCAGACCGGGTCGCCAGGATGCCAGATGGATCTCGTACACCGAGAACGGCGCCTCGTGCACCGGCCGCTCGGCACGCCGCGCCAGCCACTCCCCGTCCCGCCACTCATGACGCGAGGCGTGCACGATGGAGGAGTTGGCCGGGGGGACCTCGGTGCGGGTGGCGAGCGGGTCGGCGCGCATCGTCTTGCTGCCGTCGGGACGGGTGATCTCGAACTTGTACAGCTCGCCCTCCCCGATCCCGGGCACGAACAGCTCCCAGATGCCGGACGAACCGAGGGACCGCATGCTGTGGGCCGCGCCGTCCCAGTAGTTGAAGCCGCCGACGACCTGGATCCCGCGGGCGTTCGGCGCCCAGACCGTGAAGCGGGTGCCCTCGATGCCCTGGTGGGTCATGGGGCGGGCGCCGAGCGCGGTCCACAGCTGCTCGTGGCGGCCCTCGCCGATGAGGTGGAGGTCGAGTTCGCCGAGGGCGGGCAGCAGGGCGTAGGCGTCCGCGACCGTCTGGGTGGTGTCGGCGTACGTGATCTCCAGGTCGTACGCCGACGGGACCTCGTCGAGTCGCAGCAGGCCCGAGAAGAACCCGTCGCCGTCGTCGTGGAGTTCGGTGCGCGAGCCCTGCGGGACACGGACGGCGACCTGCCGGGCGTAGGGGCGCCAGACGCGGAACGCGACGCCGTCGGGGGCCGGGTGGGCGCCGAGCACTCCGTGGGGGTTGTGGTGGGTCGCGGCGAGCAGCCGGGAGCGGTCGTCCTCCGGGACGGGGGCCGGGGTCGTGGTGGGACGGGGGGTCACGGGGTGCGCCTCCTTGAGGGGCTTCGCGTGTGCCGGGCGGGGGTGCGGTGGCGATGGCGGGTGCGGGGTCGGTGGGGTTCTCGCGCAGTTCCCCGCGCCTCTTTCGGGGCTTCGGTGGGTGGGTTGCGTGGTTCCCCGTGTCCCTATCGGGGGGTCTCTTCTGCCAGGCGGGCGAGGGCGGCCAGCGGGACCGGGAGCCAGTCCGGGCGGTGGCGGGCCTCGTACAGGGCTTCGTAGACCGCCTTGTCCGTCTCGTAGGCGCGCAGCAGGACCGGGTCGGTGCGCGGATCGCTGCCGGTCACCTCCGCGTATCCGGCGCAGTACGCGGCACGGCAGGAGTCCGCCCACGCCGCGTTCCACGGGCGGGCGCTGCGGGCCGCGTAGTCGAAGGAGCGGAGCATGCCGGCGATGTCGCGGTGCGGGGGGTGCGGCAGCCGGCGCTCGGCGAGGGGGCGGGACGGTTCGCCCTCGAAGTCGATGAGCCGCCAGGTGCCGTCCGGCTCGCGCAGGCACTGGCCCAGGTGCAGGTCGCCGTGGACGCGCTGGGCCTGCCGGGTGCGGCCGTCGGCGGCGAGGTCGTGCAGCGCCGCGAAGGCGGAGCGCAGCGCGGGGACGTACGGGAGCAGTGCCGGTACCTGCTGGGCCGTCGTCTCCAGTCGGCGGGTCATCGTCTCGGCGAGCTGTTCCGTCTGCGCGCGGCTGTACGTGACCGTGGGGAGCGCCCGCGCGAGCGCCGTGTGGACCTCCGCCGTGGCGCGGCCCAACTGCCGAGCCTCCTCGGTGAAGTCCTGTTCGTTGGTGAGGTGTTTCAGGGCCAGGTCCCAGCCGTCGGCCGCGCCGTCGAGGAACGGCTGGAGGACGCCGAGGGTCGTGGTCTCCTCCGTGTCGCCGGTCCGCGTCTCAAACCAGGCCACCGGCGCGGGCACCCGGTCGCATCCCTCACGGGCCAGCGCGAGGGGAAGTTCGAGGTCGGGGTTTGTGCCCGCGACGACCCTCCGGAAGAACTTGGCGATCAGCCGGTCCCCGTACACGACCGAGGAGTTGGACTGCTCCGCCTGCAGGGGGCGGGGGACGAGGCCGCGCGGGACCTCCCCGTGCGGGCCGCGATGGAAGCTGAGCGCCCCGAGGGCGCCGGGTATCCGGAGCCGTTCCAGCAGCACGGACGCCTGGCGGGGATCCTGGAGGGCCTCGTAGGCGGTGCGGCCGGCCAGCGGTCCGCGGGTGATCGCGCCGATCGCCGCGGGGGCGAGGTGCCGGGGCAGCAACTCGGCCGTGCCGATGAGGAGTTGGTAGCGGTCTCCGGGGCCGTCGTCGTCGGCGGGCGGCTGGTGCGTGCGCACCAGCAGGTGCAGCAGGGCGGAGTCCGGCAGCAGCGGGGTGGCGGAGTCGAGGGTGAAGCCGGTGACGGGCCGGCCCTTGCCCGCGAACCAGCGCTGGCGTGGCAGCCATTCGCGCAGGAGTGGCTCCAGGGACAGGAGGAGGCCGGAGGGGTCGTCCGCCGCGACGGCGGTGGGATGGGCGGGAGCGGCGGGGCGGCCTGCGGCTTCCGACATGGTCGCGTCCTTTCCCCGGGCCGGGAACGCTCGACGACGGTGTGCGCGGTCCCGGGTGCCGAGATGCTGTCCTGAGCTGGTCCAGAGGGGGACGTGCCGAGCGTGCGTGAACGGTTGCGTGCGCGATCCGCGGCGCGGGCCGGGACGGTGCGCGGCGGCGTATGTCCCGCACGGTATTGGTGGAGAGTGCCCCGGGGGAGGGGACGGAAACCGGGATTGGCGGGTTCTTGGACATTCCCGGTGACGCGAGGGCGGCGAGTCTTCACGGGTCACCGGCGCGGACGGACGGCCCCGTACACCGCGTGCCTCCGGGCGCCGAACACCTCGGCGGCGGCCCGCACCACCCAGCACCTCGTCCTGTTGTGGGCCGTGGCGGGCGCGCCGGTCCGTTGACGAGATGCTGGGCACTCCGGCGTCGGCGGTGCACGAACCGCACCGCCGCGCCGCTCAGGAGGACGGTGTCAGACCCCGTCCTTCCGCAACCTGAACCAGTAGAACCCGTGGCCCGCCAGTGTCAGCAGGTAGGGCAGTTCGCCGATCGCGGGGAAACGGACCCCGCCGATCAGTTCGACGGGGTGGCGGCCGCTGAAGGCCTGGAGATCGAGCTCGGTGGGCTGGGCGAAGCGGGAGAAGTTGTGCACACACAGGACCAGGTCGTCCTGGTACTCCCGCAGGAACGCGATGACGGCCGGGTTCGACGACGGCAGCTCCGTGTACGAGCCCAGGCCGAAGGCCGGGTTCTGCTTGCGGATCTCGATCATCCGCCGCGTCCAGTGCAGCAGCGACGACGGCGACGACATCGACGCCTCGACATTGGTCACCTGGTAGCCGTAGACCGGGTCCATGATCGTGGGCAGGAACAGACGCCCCGGATCACTGGAGGAGAACCCGGCATTGCGGTCCGGGGTCCACTGCATCGGGGTGCGCACCGCGTCCCGGTCGCCCAGCCAGATGTTGTCGCCCATGCCGATCTCGTCGCCGTAGTACAGGATCGGGCTGCCGGGCAGCGACAGCAGCAGCGCGGTGAACAGTTCGATCTGGTTGCGGTCGTTGTCCAGCAGCGGCGCCAGACGGCGGCGGATGCCGATGTTGGCCCGCATCCGCGGGTCCTTGGCATACTCCGCGTA
>NZ_JBEOYI010000064.1:3016-4872 GCF_040297005.1 Streptomyces sp. NPDC001904 | reverse complement strand
CAACACAGTGGACGCGAGCAACTGAGGACAAGCCCTCGGCCTATTAGTACCGGTCACCTCCACACCTCACGGTGCTTCCAGATCCGGCCTATCAACCCAGTCGTCTACTGGGAGCCTTAACCCCTCAAAGGGGGTGGGAATACTCATCTCGAAGCAGGCTTCCCGCTTAGATGCTTTCAGCGGTTATCCTTTCCGAACGTAGCCAACCAGCCATGCCCTTGGCAGGACAACTGGCACACCAGAGGTTCGTCCGTCCCGGTCCTCTCGTACTAGGGACAGCCCTTCTCAATATTCCTACGCGCACAGAGGATAGGGACCGAACTGTCTCACGACGTTCTAAACCCAGCTCGCGTACCGCTTTAATGGGCGAACAGCCCAACCCTTGGGACCGACTCCAGCCCCAGGATGCGACGAGCCGACATCGAGGTGCCAAACCATCCCGTCGATATGGACTCTTGGGGAAGATCAGCCTGTTATCCCCGGGGTACCTTTTATCCGTTGAGCGACGGCGCTTCCACAAGCCACCGCCGGATCACTAGTCCCGACTTTCGTCCCTGCTCGACCCGTCGGTCTCACAGTCAAGCTCCCTTGTGCACTTACACTCAACACCTGATTACCAACCAGGCTGAGGGAACCTTTGGGCGCCTCCGTTACTCTTTGGGAGGCAACCGCCCCAGTTAAACTACCCATCAGACACTGTCCCTGATCCGGATCACGGACCGAGGTTAGACATCCAGCACGACCAGAGTGGTATTTCAACGACGACTCCCCAACCACTGGCGTGGCTGGTTCAAAGTCTCCCACCTATCCTACACAAGCCGAACCGAACACCAATATCAAACTGTAGTAAAGGTCCCGGGGTCTTTCCGTCCTTCTGCGCGAAACGAGCATCTTTACTCGTAGTGCAATTTCACCGGGCCTATGGTTGAGACAGTCGAGAAGTCGTTACGCCATTCGTGCAGGTCGGAACTTACCCGACAAGGAATTTCGCTACCTTAGGATGGTTATAGTTACCACCGCCGTTTACTGGCGCTTAAGTTCTCAGCTTCGCACACCCGAAAGTGCACTAACCGGTCCCCTTAACGTTCCAGCACCGGGCAGGCGTCAGTCCGTATACATCGCCTTACGGCTTCGCACGGACCTGTGTTTTTAGTAAACAGTCGCTTCTCGCTGGTCTCTGCGGCCACCCCCAGCTCAGACAGCAAGTGTCATCACCAGGTGTGGCCCCCCTTCTCCCGAAGTTACGGGGGCATTTTGCCGAGTTCCTTAACCATAGTTCACCCGAACGCCTCGGTATTCTCTACCTGACCACCTGAGTCGGTTTAGGGTACGGGCCGCCATGAAACTCGCTAGAGGCTTTTCTCGACAGCATAGGATCATCCACTTCACCACAATCGGCTCGGCATCAGGTCTCAGCCTCAATGTGTGACGGATTTACCTACCACACGGCCTACACCCTTACCCCGGGACAACCACCGCCCGGGATGGACTACCTTCCTGCGTCACCCCATCACTCACCTACTACCAACTTGGACCGGCGGCTCCACCACTTTCCTTTCCCCGAAGGGTCCGGAACGGCTTCACGGCCTTAGCATCACTGGATTCGATGTTTGACGCTTCACAGCGGGTACCGGAATATCAACCGGTTATCCATCGACTACGCCTGTCGGCCTCGCCTTAGGTCCCGACTTACCCTGGGCAGATCAGCTTGACCCAGGAACCCTTAGTCAATCGGCGCAAACGTTTCTCACGTTTGTATCGCTACTCATGCCTGCATTCTCACTCGTGAACCGTCCACAACTGCCTTCCGGCGCTGCTTCACCCGGCACACGACGCTCCCCTACCCATCACAGCAG
>NZ_JBEOYI010000064.1:0-2919 GCF_040297005.1 Streptomyces sp. NPDC001904 | reverse complement strand
CCTATTGCTGCAATGACACGACTTCGGCGGTACGCTTGAGCCCCGCTACATTGTCGGCGCGGAATCACTAGACCAGTGAGCTATTACGCACTCTTTCAAGGGTGGCTGCTTCTAAGCCAACCTCCTGGTTGTCTCTGCGACTCCACATCCTTTCCCACTTAGCGTACGCTTAGGGGCCTTAGTCGATGCTCTGGGCTGTTTCCCTCTCGACCATGGAGCTTATCCCCCACAGTCTCACTGCCGTGCTCTCACTTACCGGCATTCGGAGTTTGGCTAAGGTCAGTAACCCGGTAGGGCCCATCGCCTATCCAGTGCTCTACCTCCGGCAAGAAACACACGACGCTGCACCTAAATGCATTTCGGGGAGAACCAGCTATCACGGAGTTTGATTGGCCTTTCACCCCTAACCACAGGTCATCCCCCAGGTTTTCAACCCTGGTGGGTTCGGTCCTCCACGAAGTCTTACCTCCGCTTCAACCTGCCCATGGCTAGATCACTCCGCTTCGGGTCTTGAGCGCGCTACTAAATCGCCCTATTCGGACTCGCTTTCGCTACGGCTTCCCCACACGGGTTAACCTCGCAACACACCGCAAACTCGCAGGCTCATTCTTCAAAAGGCACGCAGTCACGACGCAAGGAACAAGTTCCTTGCGCGACGCTCCCACGGCTTGTAGGCACACGGTTTCAGGTACTATTTCACTCCGCTCCCGCGGTACTTTTCACCATTCCCTCACGGTACTATCCGCTATCGGTCACCAGGGAATATTTAGGCTTAACGGGTGGTCCCGCCAGATTCACACGGGATTTCTCGGGCCCCGTGCTACTTGGGTGTCTCTCAAACGAGCCGCTGATGTTTCGACTACGGGGGTCTTACCCTCTACGCCGGACCTTTCGCATGTCCTTCGCCTACATCAACGGTTTCTGACTCGTCTCACAGCCGGCAGACTGTAAAAGAGAGATCCCACAACCCCCCAAGCGCAACCCCTGCCGGGTCTCACACGCTTGAGGTTTGGCCTCATCCAGTTTCGCTCGCCACTACTCCCGGAATCACGGTTGTTTTCTCTTCCTGCGGGTACTGAGATGTTTCACTTCCCCGCGTTCCCTCCACACTGCCTATGTGTTCAGCAGCGGGTGACAGCCCATGACGACTGCCGGGTTTCCCCATTCGGAAACCCCCGGATCAAAGCCTGGTTGACGACTCCCCGGGGACTATCGTGGCCTCCCACGTCCTTCATCGGTTCCTGGTGCCAAGGCATCCACCGTGCGCCCTTAAAAACTTGGCCACAGATGCTCGCGTCCACTGTGCAGTTCTCAAACAACGACCAACCACCCGTCACAACCCACCGAAGCAGATTTTTACCGGGGCCGGCACTGAAGGCAGCCGTAATCGGCCGTACCTTCAGATACCCAACAGCGTGCCCGACCCGACCGTCCCCTCTCACGTTCCACGCCGAAGCAGTACTAGTGAAAGACAACCGATCGTGCCGAATAATCAACGTTCCACCCATGAGCAACCACCGTCGAACATTTGCCGACGTAATGGCCCTGGACCACCAAGCAAGCTTGGCGGCCTAGATGCTCCTTAGAAAGGAGGTGATCCAGCCGCACCTTCCGGTACGGCTACCTTGTTACGACTTCGTCCCAATCGCCAGTCCCACCTTCGACAGCTCCCTCCCACAAGGGGTTGGGCCACCGGCTTCGGGTGTTACCGACTTTCGTGACGTGACGGGCGGTGTGTACAAGGCCCGGGAACGTATTCACCGCAGCAATGCTGATCTGCGATTACTAGCAACTCCAACTTCATGGGGTCGAGTTGCAGACCCCAATCCGAACTGAGACCGACTTTTTGAGATTCGCTCCACCTTGCGGTATCGCAGCTCATTGTATCGGCCATTGTAGCACGTGTGCAGCCCAAGACATAAGGGGCATGATGACTTGACGTCGTCCCCACCTTCCTCCGAGTTGACCCCGGCGGTCTCCTGTGAGTCCCCATCACCCCGAAGGGCATGCTGGCAACACAGAACAAGGGTTGCGCTCGTTGCGGGACTTAACCCAACATCTCACGACACGAGCTGACGACAGCCATGCACCACCTGTACACCGACCACAAGGGGGCGCCTGTCTCCAGACGTTTCCGGTGTATGTCAAGCCTTGGTAAGGTTCTTCGCGTTGCGTCGAATTAAGCCACATGCTCCGCTGCTTGTGCGGGCCCCCGTCAATTCCTTTGAGTTTTAGCCTTGCGGCCGTACTCCCCAGGCGGGGAACTTAATGCGTTAGCTGCGGCACCGACGACGTGGAATGTCGCCAACACCTAGTTCCCACCGTTTACGGCGTGGACTACCAGGGTATCTAATCCTGTTCGCTCCCCACGCTTTCGCTCCTCAGCGTCAGTAATGGCCCAGAGATCCGCCTTCGCCACCGGTGTTCCTCCTGATATCTGCGCATTTCACCGCTACACCAGGAATTCCGATCTCCCCTACCACACTCTAGCCTGCCCGTATCGACTGCAGACCCGGGGTTAAGCCCCGGGCTTTCACAACCGACGTGACAAGCCGCCTACGAGCTCTTTACGCCCAATAATTCCGGACAACGCTTGCGCCCTACGTATTACCGCGGCTGCTGGCACGTAGTTAGCCGGCGCTTCTTCTGCAGGTACCGTCACTTTCGCTTCTTCCCTGCTGAAAGAGGTTTACAACCCGAAGGCCGTCATCCCTCACGCGGCGTCGCTGCATCAGGCTTTCGCCCATTGTGCAATATTCCCCACTGCTGCCTCCCGTAGGAGTCTGGGCCGTGTCTCAGTCCCAGTGTGGCCGGTCGCCCTCTCAGGCCGGCTACCCGTCGTCGCCTTGGTGAGCCACTACCTCACCAACAAGCTGATAGGCCGCGGGCTCATCCTTCACCGCCGGAGCTTTCAACCCC
>NZ_JBEOYI010000063.1:0-6825 GCF_040297005.1 Streptomyces sp. NPDC001904 | reverse complement strand
CGCCCCTGAAGCGAGCTCCGCTCGCCCAGGGGCGCGGGGAACTGCACGACCGATCACGGCAGACGCGCGGCCGCTCTCGCTCGCCGGGCCAGGGGAAGGTACCGGAGGCGTTCGGGGAGTCGGGGCGCGAGCCAGCGGACGAGTACGGCCCAGCGGCGCAGGCGGCGCTCCTGTCGGGCGGACCACGGCAGCCCGATCGCCGCGCGGGCGTCGGGCGGCAGCAGGCCGATCGACAGGAACCGGAGCGTCCGGGCGAGCGCGGGGCGGACCAGCGGCCAGAGCAGACGCAGTACCCGGGGCCCGGGCGGCGCCGGAATGGCCCGGTGGGCGTCCGTGAGCTCGGCGACCACGACGTTCGGCCCGATCTCCCGCGCGAGCATCTGCTCGTAGTACGGCCAGAACTCCTCGGTCGTCTGCGGCATGTCCCGGTCATGGATCCCGAGGATCCGGCCGACCATCAGCCACTCCGCGTAGAACCGCTCGTCCTCCTCCGGTGTGAACGGCCGGGCGAAGTAGCGCCGGGCCCGCCGGGAGACCGGATAGCCGGTGGCGTGCACCCACGCGTAGTGGGCCGGGGTGAGCGCGTGGTAGCGGCGGCCGCGCGGATCGGTGCCGCGGATGTCGCGGTGGACGCGGCGCAGCCGGCGCCCTTCTGCGGCGGCGGCCTCACCCCCGTACACCCAGAGCAGGACCGAGGTCAGCGAGCGCGTGCCGCGTCCCCACGGGTCGGTGCGGAACACCGAGTGGTCGTCGACCCCGGCGCCGACCGCGGGGTGCGCGACCTGGAGGACGAACGCGGCGGGCAGCGCGAGCAGGGAGCGGATGTCGCCCGCGGTGTCCCAGAGGATCCCGCCGGGCGGGGGCGGCGGCGGATCGGGGTCGTGCTGTTTCATGCCGCTTCCTGGACGTCGTGCGGTGCGCTGTGCCTTGTGATCCAGTATGCGACGCGTGCGTCAGGCGAGACCGGCCGCG
The DNA here is from genome assembly GCF_040297005.1 of Streptomyces sp. NPDC001904. Taxonomy (NCBI): domain Bacteria; kingdom Bacillati; phylum Actinomycetota; class Actinomycetes; order Kitasatosporales; family Streptomycetaceae; genus Streptomyces; species Streptomyces sp. NPDC001904. The sequence goes on along the minus strand of NZ_JBEOYI010000063.1, from coordinate 5,853 downwards.
ATGGCGCGGCGCACGGCGTCGGCGCGGTCCCGGATGGCCGCCTTGGCGAAGAGGTTGTTGATGTGGGTCTTCACCGTGGCCTCGCTGATGAAGAGCTTCTCGGCGATGGCCCGGTTCGGCAGGCCCTGGCCGATCAGGGTGAGCACCTCGCGCTCGCGGGGCGTGACGTCGTCGGGCAGCTGCTGCCCGGGCGCCGGGGCCTTGGTGCGGACCGTGGCGAGGAGCCGGTCCTGGACCTCGCGGTCGAGGACGGACTGCCCCGCGGCGGCGGCGCGGATGGCGCGGGTGATGTCCTGGCGCCCGGCGTTCTTGGTGAGGTAGCCCCGGGCCCCGGCGCTCAGGGCGGCCAGGATCGAGTCGTCGTCGGCGAAGGTGGTCAGGACGACGACGGCCACCTCGGGGTGTTCCTCGGCGAGGCGGCGGGTCGTCTCGATGCCGTCCATCACGGGCATCCGCAGATCCATCAGGACGACGTCCACCGGTCCCGCGGCGGCCGCGGTGAGCACCTCGGTGCCGTCGGCGGCGGCCGCGACGACGTCGATGTCGGCGGCCAGGCCGAGGACCGCGGCCAGCGGCTCGCGGACGGCGGCCTGGTCGTCGGCGACGACGACCCTCAGCGTCCGGGCGTTGTCCTGCTGCGTCGCTTCACTCGTCCGGTCACTCATCCGGGATCACTGCCTCCACCTGCCAGCCGCCCTGGTCCGGTCCTTCGGTGACCGGGCCCGCGGTGATCGTCCCACGGAGCAGCGCGACCCGTTCCCGCATGCCGATCAGTCCCATTCCGCTGCCGACGTCCGCGCTCACCGGGCGGGTCGCGGGGCCGTTGCGGATCCTCAGCGTCGTCGATGCCGCGGCGAAGGCCAGCTCCACGCGGACGGCGCCGCCGGGCGCGTGCCGGGTCGCGTTGGTCAGCGCCTCCTGGGCGATGCGCAGCAGGTTCTGGGTGACCCGGGCGGGCACCTGGCGGACGGTCCCGGTGACGGTGAGGGCGTCGTGCCGGCCGGACGACTCGATCATGGCCGTCAGGCTCTCCAGGAGCGGCAGGGAGTCCTCGCGGAGCGCGTGCACGGTCCACTGCGCCTGTTTCAGGCTCTCCTTCACCATGCTGTGCGCCTTCTGGTTCGCCTCGCGGACCCGCTCCAGGTCGCCGGTGTCGATGAGCGCGTCGGCCAGTTCGAGCTGCATGTTGATGCCCGCCAGGGAGTGGGCCAGGACGTCGTGCACGTCGCGGGCGATCCGGCCGCGCTCGGTGAGGACGGCGGCCTGGGCCTCGGCCCGCGCGGCGCGCTCCGCGGACTCGGCGGCCTCGACCACGGCCTGGACGGCGCGGTGGCGGGTGCGGTTGACGATGCCCATCAGGACCGGGCCGCCGGTGGTGAGGCCGAGCGTCCAGGGCAGGAAGTTGTGGCCGGGGCCCAGCCGGAAGAACAGGACGGCGCCGCAGAGCAGGCTGCTCAGCGCGGCGAGGGTGAGGGCCTTGCGGGGTTCGAGCCGGTAGCCGATGTGGCCGACGAGGAAGTACGCGAAGAGGTAGCTGGAGCCGGAGCGGCTGACGCCGATCAGTGCGGCCGCGGCGACGACGCCGCAGGTCAGCCAGGTCAGGGCGACGCGCGGCGGGACCTTCGCCTCGGGCAGGTGGCGGGCGGCGAGGGCGACGCAGTTGACCAGGAGGAGGGCGGCGACGGCGAGGCCGCGGCCGCTGAGGCCCAGCGGGCGGATCGTCCAGACCCCCGCGACGATGACGGCGAGGGTCAGGACCCACTGCACCCGGGGGTCCTGGGTGGGCACGACCCGCGGGCCGTGCTCCTGGTGGGGAGCCGGCCCGGGGGCGGGGACGCTCGGGGTCTCGGGGGCGCTCGGCGCTTCGGACACGGCGTGACCATAACCCACGGTCAGGCCGCGCGGTCGAGAGCCGGTGCGGTCGCGGCGGTCGCCGTCTGTCGCCCGTCGCGGTGCACCAGGCGGCTCCGGACGAAGATCGTGGCCACGCGCGTGACGACCTCGGTGAGCGCCATCAGGACGAAGGCCGCGACCCAGGCCTGATCGCTGGTGATGTGGTGGGTGAGGCTGAAGCGGGCCACGTCGTCGGCGCCGCCGTGCTGGACCCACAGCTGGAAGCCCATCCGGGCCCCCATGCCGAGCACCCACAGGACCGCGGAGACGGCACCGGCCTTGATCAGCAGGTGTCCGCCCGCGGGGCGGATCCGGGTGTAGACGCCGCCCGCGATGCCGAGCGCGGCGCCGATGGCCGTCAGCGCGCCGATCAGCACCAGGTCGTTGCCCGCCGTGGGCACGCTGTCGAGGTAGCTGTGGGCCACGAAGGCCACGATCCCCAGCGGGATCAGGAAGGTCTTGAGGTCGAGGCGGCCTTCCCGCAGTTGCCGGAAGACGACGAGGACGAGGGCGATGTCGGTGATCCAGTCGGTGGTTGTCATGCCCTCAAGACTGGCGATCCGGGGCGCGTGACGCCTGGACCCACGGGTGGAACGGAAGGTGGAGATGCCCGGTCGCCGGGGTCCACCCCGTGCGCCGCCCGGGTCCACCGGACCGGCCGGCTACTCCTCGCTCCCGTACCGCTTGGCCAGGTCCGAGGCGACTTCGGAGACGCGGGTGCACAGGTCCGTGACGGCCGCGGTGTGCGCGGGGTCGGCCGGGGTGGAGTGGGTCGGCACGACGTGGGCCCGCAGGCACGGCACGGGTGTCGGTGGCGGTGCGGCGGCCTGGACGGGCCCGGGGTGCCGGGACCACAGCCGGGCCGAGCCGACGAGTGCGGTCGACAACAAGGCCGCGAAGGAGGCAAGCTGCCCGGTCTTCAGGTGAACGTCCCACAGGATCAGGGCCATGTCTGTGTCCTACCCGATCGGCGCGCACGGCCAACTCCCCGGGCGCACGGGCCGGTTCACACCGGGTCAGCCTTCGTGGTCATACACGGTCACCGGTATCCCCCGGGCCACGAGCTGCTCCGCTATCAGCGGCTCCACCCGCGACCACGTGCCGCCGGCGAGCCCGCAGCCGATACGCGGCATGTGGACGGAGGCCCCCAGTTCGGCCGCGTGCCCGGCCACCGCGGCCAGGCCCTGCGCGATGGCCTCGTAGCGGACCGGGACGCCCTTGCTGCCGGTGTCGTTGCAGACATGGACGATCAGCCGTGGGCCCTTCGCCGACGGCGCGGTGGCGTCACCTCGGACGTACGTGATCTCCGACATGACGCCACCGTAGGGGCGGGCACTGACAACGGGCCGGGCTACTCGTCCTTCGTGGCGCCGGCGAGCGGCTCGGCGGCCGCCTTGCGGGCGATGTTCCGGCGGGCCCGGAACCAGCCGATGACGAGGAGCAGGGCGACGACCGGGATCAGGCTGAGCGTCTTGCGGCCGGTCTCGGCGTCGTTCCACATGAGGCCGAGGACGAGCAGCAGGAAGACGATCGTGACGATCTCGGTCACCGGCGAGCCGGGCAGCCGGAACGCCGGGCGCTCGACCAGGCCCTGCTTGGCCCTGCGGACGAACGCCAGGTGCGCGACCATGATCATCACCCAGGTGCCGATGATGCCGATGGACGAGATCTCGATGACGATCTCGAAGGCGTCGGCGGGCAGCAGGTAGTTCAGGCCGACGCCCAGGACGCCGACGCCCGCCGTCAGCAGGATGCCGCCGTAGGGCACCTGGCTGCGGTTCATCCGGGCGGTGAACTGCGGGGCGGAGCCCGACATCGCCATGGAGCGCAGGATGCGGCCCGTGGAGTAGAGGCCCGAGTTGAGCGAGGACATGGCGGCGGTCAGCACGACCAGGTTGACGATGTCGCCGATGCCGCCGACACCCAGCTTGGAGAACAGGGTGACGAAGGGGCTCTCGCCCGCCTTGTACGTCGACGAGGGCAGCAGCAGGGCCAGCAGCAGCACGGAGCCGCAGTAGAACAGGCCGACGCGCCACATGATCGAGTTCACCGCGCGCGGGACGACCTTCTGCGGCTCGGCGGTCTCGCCCGCCGCGACGCCGACCAGCTCCAGGGCCGCGTAGGCGAAGACCACGCCTTGCATCACGAGGATCACCGACATGGTGCCGCTGGGCATCCAGCCGCCGTGGTCGGTGATCATGTGCAGCCCGGGTGTCTGGCCGTCGACGGGGTGCTGGGTGGCGATCAGGAAGATGCCCACGAACAGGAAGGCGACGAGCGTCGCCACCTTGACGATCGAGAACCAGAACTCCATCTCGCCGAAGTACTTCACCGAGACGAGGTTGACGGAGAGCACGACCGCGAGGGCGATCAGTGCGAGCACCCACTGCGGGACGGAGGTGAACGCGCTCCAGTACTGGGTGTAGAGCGCGATCGCGGTGATGTCCGCGATGCCCGTCATCGACCAGTTGAGGAAGTACATCCATCCGGCGATGTAGGCGCCCTTCTCGCCGAGGAACTCGCGCGCGTACGACACGAAGGAACCGGAGGAGGGCCGGTAGACGACCATTTCACCGAGGGCGCGCACGACCAGGTACGCGAAGATTCCGCAGACCAGGTAGGCGAAGACGAGCGCGGGGCCCGCGTCGTGCAGGCGGCCGCCGGCACCGAGGAAGAGTCCGGTGCCGATCGCGCCGCCGATGGCGATCATGTTGACGTGACGGCTCTTGAGGGCCTTGCTGTAACCGGCGTCGCCCGCGTCGGCGGGCGTCGGGGGCGCATCCGTGGGGGATGCGTCCACGGCCGTGTTCACGGCGTCCTTGCTCACGTGGGGGTGTCCGCTCTGTGGTGCGCGGGGACGTGGGGTCCCCTGGGTCTGGAAGTACTACGGCCCGCGACACCCCTGACAGCGCGCGGACCGACTGTGCACCTTCCCCCAAAGATCACCGGAAATGCGGTGGTGGAGATCACATAGCGGTCCTTCTCACATGCCGAGAGTGCCTCTTGTGCGCCTGCTCGACCCGGAGTATATGGAGGTTTCACAACATCGGTGTCTCAGCAATACTGTTGAACCCGATCGATACCGAGAGCTAGGCGCGAGGCGGACATGGCGACCGACATCGAGAACAGCGGGGCCGGGCCGGCCGGACCGGAGCCCACGCTGACCGTCGACGAACTGGCGGCGCGGGCCGCCGTCACGGTCCGCACGATCCGCTTCTACAGCACGCGCGGCCTGCTGCCGCCGCCGGTGATCGGTCCGCGCCGGGTCGGCCACTACGGGCAGGAGCACCTGTCGCGGCTCGGCCTCATCGAGGAGTTGCAGCACCAGGGCATGACCCTGTCCGCGATCGAGCGCTATCTGGAGCAGCTGCCGGCGGATCTGAGCGCCGACGATCTCGCCATGCACCGCGCGGTGGTGGCGAGTTGGGCGCCGGACGCGTCGGAGGACCTGGCGCGGGCGGAGCTGGAGCGCCGGTGCGGGCGGCCGCTGTCCGGCACGGATCTGGACCGGCTGTCGGCCATGGGCGTCCTGTCGTACCTGGAGGAGGCGGACGCGTTCCGGGTGGACGTGGGGCAGTTGCGCCTGGGTGTGCAGCTCCTCGACGTGCCGATCGCGCTCGAGACGCTGCTCGCCGCGCGCACGCTCCTGCTGGAGCACACCCGGCGGGCGGCGCACGATCTGTCCCGGCTCTTCCAGGACGAGGTGTGGGCTCCGTACCGGGAGCGCGAGGCGGCTCCCGGGGACCCGGGGCACGTGTCGGCGATGCGGTCGCTGTCGGCCCACATGCAGCCGCTGGTGGTGCAGGCGCTGGTGACGGCGTTCCAGCGGTCGCTGCGCGAGGAGCTGCGGGCCGCGTTCAGAAGCGCCGGGTGAACGGCGGTGGGGGGGGGGGGGGGGCGCCCGGGGGGGCCCCCCCCCCCCCCCCCCCGCCCGCCCCCCCGCGGGCCGCAAGCACACCC
>NZ_JBEOYI010000062.1:0-8206 GCF_040297005.1 Streptomyces sp. NPDC001904 | reverse complement strand
GGCCTCCCCGGCCGGGGGGGGGCGGCGCCCCTCCCCCGCCCCCCGGCCCGGGGGCGGGGGCGCGGGGCGTCGGCGCGCAGCGGTCCCGCTGTGGGTCGTCGGCGCCTCCTCGTAGTCGTCGTGGAAGTACGGGCGGCCGCTGTCGAAGATGCCCGCGGAAGCCCCCGGCCGTGCCGTACCCGCCGGGAGCGCGTGCCTCCCGGCGGGTCCCGCATCTCAGGCCGGTACGTCCCGGGTCGGCCAGGAGAGGGCCGAGTCCAGGTCGGCGGCGACCCGGAAGGCGCCCGCCAGGCCGGCGAGCCGGATCACGCGCAGCATGAACGGATCGGTCAGGACCAGGATCAGCCGCGCCTGCCGTGCGCGCAGCCGCTCCTGGACGCGCACGAGCATCGACAGACCGCTGCAGTCCAGGAACGTCACGGCGCGAAGGTCGGCGACGAGCGTGCCGCCCAGCCCGGGGGACAGGTCCTGGAGTCGGTCCGCCAGGTGATGGGCGGCGAGGATGTCGAGTTCGCCCCACAGTTCGACGACCCGTGGGTCGTCGGGGTGCGGCGCTCTCATGCCGAAGTCGGCGTCGGTGTCGTGGTAGGCGGGCATGGCCTCCTCGCAGTGGTGGGGGCGCGGTGTTGTGGCGGTGCCCCTGGCATACCCCTCCCTGGCCTGCGAGGCAACCCCCTTTCAGCGCTGGTGAGTTGGGCAATCAGGTTGTCGGTCAAACGGCTTCGCCGGTGATCTCTGGCGCGATCCGGACCGTCCGGTTCCCGCTCGTCACGCGCGTCCCGCGGGGCCACACCGCGCTCAGCCCGGTGGCAGCCCGCCCCGAGGTGCGCGTGGGGCGGATGGTGGCGCAGTGAACATCCGGCGGGAAACGTACCCACGGACGGGCATACGTGTGACCTGCGCCTCCCGCACCCGTCCCGGGGCCGCCGGACATATGGCCGGGAAGCGGAGGCGGCGATTACGCCGTGGCGGGAGGCTGCGCGGGGCGGGACACCTGAGACCCGTCGTGGCCGTACTGGGCCGCCTGCGTGCGGAACATGGTGGCGTACCGGCCGCCGGCCGCGAGCAGTTCGTCGTGGCTGCCCGACTCCACGACGCGGCCCCGGCTCAGCACGTGGATGGTGTCCGCCCACCGCACCCCGGACATCCGATGGGTGACCAGGACCACCGCGCGCGTGGGGCCCGCAAGGCCCCGCAGCCGGTCGAACGCCTCGATCTCCGCCTCCGGGTCGAGCGCCGACGTCGGCTCGTCCACGATCAGGACGCCGTCCGCGGCGCCGGTCCGGTCGCGCCAGTGGGTGCGCGCCAGGCCGAACTTCTGCCATTCTCCGCCGGACAGCTCGCTCGCCCCGCGGAACATGCGGGCGAGGAGAGTGCCCATGCCGTCCGGCAGCCGCGCGATCACCGACGTCGCGCCCGCGTACCGCGCCGACGGCTCCAGCTCCTCGGCGGACGCGGACCGCTGCGGCCGCCCGATGCGGATGTTCATGGCGGCGGTCATCGGCCAGCGCTGGAAGTCCTGGGTGAGCTGGCTGACCCGCTCGAAGACCAGGGACCGGTCGAGCCCGTCGAGCGGTCTGCCGCCCCAGTGGACCGTACCGGCGTGCGGGACGAGCAGCCCGCTGATGATCTTCATCAGGGTCGACTTGCCGCTGCCGTTCTCCCCGACGACCGCGGTCACCGACCCCATCGGAACCGTCAGCGACACCTCGTCCAGGGCCGGTTCGGCCCGGTCCGGATAGCGGTAGCTGATCTTGTCGAGGACCACCGCGTCGATCCGCTCCGGCAGCGACCCGCCCCCGGTGGGAATGGTCCGCCGGGCGGCCTCCGCGAGGAACTTCTCGTGGTCCTGGACGTACAGCGACTCCTCGTGCAACTGGTTGACGTTCATCACCAGCGTGCCCAGACTCGCCGACCCGGTGCGCACGGCGACGACCGCCGTCCCGGCGATCGCCAGGCTCATGGTGCCCGTCGTGATCAGCCAGAACATCACCCCGTACGTGGCCGCGAGTGCGACCCCCGACAGGGCGGTGGCCAGCAGCTCGGTGCCGGCCTTGCCGTTCGCCAGCCGGCGCTGCTCGCTCTCGGCGCTCTCCGCCATGTCCCGGTAGCGCTCAAGGAGCGTGGGGCCGACCGCGTGCAGCCGCACCTCCTGGGCGGCGCTGCGCTCGGTCAGCAGGGTGCCGATCAGCCGGCTCGCGCGGACGTGCTCGACCCAGTTGAGCATCGACACGTACCGCTCCTGCGCCACCCGCATCGCGCCCCAGCCGCGCGGCGCGGCGATCAGCAGCAGCATCGGCAGCAGTGCCCAGTGCAGCACGCTCAGGATGGAGGCGGTTGCGATCAGCGAGATGACCCCGTTGAGCGCCGCGACACACGCCGAGATCATGCGTCGCGCGGACGCCGCACCGTAGAACGCCACGTCGAGCAGGCGCCGGAACGCCGGATCCTCGATGGCCTCCAGCTCGACCGCCTGGGCGGCGTCGAGATACTCGGTCGTCGCCACGCGTTCCACCAGCGGTTCGAGGCGTCCCGCCCCGGACGTCGACCAGGAGGCGAGCAGGGCGTTGACGGTGGCGACCGCGGCGCCGACGAGCAGTGCCGGCAGCGCCTCCCGCACCCGCCCGGCCGCCGAGCCGCCGGAGAGCAGTGTGTGCATCACGGAATTCAGGACGAGCAGGTTCACCGCGGCGGCGACCCCCTGGCCGATCTCGCTGACGCCGACGGCGAGCAGTGCGCCCCGGTCGGCGTGCCAGGCCCGGCGCAGGGTGCCGAGGACCAGCCGGGGCATGGCCCGCAGGGCGGTGAGGAGCGACAGGTCGAGGAAGGCGTTCTGGTGCGACGCCCAGCCGGTGTCGTATCGCAGCGGTCCGCCGAACAACTCCCGCTCGGCCGTGGAGACCTTGGGTTCCTCGGGCCGTGGGCGGCGCAGCAGCCTGCTGCGGAACCGGTGCGAAGGCGAGGTCAACGGTCCTCCCCGAGCTCGACGGGCGCGGCCGGGAGGGCCCTGCGGCGCTGCTGCTGCGGTGCCCAGGGTGAGCAAGCACCGGCGCGCACACAAGGAGAACTCAGGTCATTCTCGGCGCGTGCCCAGCGGGGAGCGGCGGCCCGGCCGGGTCCCGTACAGCTCGTCGATCTCCCGCGCGTACCGCTCGATCACCGCCGATCTCCGGATCTTCAGCGACGGGGTCAACAGGCCCTCACGCGAACCGAACTCGTGCGGGATGATCCGGAAGGTCCTGATCGACTCGGCACGCGAGACACGGGAGTTGGCCCGGGAGACCGCCCGCCGGACGTGCCCGAGCAGTTCCTCGTCCGTCACCAGTGCCGCGGGCTCCTGCGGGTCACGCCCCTTGAGCGCGAGCCAGCCCGCCACGGACTCCTCGTCGAGGGTGATCAGGGCGGCCACGTACGGGCGGTTGTCGCCGACGACCAGACAGCCCGAGATCAGCGGATGGGCCCGCAGCTCCTCCTCGAGCAGCAGTGGCGAGATGCTCTTGCCGCCGCTGGTGATGATGATGTCCTTCTTGCGCCCGGTGATGACGAGATAGCCGTCCGGATCGAGCCGGCCGAGGTCACCGGTGCTGAACCAGCCGTCGCGCAGCACCGCTTCGGTCGCACGCGGCTCGTTGTAGTAGCCCGCGAAGACCACGTCGCCGCGGACCAGGATCTCGCCGTCGCCGGCGATGCGCACGGCGTTGCCGGGCAGCGGCCGGCCCACGGTCCCGTGCCGCACCGCGCCCACCGGCTGCGCGGTGACGGCCGCGGCGGTCTCGGTCAGCCCGTACCCGTCGTAGACGGTGATCCCGCAGCCCGCGAGGAACAGCCCGAGCTCGCGCGCGAGCGGAGACCCGCCCGAGACGGCGTTGCGCACCCGCCCGCCGAGCACCGCCCGCACCCGGGCGTACACGAGCCGGTCGTAGAGCGCGTGCCGCATCCTGAGCCGCGGCCCTGGACCGGAGCCCTGACCCGCCTTCCCGCGCTGCTCGGCGGCCGCGTAGCGCACCGCGGACCGCACCGCCCGCTGGAAGAGGGCGCTGCGCCCGTTCTGACGGGCTTTCAGGCGGGCCGCACGGAAGAGGCGTTCGAAGATGTACGGCACGGCGTACAGGAACGTGGGCCGGAACGCGGCCAGCGTGGGCAGCAGCGCCTGCGGCGAAGGGTCCGGCTGGAACGCGACGTTGACCCCGAACCGCACCGAACTCACCACCACGACCAGCCCGTAGCAGTGCGCCAGCGGCAGGAAGGCCACGAGCGAGGCCTCCTCGCCGGGCGCGGCCAGCAGGCTCCCCCATCCCGTCGACAGCGTGTCGCACTCGGCGACCATGTTGGCGTGCGTGAGGACACAGCCCTTCGGGCGGCCCGTCGTCCCGGACGTGTAGCAGATCAGCGCGGTGTGCTCGGGCCGGACGGCGTCGCGGAGCCGGTGGACGTACGCCGGATCGACGGCGGCGCCCTCCGCCCGCAGCACGTCGAGGGCGCCCTGGTCCATCTGCCACAGCCGGGTCAGCGGGTGGTGCGGGCCGTGCGCGGCGGCCACTGTCATGGCGTGGTTCTCGTTCTCGACGAAGCAGCCGATCGCGCCCGTGTCCCGGAGGATGTCGCGCACCTGCTCGGTGGAGGAGGTCGGGTAGATGGGCACGACCACGGCGCCGATCGACCACAACGCGTAGGCGGCGAGCGTCCATTCGTACCGGGTGCGCGACATGACGGCCACCCGGTCGCCGAAGCCGACGCCCTGGGAGAGCAGCCCGCCCGCGACCGCGAGGACCTCACCGGCGAACCTGCGCGCGGTGACCGGCTCCCACTGCCCGCCGGGCGCGGCCAGCGAGAACTGGACGCGGTCCGGCGTCCGTCGCACCGCTGCGAACACCGAGTCCGCGATCCCGCCCACCACGGGCGGCTCCGTCAGCCGGGGCACGTCGAGTTCCTGCATGTTCCTGCTCTCCGCGGACGAGGGACGGGCGGTCGCGGGTGGGGCCGCAGCCCGGCAACGTACCCCGCCCGGGCGATCTTTGCGGAGCCCCGCGAGGTGACGATCAGGACACGGTACGCCCTGGACCACGGGTCCCATCTGCGCGGACCGGTCGCCCGAGGCGTACCGCGCACCGTAATCTCGAACGTCCAAGGAGCGCTATCACGGAGGCAGTTGAGACCTCATGAACGACTCCGCGAAGGTCCTCCTGGTGGACGACCGCGAGTCCAACCTGCGGGTGCTGGAAGCGGCGCTCGCCCCGCTCGACGTCCCCGTCGTCTGCGCGGACAACGGCGACGACGCCCTGCGGATCGCGCTGCGCGGCGGCATCGGCGTGATCCTTCTCGACGTGCGGATGCCCGGCATCAGCGGGCTGGAAGTGGCCGACTACCTGCTCCGCCTGGAGCAGACCCGGGACATCCCCATCGTCCTCGTGACCGGGATCGGCACCAGCGCCCTCGCGCAGACCGCGATCGACCTGGGCGTCGCCGACCTGCTGGTGAAGCCGGTCGACCCGTGGGTGCTGCGGGTGAAGGTGAGCTATCTGCTGAACGCCGGGGCCCGGGGTGCGGACGGCCGTGCCGCCCGCAGCCCGGGCCCCCTGCCGCGCCCCTGACCGTCCCCCTGCCGTCAGGGCCGGTTGCGGCGGGCGCGCAGGCGGCGGCGGAGGATCAGCGGCACGCAGGTCAGGAGGAGCAGCGCGGCGGCCGCACCGAGATGGCGGGGCAGACCGGGGGCCTCCTCCGGATCCTGGTGCGTCGGCGCGGTCGCGGGTGCGGCGGCCCGCAGCGGACCGGCCTGCTGCTTGGGCGGTTGCGGCGTCGGGGTGGCGAACCCCCAGTCGAGCAGCGTGCGGCTCTCCTCGTACACCTGGTTGAAATCCCCGTCCTGAGGATTCATCACGGTCACCAGGATCGTCCGGCCCGCCCGGGTCGCGGCCGAGACCAGCGTGGTGCCGGCCTGTGTCGTGTAGCCGTTCTTGACGCCGATGAGACCGGGGTAGGGCTCCACGCCGTGCGAGCCGACCAGCAGCCGGTTGGTGTTCTGGATCTCGTACGCGTCCGGGCCCCCGGACGCCGGGAAGCGGGCGAACTTCGTGCCCATGTACCGGCGGAAGTCCGGGTTCTTGAACCCCTCGCGGGCGATCAGGGCCAGGTCATGGGCGCTGGAGTACTGACCCGGGGTGTCGAACCCGTCGGGGGAGCGGACCTGGGTGTCGCGGGCGCCGATCCGGCGGGCGGTGGCCTGCATCTGGCCGAGCGTCCGCGACAGGCCGCCGTTCAGCCGGGCCAGGGTGTGCACGGCGTCGTTGCCGGAGCTGAGGAACACGCCGCGCCACAGGTCGGCGACGGTGTACCGGTGCCCCTCGGCGACCCCGACCTCGCTGCTGCCCTCGGCGACCTCCGCAAGGTCCGCCCAGGAGGCCCGGTGCACCGTGTCCTGGCGCAGGTGCGGCAGCACCGTCACGGCGAACAGCGTCTTGAGCGTGCTGGCCGGCGGCAGCCTGCGGTGCGGCGCCCTGGCCGCCAGGACGGTCCCGGTCCGTGCGTCCATGACCTCCCAGGACAGCGCCGACAGGGAGGGCACGGCGGGCGGCCCGGCAGCGTTCCGCGCGGCGTGCGCGGGACCGGCGGCCGCCCCCGCGACGAGCGTCGCGCACACGCCCGACGTCACGAGCGCCCTGCTGATCAGGGCACGAGATCGGATGAAGATCACCATGCGGGCAACGTAGGTGCGTGACCGCCCGCTCGCGATCCGTTACCGCCATCCGGCCGCCGCCCACTTCGACGACCCGATACTCGCGGGACGTACGTACGCTGGAATGACCCGACGGTGGAGGTGTTCCGCCATGACGGACCGGACACGACTGCTGAACCGACTGCCCCGCGCCTATCGCGACCGTCTGATGCCTCTCGCCCGAGAGGTGTCCTTCCCCCAGGACTCCCGGATCTTCGAGGAAGGGGACCGCGCCGACTGCTTCTGGATCATCAGGACCGGAACAGTCACGCTCGACGTGCGCGTCTCCGACCTGGCCCGGCTGCCCGTCGACCCGCTCGGACCGGGAGATCTCCTCGGCTGGTCCTGGCTCTTCCCGCCCTATGAATGGGATTTCGGCGCCGAGGCCTTCAGCCACGTGCGCGCCTATGAATTCGACGGCCCGACCGTGCGTGCCTTGTGCGACATCGAACCGGCGCTCGGTGTGGCCCTGCTGCACGGCGTCGCCGAGGTGATGGCCCACCGCCTGGAGGCGGCCCGGGTCAGGCTCGTCGAGGCGCACCAGGCACACCGCATCAGGGGGTACGTGTAGGGGCGGGCGGCGCGCGACGCCGCGGGACGTGCGCGAGGGACTTCTCGTGCGGGTGACGCCGGGTGGAGGCCCGGCGTCACCCGCACGGGCACCGTCCCTCACCCGACCCGACGCCCCGGCGGGCGGCGGGCACGGTCGCGCGGTTTGCTCGGTCGCGGACCTGACCGCACCGGCGGCCGCCCGCCGGCCGCGCCCGAGAGGAACCGCATGCGCCGCTCCGTGCCCCTGTCGACCGCCACCGCTGCCCTGCTCCTGCTGGGGGCGCCCGTGTGCGCCGCGGCTCCGTCCGACGGGGACGACGGGTGGGGCGACACTCCCTCCTGGACCGCTCCGCCCTCGGCGCCCGCATCGGAGGCCGGGACGGCGACGGGTCTGGTGCTCGATCCGGCCGACGCCCGCCCCGGCGCGAGCGTGCTGGCCAGTACCACCGCGTGCGGCGGCGACTCCGTCGCGACCGGCGACGCGGACAGCGTCGGCGCGGGCGAGTTCACGCTGCGCTCGGCCGAGTACGAGAAGGGGGTCAGCGGCAGCTTCGAGGTGCCCTCCGGCGCCCGGCCGGGCACCTATCCGGTCTCCGTGACCTGTGAGAGCGGCACGGTGGCCCGTCAGACACTCACCGTCTCGGGGAAGGGCGGCACACAGCTGCACGGAGTGCACGCCGGTGACGGCGGATCGCTGGGGCAGTGGAGCGTGCTGCAGCTCGCGCTGGGCGGCGCGCTGATCGCCGGTTCGGTGGGTGCGGCGGGCTACTACGCGGTACGGCGTCGCGCGCAGGAGCTGTGAGCACCTGGGCGCGACGCCGTACGGATCCGTCCTGCGCGTCTCGGATCAGCCCTTGCGGGTCTTGACCTCTTCGGTGAGCTGGGGCACGACGTCGAAGAGGTCGCCCACGACGCCGTAGTCGACCAGGTCGAAGATGGGGG
>NZ_JBEOYI010000061.1:0-8892 GCF_040297005.1 Streptomyces sp. NPDC001904 | reverse complement strand
GGGGCGCCCGGGGGGGGGGGCCCGCCCCGCCCCCCCCCCCCGGGGGGCCCCCCCCCCCCCGGGGGCGGGGGGGGGGGGGGCCCCCCGGGGGGGGGGGGGGGGGCGCGCCCCCCCCCCCCGCGACGGGGCGTTCTGCTGTTACGCGGTGCCGTTCTTCTTCGTCGGCCGGTGCGGGGCGACCGCATCGGCCTCGACCTCGGACAGGGCGTAGCTGCCGCCGTCGTGGGCGCCCAGTTCCTCAAGGAGCAGCAGCCACGCGGCCTTCTCCGCGCTCAGGCACTGCCACGACTTGGGCTCTCGAAGCGCGTACTCATAGGCGGCGGCGACCTGTGCGAACACCACGTGCATGCTGCGGGCCTTGGGGAGCGCGGAGATGGCGGTCACGGCCTCGCCGTGGCTCTTGGCCGAGATGCCGAGGAAGGGGGCGATGTCCGTGGCGCCGGACTTCTGGGCGAAGTCGGCATAGAAGTACGGCATGGTCACCAGAGCGGTCTGAGCGAACAGCCGCGCCGCCTCCGGCAGGGCCTTGCTACTGCGCGCCAGCTTGGTCGCGAAGGCCTGCCGGGTGGTGCGCGCCGCCATCCATGCCCGGTTGCGGGCCACGGTGTTGGCGCGCTCTGCCCGCTCCTTGTCGGACAGCTTGTTCTTGGGCGCCTTGGCCTCGGGGCGCACCTTGTGGCCGTGCTCCACGGGGGCGGCGCAGTGCCAGACGGGCTCGTGCTCGTCGCTGAGGCGCGCACTGTGTCCGGCGCAGCCGGTGTGCATCTCCTCGGTGAGCGTGTTCCCCAGACTCGTCATCAGCTCCGACAGCGGGCGCGGCCGGTCCTTGATCGGGGTGTACTCGTACGCGTAAGCCGGTCGCAGTAGCGGCGTTCCGGCGTCCGCGAGGGCCTGGACGGCGGCGTCGTGTTTGGTGGCGTCGGCCATCTCCGCGTGCAGCAGCGCGAGTTCCTGGTCCCAATGACCGCGGCCGCCCCGGCCTTCCTCGTGGTCGCGCTGGAGGGCGCCCAAGAGGCGACGCTCAGCACCGGTGACCGACTCGACCTCGGCGAACTGGGCGGTCTGCTCCAGATCCATGCCACCGGCGCTCGCGCGCCGCAGTTCGGCATCGCTGAGCTTCTGTGCCTTCTTGACCTGCTGGGCGGCCTTGCGTCCCAGGCCGAGGGCCTTGGCGGCCTGGGCGCGCTCGATGCCGTCCATGCCGACCAGCGCCAGCTCAGCCGCCTTCAGTGTGTCCCGCTGGGGCATGTCCTGGCGGTGGTCGTTCTCGACCAGGCTCAGGAAGCGGGTCCAGTGGTCATTGCCCACGAGGTCGTCCCGGACGTATGCAGGGACGGGTCGCTTCGGTCGCTGCTCGTCGTCGGCGGCAGCGTTCGCGATCTGGGCGGCCTGGGCGCGCCGCCAGCCCTTGAACGCGCCGTAGGTGCCGTCGGGGAGCGGCCGGACGCTGATCGGGTCCTGGACGCCGATCCCCTTGACGGACGTGATCAGTTTCTCGTCCGGAGCCGGGTCGGTCTCGCGGGCGTTGCTGATGTCGCGAACGATCAGCGACGGGTCCAGCTCGATGGGCGTCAACTGCCCCTGAAGTGCGGTGTGGTCGGTGTTCTGTGGGGTGGTCGTGGGCGACTCGGTGACGGTGGTCACGGTGAACTCCTGTGAGAGTGACGGACTTTTTGGCGGTGTCGGGAGGAACCACCCTCCCGACAAGTTCCATAATACCGAAATGGTGAGGTGGGGCAACTCAATTAATCCGGCGTGTCCCACCCCCGGCTCTTCGGCGCGGGAGGTCAGCCGCGCCGCGCCTGACGGAGAGCCGCGTGCCGGACGCAGGCGAACACGTTCCGGTCCGGACCCTTCAGGCGTCTGATCACGGCGACAACGGTGCGGCTGTGCGGGTGCCCGCAGTCCACGCAATGCCGGTCGTCGGCTGCCGAGCCGGACGGAGCGGGGTGCTGCATGGTGGGCGGTGGTCGTCTCATGGCTGTGCCTTTCGGTGTGCGGAGGAAAGGGCGGTCAGTGGTCTGGGGCGGCGGAGAGAGCAGGCGGCCTCTGGGCACAAGAGGCGCTGAGAGCAACCCTTGTGATCCCGCACGACTACGCGCCGGACGCCCACAGAGCCTCGATCTCCTCCGGCCACGCGCAGTCTTCTTCGCACCGGTCGTAGGTGCGATCACAGGGGCAGCGGGGAGCGTCGCGCGTGATCTCCACGCATGACCAGGCGTGCCGGTCGAGTTCCACCCCTCCGGCCAGACGCACCCTCGTGCCCTGGAGCATGTAGTCGCTGTCGGCGGAGAGCACCGGACCGTAGACCGTGTTCGTGCCGTCGAAGAAGCGGAAGTGGTCGCCCAGGCTGAGCGCGTGAACGAACTGCGGGTCCGGCATGTGCCCGCGCCATGCCGGGTCGGCCTGCTCGGCCTTGTCCAGATGGGTCCAGATGCGGTGTGCGGTGTCGTAGCCGATGGGCCTGCGGCAGGTGTGGGCGTAGCACTGCCGCACCGTGCGGAAACTGCGGGGAGAGCGCATGGGTGTCTCCGGGCGTGTAGGGCCAGTGAGTCGCCGGCGGCGTAGAGGACGGGGTGCCCGTGCGGGGGCTCCGTGCGTCAGCGCCCTGCGATCCAGCCCTCGGAAGCGTTGTCCGCCTCCCAGCGAGCGACCGCCGCAGTCGTGTAGGCGACCTCCTCGGCGGACAACTCATCCAGGGCCTGGACGGTGAAAACGCGCGTGAGCACCCTGCGGCTTCGCAAGTCCTTCTGCGCCGCTCGCAGTTCCTCCCGCGCTGCATCCTGGTCAGGAAGCACCGCGATCACGCGCCGCACCTTGGCGCCGTCCCACAGAACCCAGTGCGGCAGAAAGTCGGCGACGGTGTGGGGGCGGGCCGGGCCGAGCGCGGTGTCCCTCAGCTGGGCCTGTGCGCCGGTCAGCAACTCGTCCACCTCCGCGCTGATATTGCGCAAGCTGTGCGGGTTCCGGACCAGCCACACGCGCGCCTGCTCCCAGTGGGTGGCGTACTGGAGCGGGCCGAACACGCTGATGATGCGGCGCGCCCGGTTGCCGCGCTCGGTGTTCCTGCTGGTAGCGAGGTTGGCGGCGTTGGTGACCTGCGTCTGCGTCCAGCGGAGTGCGGCGGCCGCGCATGACGTGCCGTAGTAGCAGACGGCGCCGTCTTCGTTCCCGTCCTGGTCAAGCGGCATCAGTGCCACGGTGCGCTTGAGATTCGTGCGGCCGCAGCACCCGCACTCGGTGCAGTCGTCGACGACCCCCTTGATTACGAACTGGGGAGTGGAGCGGGCGACGGTAGGAGAGGTGCTCATAGGGTCTCCGAACTCTTGATGGCATGTTCCATAATACCTGACCGTGCGAGAGGGGCAACACCTTTTCTGCAGGTGAGCCCCTCCCGCTCCCTAGACCTGGCGGTCTGGAAGAAGCCTCAGCACGGTGCAGCAACGCCGCTACGGGAGCGTGGGGCGAGCCCTACCAGTTCCCTGCGGTAGCGGTCGCCGACCCGGTGGACATCGAGCGCGATATCCGCACTGACTTGAGCCAGCGCGGGCCCGATGCACGCCCGGTCCGCGATAGTGTCCCGCCCTCCAGCGAGCAGGAGCAGCAGCACAGGATCCGGTGTAACCAGCAGCCAGCGGGCGGCAGTCCACCACATAGCCGTGCACATCGCTGCATCTGCCCGGTGGCGGGCGGCGTTGGCATTCAACGAAGCCTCTTCGGCGGTGTTCGACGCGATGATGTCCCGCAGCCACTGGACCAGCTTGGGCGTCTCCTGACGGCGGGCGCGCTGGCGCAGCGTCAGAAGGTCCGCCCGGCCGCGGTAGTGCTCTCCTGCGGCGACCATGACCGCAGAGATCCCCTCGGCGGTCCTGGGCCCGGCACTGCGGCCCTCGGGACCGGATACCCACTGCGTCGCCCATTCGGCCGGCTCATGGCCCCGCGCGGGCAGATGCACGACCTTGCCTGTGTAGGCCCGGCCACGAATCCTCGGCAACGGCTCAGCCGTCTCGCTGAACGTGTCGTTCGCACTGCCGAGCGAAACTCGCACGGCATCGAACCTGTCCCACTGACGCGGGTCGTGGGAAGCAGTCACGTGCACAGTGCCGCGTGCGGCACCGGTCAGTTCGTAGAGGATCGCGCCGGTCTCGTCCGGCTCGGACGGCTGCACGCGGACGATGCCGAACGTGGTGTGAACCTTGAACACTTGCAGGTACTCCTCATCAACGAAGCCAGCGGGAGAGAGCATGTGGTGGGCCACGGTCAGCGCCGGAGGCGGGTCTTCTCCCGCCACCGTGCGACGGCCCGCCCGGTGCTCTGCCTCACGTCATCAGCGGCCAGATACAGGCGGGCGAGCGGGTGCAGCTGCGCTCTGTCGGCCCGGTATCGGTAAAGAGCGGCGAGCGTGGCGGCTGCCACACGGCGCGGAGACGCTCCGGCCGGTGCCAGCTTCTCCGGCTCCCAGAAGTCCAGGAACTCGACGACGTACTCCCACGGGACGGTGTCGCTCGCGCGGAAGACAACGACCTCGGCATCGGGTCCAGTCGCGGTGAGCCCGAACTGCTGCACTGCGACGACTCCCGTGTGCACGTTCAGGTGACCGGCCCGGATGAGCCACGCCTCCACTGCACGCAAGGTGCGACGCTCGGCGCTCGCACCGTGGAACTGGCGCTCCTGCGTTCCCCTGGAGCGCCACTCGGCACGGTCGCAGTGGCGGTAGTACGGTCCGCGCACCGCATCCCACACCTTCGCCGCGCGCAGCGCGGTGTCGTCGTCGACAGCCGTGCCGGGCCGAGGACTGACGGCCCAGACCGTCTTTCGAACCGTGCCGGTGCACAGCGAATCGATGTCCGGAGCCTCGTCACTGACGTCGACCTCGTGAACCCTTCCGTCGGGAAGCTGGCGCACCGTGACGAACATGTCCGGCGTCTTCATGGCCTGGGGCATGGATCCTCCAAGAAGCGGTGTGATGTGGGGGCGCGGCCGGCGGGGCACTGAGGGCTCCCTGCCGCTCGGGGGCTGGCCCTGTCCGGGGCGGCGCATCGCCGCCCCGGACAGGCGGAGTCGTCAGATCTGGCGCAGACAACCCAGGGGGATGCCGTCCATCTCCAGTTCCTCGACTCCCTGCGGTACGTCGATGCGGGAGGAACGGGCCCACCGAAGCGACTCCGTGGACTCCTTGGTGAACTTCACCGTCGCGGAACCTCGCGTGATGGTGGTGACGGTGCCGCGCTCGCCCTTCAGGGCAGCGGGCTTGATGTTGACGACCTGAACGCTCATCCCGACCACGATGGATGAGGCCGCAATCTGAGTGAGCGTCTTGCGCCGCTGCTTGATCACCTCGATGACTCGCGTGATGTCGTCCTCGGTGGCGTGCGCGCCGATGAACTCCGTCACGTCGGGGAGGCTGGTCTGCTGAGACTTGGGTTACTCCAGTGATCTCTAGTGGGTTGCCGGTGCGGTCCGGATGGACCGGGGCACCGCGCGCTGCAAAGGCGGGGAGTAGCGGCGGTAAGCGGGTGGTTTTCTTTGGCGCGCGGCTCGCTCCGCGAGCGGGGCGCGACGCCGCTACGCGGCGTTGGCCGGTGCGGAGCGCTCCGCACTCCGTGGGGGCGGGCGGAGCGCTCCGCGCTCTACCGGGGCGCGGCCGGTGGTGGCGTAGTAAGGCACTCCGTGCTCACTTCAGCGACGCGGGTACGGCGGTGTGGGGTGGGCCGGGGCGGCGGACCTGGAGGCCGCCGCCCCGGCCCCGGCGCCTAGGTGAGTAAGGCACTGCGGGGCTCGGGAACGGCAGAGCGCTCCCGAGCCGGGACGGCTAGACCGTCAGCAGCGCGAACGCCTTCTCCATGGCCGCGTCGGCGGTGCCGGTGATGATTCGCTCGGCGCGGCTGGCGGCCTTCTCCCGCTCGGTCTTGGCCTTGGCAGGCGCCACGTGGTTCACGTACTCGGTGATGGCGTTGTATCCGGCCCACCTGGTGCCGCGAATGGCGGCCTGAGTGTCGGCGTACTGGTAGAGGTTTGAGATCTTCGCCCAGCGCTTGCGCTGATTGCCCTGCGCGATCTTCCCGTCGCTGGTCATCGGGAAGACCTTGTCGACGACGTCTCGCAGTTCGTTCAGCGTGAGCTCGGCCTGGACCATGCGCTCGGCGGCCTTCTCGAACTCTTCGACGTACTTGAACCCCAGTCCCAGCACCTGGCGGGCTCGCGCGATCCGGGCCTTGGCCCCGGCCGTGTGGGAGACGGCGAACACGTTGGGCGCGCCCCTCAGTGCGGCACGCTGGGTGTTCGCGCACACCACCCGGATCGGGGTCACGATGATGCGGAACTTCGAGCTTCCGTCGTGGCTGTTGAACGCCGCGATGTACAGGTCGGTGCGGTCCGACCCGGCCACGGTCATGGTCTGCGGCAGCTTCATGGTCAAGAACACCTGGCGGCCGTTCTTCAACGACCCCGCCGTCTCGAAGTGCGCGCCGGACTCCTCAGTCAGGATGTTCAGGAACTCGGCGTGCTCCTCGTTCTGCACCGGGTGGTAATCGGTGCCGACCACTCCGAGCGTTTCCGGGCGTCCCGTCTTGGGGTGGTTCCGCACGCTGGCGAAGTGCTCGGGAACCGCAATCGACTCCGCGCCCTCGGGAGTGATCTCCGTGGCAGACAGACCCACCTTGCGCACGTTCCACCCGTCCAGCGATGCCAGGCGCATGGCCTCTTCGGCGGTCATCGCTCCGTCGGTGCGCACTCCGAGGCCGTGCCACGCGCTGAGGCGGGCGGAAGCGAAGGCGGCGGTACCGTCGGTGAACTGCTCGATTTCGTGAGCCACTTTGGGCCCCTTTCCTGTTGACGAACTTCGGCGGTGCTGTGGCGGAACCACCCGCTACAACATATTCCATAATACCTGCCATGAGAGGTGGGGCAGCTCATTTCCGCGAGCCGCCCCACCGGTTCACCCGCTGGGACTGACCGCGCCAGTCACTCCGGCGCCAACGCGTCCACGTACGTAGAGAGCGACTCCGATTGCACGTTGGCCAGCTTCCTGGACAACGCACCGGACCGCCAGCGGCCCAACTCGTACGAGGTGAGGACCCCTCCGACCCCGTCCGGCTCCTGGACTACGCGGCTCACCCAGTACCAACCGTGCGCGCTCGCGATGCTGCCGCTGTAGCGCACATGGTCGTACAGGGCGTACGGACTCTCCGCGCCCCGTAGGGCACCGACTACGAGTGAAGCGGGAAGCGGGACAGACTCAAGCGCGGGGCCCGTAGTCCCGGAGCGCACGCCTGCGATCCACCCGGCCTCGAACAGCGGCCTGACCACTCGCCCGGCCAGGCGGGAGACGTCATATCCCGCCCCCTTCGCGCTGCTTACCATCGCCGCGTAGGCGGCGCTCATCTGCTCTTCCTCGTGGTCACTCGGCCCCTGGGCGCGCGCCTCGGCCGGCATAAGTCGCGTGGTCATAGTTCGCCTCCTGGCGTAGAGATCGGTTGGGCCTGGGGGCCGATGCCCGGCCCCCAGGAACGAAACGGCTACTTCAGCCCGCGCGTCCGGAGCGCCTCGCTGAACCGGTAGGCGATCACTCGCTGATGCAGGATGCGCCCCCGCTCGTGGGCCTTGATGGCCTGGAGGATGACCGGACCGGTCTCGCTCTCATGGATGAGCTGAAAGTCGAATTCCGGGGAGACGGGCAGCATGAGGAGAATTGCCCCGGCCTCCGTGTTGATGCGAATTCCGGTGAAATTCTCGTCCAGATTGTGAACGATGGTCGCGGCGGAGAGGAGTTCCGGGCGGGGCAGGTGACCCGCGATGGCACGCGCACGCAGTGCGGCGGGAGTTTCAATGCCCTTGGACTGCTTGACCGTTCCGTTGGTGACCGTGATCTCCACGTTGAACCTTTCCCTTGACGAACTTCGGCGGTGATCGAGGAGCGGAACCACCCGCTCTCTCGACATGTTCCATAATACCGAAGATGGATCACGGTGCAAGCCGAAACGCGACACAACATCGCGCACACCATCTGACCTGCGATCCGACAGGCCATCTGACCAGCGATCCGACACCCCATCACGCAGGCCCTCACGCGCAAGGTCGGCATAAAACACCAGGTCAACGGCATTCCCTATGACCGGTACGACTCTGACAACCCCTCACACACACCCCCGACCACCTGACAGCAGAGAAGAAGGAACAGACAGCAGGCAGGACGGCGGCGCGCGCTCGGGGTCGGGGCTGCGGTGTGGAGTCGGGCGCGTCGGCGGAGCCTCCGCGCCCGGGTGGAGAAGGCGGAGAAGGCGCCCCACGGCCCCCTACGGGACACTCAAGGGATCGTCCGACCTGGAGCCGCTGCTGATCCCACCGGCGGCTCACTGAGCAGACAGAGGCGCGGTTCACCTTGGACGCGTCTTTATGGATGCGGCAATGGTGAGGCATACCAGAATTCGGCCTGGCTTCGGAATGACTCACAACTTGGCACTCTGGAAGTAGAGTTGGTGGTGTAGCAGGATATGAATCAACCATCTACGCGCAAGGGCTATGCGGGTTGATGGTAGTGGGTTCTCAGTCCAGAATCTATCCGCCTATCAGGTCTGACACACTAAAGATGTGATGGAGTGTCAGGCCTGATAGGCACCCCCACTGACACGGACTCACCGCCCTGCCGTAGGTGCGTAGTTCGCCTGATCGCGGAGCGATCAGGCCACTGACCGGCGCGGAGCGCGGGTCAGTGAGGGGCGGCGCGGAGCGGCGACCCGCCCCGGGCGGAGCCCGGGGGCAGTCCGGCGCCTGCGCCGGACCCGCCGCGTAGCGGCGGCGCGTCGTGTCTGCGGAGCATAGCATGAGCGTGTCGTCGCCCGCGATCGTGCCGAGGATGACGTGCAGCTCCGCCTGGTCGATGGCCGAGGCCAG
>NZ_JBEOYI010000060.1:0-11817 GCF_040297005.1 Streptomyces sp. NPDC001904 | reverse complement strand
GGCGGCCGCCGCGCCCGGGGGGGGTGGTGGTCCCCACCCGGGGGGGCCCCCCCGCCCCCCCCCCCCCCGGGGGGGGGGGGGGGGGGCCCCCCCCCCCCCCCCCCCTTCTCCGGTTCATCCGGTTCCCGGCGCTACAGCTGGATCGGTGACCGCGGGGTCAGTCCGTACTTGGACGCGATCGCGTTCCACAGCTTCGAGGCTTGGGCCTTCTGCGTGGAGGCCGTGCCGCTGGCGTCGTTCCCGGCCTTGCGCTGCGGCGTCGCCCTGGCCTGGTTCTTGTGACAGAGCTTCTTGTTGCCCGCGACCTGGTCGGCCCAGGCCGCGTAGTGGCTGTCCGCGGAGGCGGACGCCTGCCAGGCCTTGGTCAGGGCGTCGGTCAGCTGCGCGTTCTGCGGCAGCTTGTCCACGGCGAGGGCGCCGAGCTTGGTCACCAGGTCGTTGCGCTGCTGCGCGGCGGCCCGCAGGTCCTTCGCGGCGGTGGGCAGTTCCTTGCAGGATTCGATGTTGGTGACCGACCGTACGACGGCGGACCGGCTGTTGTTGGACTCGGCGAGCAGCTTGTCGAGCGCGACGGCCTGCTCCTTGGCCGGGTCGGCGGCCGGTGCCCCGGACTCCGCGGGCGCCGACGAGGAGTCCGAGACCGTCGTGGTGGTGTCGGACTTCTTGTCGTCGTCGCCCCCGCTGAGCAGGGCGCCCGCCCCGATCCCGAGGATGAGGATGCCCACGCCGACCGCGGCGATCAGCGGCACCTTCGAGCCGGTGCGGTTCTTGCCGCGCGAGGCGGGAGCGGGCGTGTAGCCCTGCGGCTCCACCGGCGGCACGTACCCGCCCTGCGGCGCCTGCCGGTCGGGCGGGGTCTGCTGCGCGTGCGGGTCGAACCGCGGCATCTGCTGGGTGGACGCGGCCTGGCCCTCGGGCTCCGTGCGGAACAGCGCGTCGAACTCGGCCGGCGGCTGCCGCTCGCCCGGCGCGCCGGGGCGGATGCCGTAGGGCGCGGCCTGCGGCTGGCCGGGTACCGGCGGGATGTACTGGGTCGCATCGCCGTCGGCGCCGGGCATCGCGCCCGGCATCTGCTGCGGCGAGGTCTGCTGCGGCTGCTGCACGGCGCGGCCGAGGAACTGCGTGGACTCGGCCGGGGCCTCCGGCGGCAGCGGGGACGCGGCGGTCTGCGGCGGTATGTACTGCGTCGCGTCACCGGCGCCCTGCGGGGCTATGTACTGCGTGGCGTCGCCGTCGTACCCGCCCTGCGGCACGGCCGGCGGCATCGGCCCGGCCTGGGCGTACTGCTGCGGCAGCGCGTGCGCGGACGCCTGCTGGTGCGGCGGCAGCGCGCCGGCGGGGTGCTGCGGAGGCGCGACCGGCTGCTGCGCGGCCGGCTGCCCCCACTCGTACGTCGGCATCGGCTGGGAGGTCTGCGCCTGCTGGGACTCCGGGCCCCACGGCTGCCCCCAGGGGCTGGCACCGGCGGGCCCCGCGGGCCCGCCGGGCGCGCTCTGGTCGCCGAACGTGCCCGGCAACAGGGGCTCACCGCCGTCGGCAGGCAGCACGACACCTTCGCGCGCCTGCCGGGCCTGCGGAAGGTGCGGACTCTCGTCCTGCCCGCTCTGTCCGCTCTGCTGCGTCACCGGGACTCCTACTACGGATGGGGGACCATAACTGACTGCGGAATCGTCGGCTCACGCTACCGGGTCCTCGCACGCCCGTGCTACGCACCTCAAATCCGAGGAGCCTCCCCCGTGACAGGAGTAACAAAACCGGCCGCGGCGGCGCTGTTTAATCACCGGGCCGGTTCACCGGTCCCCTACGCGGCGGCCTGGAGCTCCACCCGCGCCCCGAACTCCCGCACCACGGCCTCCTCACCGAACGGTTCGAGCCGTTCCTTGAAGTCCTCCAGGTACTCGGCGCCGCGGTTCGAGCGCAGCGTGCCGAGCAGTTCCACGGCCCGAAGTCCCGTGTGACAGGCCTGTTCCACCTCGCGCTGCTGCACCTGGGCCGTCGCGAGCAGCACGAGTCCGATGGCCCGGCGCCTGGCCCGCGACTGCGGGTGGCCGTCCAACGACTCCTGCGCGTACCGCGCCGCCTCCCGCGCCTGCCCCAGATCCCGGTGGCAGTGGGCGAGTTCGTCGGCGAGGTAGGCCGGATCGAAGTGGGCGATCCAGGCCGGGTCGTCACCGGAGTGCGCGTCGGCCTGGTCCATCGCGGCCAGCGCCCGGCTGCCCGCGCTCTGCGCCGAGCGGGCGTCCCCGAGCAGCGCGTGGCCGCGCGCTTCGGCGGCATGGAACATCGCCTCCGCGCGCGGCGTCACGCGCCCGCGCGCCCCCTCCTGAGCCGCGCGGGCGAGCTGGGCGATCTCGCGCGGGTTGCCGAGCTGGGCCGCCAAGTGGCTCATGGACGCGGCCAGTACGTACCCGCCGTAACCGCGGTCCCCCGCCGCCTGGGCCAGCCTGAGTGCCTGGATGTAGTAGCGCTGGGCGAGGCCCGGCTGGCCGGTGTCGACGGCCATGTACCCGGCCAGCTCCGTCAACCGCGCGACGGCGGCGAACAGTTCGCGCCCCACGGCCTCCCGGTAGGAGCCCGCGAGCAGCCCGCTGACCACGCTGTTCAGGTAGTGGACCACCACGGGCCGGACATGTCCGCTGCCGTACTGGTGGTCGAGATCGGTCAGCGCCTGGGTCATCGCCTTGACCGCCGCCACGTCGGACGGGCCGACGCGCGGCCCGGCCGTCCGGGCCACCTGCGAGTCCGGCACCGAGATCAGCCAGTCACGGCTCGGCTCGACCAGCGCCGAGGAGGCGACCGACGAGCCGGACAGGAAGTCCCGGCGCCCCACGTCACTGCGCCACAGCTCGCAGACCTGCTCGATGGCGCCGAGCACGGTGGGCGAGAACTGCAGGCCGACGCCGGACGCCAGGTTCTTGCCGTTGGCCATCCCGATCTCGTCGATCGTGACGGTCCGGCCGAGTTTGCGGCCGAGCGCCTCCGCGATGATCCCCGGCGCCCGCCCGCGCGGCTGCTGCCCGCGCAGCCAGCGCGCCACGGATGTCTTGTCGTAGCGCAGGTCGAGGCCGTGCTCCGCCCCGCACATGTTGACCCGGCGGGCAAGGCCGGCGTTGGAGCAGCCCGCCTCCTGGATCAGTGCCTGCAGCCGTTCGTTGGGCTGTCGCGCTACGAGTGGCCGTGCGGCCATGGCGTACCCCCTGCTGTCCCCAGGATCCTGGTCACTAGGTCGTCAGATCGTCACTGGCATCGGTGGATCAATGCCCGGCGGACAAACGGAAGATGCAACACAAACGGGTACTAAATGCATCACCCTCTCGGGTGTCTCCCCCTCGCCCCTCGCTTTCTGGTCCCTGGCTACCCGGCCCCCGCTGCCGCTGCCCATGCGCGCCCCCGCCCATGCACCCATGCGCCCCACATGCGGGAACGATGCTCCCTCCTCCTCCTTACGTGCGCCCGTAACCCGAGGGAAGGGCGGGAGTTGAGAACGACGTGGAAGAGACCATCGCAGGCACCTCGGACGTCACCTCACCCGTCAGCACCGGCCCTGTCACGGCTTCAGGACAGATCCCCAACCAGCGCGGCGAATCCCTGCTCGACACCGCCGTACGCTATGCGGAGGAGCGGCACTGGGACGTGTTCCCAGGAACCTGGCTGGAGTTCGACGACGGCGTCCAGCGCTGCTCGTGCGACGACCGCCAGTGCGCGCGCCCCGGCGCGCACCCCGCGCGCACCGACTGGGCGACCCAGGCGACCGGCAGCGCCACCGTGGCCCGCCGCGTGTGGTCGAAGCAGCCGAAGGCCTCGATCCTCCTCCCCACGGGCCGTACGTTCGACGCGATCGACGTCCCCGAGACCGCCGGGTTCCTCGCCCTGGCCCGCATGGAGCGCATGGAGCTGACCCTCGGCCCGGTCACCTGCACCCCCGACCGCCGCATGCAGTTCTTCGTCCTGCCCGGCGCCACCCTGAAGGTCCCGGACCTCGTACGGAAGCTGGGCTGGCCGCCCGCCTCGCTCGACCTGGTGGCGCTCGGCGAGGGCGCCTTCGTCGCCGCTCCCCCGACCCGCTTCGGCAGCCAGGGCGCCGTGCAGTGGGCGTGCCGGCCGACCGCCGCCAACCGCTGGCTGCCGGACGCCGAGGAGCTGATCTCGCCCCTGGCGTACGCGTGCGGGCGCGAGAGCGGGCGCCGGTAACGGCGCGGCGCCTGCCGGGGGCCGGGTCCCGCCCCGCATAGGGTTCACCCATGACCGAGCCAGCGGCGGCCGTACGCGTAGATGACCTCTGGAAGTCCTTCGGACGGCAGACAGCGGTCGCCGGGATCGAACTCGCGCTTCCCGCGGGCCGGTTCATCGGCCTGGTCGGACCGAACGGCGCGGGCAAGACCACGACCCTGTCCATGGTGACCGGACTGCTGCGTCCCGACCGGGGCACCGTCCGGGTCGCCGGCCACGACGTCTGGGCCGATCCGGCGGCGGTGAAGGCCCGGATCGGCGTCCTCCCGGAGGGCCTGCGCCTCTTCGAGCGGCTCTCCGGGCGCGAACTCCTCGCCTACACCGGGCGCTTGCGCGGGCTGCCCGGCGCCGAGGTCGACAAGCGGGCCGGACAGCTGCTCGACGTCCTCGATCTGGCCTCCGCCCAGCACAAGCTGGTCGTCGACTACTCCACCGGGATGCGCAAGAAGATCGGCCTCGCGGCCGCGCTCCTCCACAACCCCGAAGTCCTCTTCCTCGACGAGCCGTTCGAGGGCGTGGACCCGGTGTCCGCGCAGACCATCCGCGGCGTCCTCGAACGGTTCACCCGCTCCGGGGCCACCGTCGTCTTCTCCTCGCACGTCATGGAGCTGGTGGAGTCGCTGTGCGACTGGGTCGCGGTGATGGCGGCCGGGCACATCAGGGCGCAGGGACCGCTGGCCGACGTACGCGGCTCCGCCGGATCGCTCCAGGAGGCGTTCCTGGAGCTGGTCGGGGCGCAGGGCCGGGCCGACGGCGGGACGCTGGACTGGCTCGGCAACCAGCCCGGGAACCCGGCATGACCGGCGCCGCGCCCCTCACCGGGACGCTGGTCCGGCTGAAACTCGCCCTGCTGCGCAACGGGTTGCGGCAGTCCGGCGGACGCCTCGCCGCCTATCTCGCCTCGGCCGCCCTCGTCCTGCTGCTCACCGCGCTGGTCCTGCTCGGCCTGATCCTGCTGCACGGGAACGCGCACGCGGCCACCGTCGGCGTACTGCTCACCCTGCTCCTCGCCCTCGGCTGGGCCGTGTTCCCGCTGTTCTTCCCGAGCGGCGACGAGACCCTGGACCCGACGAAGCTGGTGATGCTGCCGCTGCGCACCGACCCGCTCGTGCGCGGGCTCCTCGTCTCCTCGCTCGTCGGCATCGGGCCGCTGTTCACGCTCTGCGCGCTCGGCGGCGCCGGCTACGCGGCCGCGCGCGGTCCGGCCGGCGCGGTGGCCGCCGTCGTCGCCGTCCCCCTCGCCCTGCTCACCTGCGTCGCGCTGGCCCGCACGGTGGCCGCCGCCAACGTCCGGCTGCTCACCAGCCGCAAGGGCCGCGACCTGGCCGTGCTGAGCGGTCTCGTCATCGCGGTCGGCGCCCAGCTCGTCAACTTCGGGGTCCGCAAGCTGGGTTCGGCGGGCGGCATCGACGCGCTCGACCCCACCGGGCAGGTGCTGCGCTGGGTGCCGCCCGCGTCGGCGATCGGCGCGGTGGACTCGGCGGGCAAGGGCGTGTACGGCGCGGCGGTCGCCCAACTCGCGCTCTGCGCGGCCGCACTGGCCGGGCTGCTGCTGCTCTGGCGGCGGGCCCTGGACCGGCTGATGACCTCGCCCGACGGCTCCACCCTCCAGGCCGCCGAACCCACCCGCCGCACCCGCCGCACCGGCCCGCGCCTGCTCCCGGGCGGCCGCACCGGCGCTGTGATGGAGCGCAGCCTGCGCTACGTCTGGCGCGACCCGAAGACCAAGGCGGCCTGGGTCACCTCGCTCGCGATCGGTCTGATCGTGCCGGTCTTCAACGCGCTCCAGGGCACCGGCTCGGTCTACTTCGCGTGCTTCGCCGCCGGGATGCTCGGCATCCAGATGTACAACCAGTTCGGCCAGGACACCTCGGCGTTCTGGATGGTGGCGATGACCATCTCCTCCGCCCGCGACGCCTACGCCGAACTGCGCGCCCGCACGCTGGCACTGCTGCTGATCACCCTGCCGTACGCGGCCCTGGTCACGGTCGTCACCACGGCGCTGCTCGGCGCCTGGCACGCCCTGCCGGAGACGCTCGGCCTGTCCTTCGCCCTGCTCGGCGCGATGCTCGCCACGGGAGCCTGGACGTCGGCCCGCTTCCCGTACTCGATCCCGCAGGAGGGCTACAAGAACGTGGCCCCCGGCCAGGCGGGTCTCGCCTGGATCGCGATCTTCGGCGGCATGGTCGCGGCGGCGCTGCTGTGCGCCCCCGTCATCGCGCTCACGATCGCCCTGCACGCGACGGGCGCGGACTCCTGGGCCTGGACGCTGCTGCCGGCCGGCGCGGTGTACGGCGCCGCGCTCACCGTCCTGGGGCTGCGCCTCGCGGCCCCGCGCACGGCGGACCGGCTGCCGGAGATCCTCGCCGCGGTCAGCAAGGGCTGACGGGTCCCGGGACGCAGGCAACCCGCGAGCCGTGGTTCCCCCGCCGGGGCGGGTGGAAGCCGGCCGGACGTACCGGCAGCTCGCGGGTCGGGTGACTGCTTGGAATGGGGCCGGCTGGTCCGGCGCCGAATACGTGATGCGACGTCGGGCTCTAGCCCGCAGTCACCTCAGACGTCCGGTGTGCATACATGCTCCGAACCACCTCCTTTCAGTCTGTACGGCACACCTTAGGGAGCCGTCCGGACACGCTCAACCGGTTTTTCCGGCTCCGGTGCCCTCGGGGGGTTGTACGGAGTTCGGTCGGGGGTTGCATGCTGGACCCGTGTGTTCACCTGATTCCAACTGCCGCTCGATTTCTCCGAAGTTGACAGAACTCCATGTGGGATGCGTCACGTTCGAGTTGAATGATCTGAGCAGGACGCCGACACAGCCTGCGGGGGGTGCCAGGTGAGTGCTTCACGGCGTAGTGGAACCACTGATGAGCTGGGGCCCGACGAGCCGGACGGGGCCGATCTGCTGGCCGCGCTGCTCGACGGGATGGATGCCGCGCTGTGCGCGTTCGACGCCGACGGGGTGGTGACCCACTGGAACCGCGAGGCGCAGCGGATACTCGGCTGGTCGGCGGCGGAGGCCGTCGGGCGGCAGGGGTTCGCGGGGTGGGCCGTGCGGCCCGCCGACGCCGAGGAGATCCAGGAGCGGCTGCTGGCCGCCATGCACGCGTCGGGGCGGCAGGTCCACGAGTTCGCCCTCGTCACCAAGGAGGGCGGCCGGGTGCTCGTACGGACCCAGTCCGCCGCCGTGCGCGGCACCGACGGGAAGCCGGCGGGGGTGTACTGCGCCTTCAGCGAGGTGCACGCGCAGATCGATCTGGAGCGGTCCATCGCCCTGAGCGAGGCGCTGTTCGAGGACGCCGCGTGGGGCGTGGTGCTCGTCGACGCCGACCTGCGGCCCGCCGTGGTCAACGCGCATGCCGCGCGGGCGCTCGGGGCCGGGCGCACCACCGTGCTGGGGCGGCCTCTGGGCGAGCTGATCTCGCAGGGCGTCGAGGAGCTGGAGGCCGCGCTCGCGCACGTGCTGTCGGAGGGGGCGCCGCCGTCGCCGATGGAGGTGTGGGTGACGGTGCGGGTGCCCACAGAGAGAGGCGAAAGAAGCGAGAAGGGCCAGAGAGGCGCGGGGTCGGGCTCCGGCGGGGTGCGGCAGGAGCGGCGGTGCTGGCGGAGCGGGTTCGTGCGGCTCGCCTCGCCGCTCGCGGAGGAGCCGGTGCCGCTCGGTGTCGGCTGGCTGTTCCAGGACGTGACGGAGGCCAAGCAGACCGAGCAGGAGGCCGCGCAGCTGCGGTTCCGGGCGCATCAGCTGCACCGGGCGGCGCGGGCCGCCGCCGAGTGCGAGGACCCGGCCGAGGCGGCGACGGTGCACCTGGACTTCGCCCTGGCCGGGTTCGCCGATCATGCCGTGGTCGATCTGCTGGTGAGCGAGGAGCCGGTGCGGCTGGTGCGGGCCGCCGCGACGCCGTCGGGCCCCGGCCTGCTGGTCACGCGCGGGGCGCTGCCGGTGCGGTACGGGGAGGGGCATCCGGCGGTGCAGTGCGTGGAGCGGGCCGGTTCGGTACGGGCCGCTGCCGCGAGCACCGATGACGAGGTGGCCTGGGCCGCGGGGCGGCAGTGGCCCGAGGGGAGCCGGTACGCGCTGTGCGCGGTGCTGCGCAGTCGGGGGCGGACGCTCGGTGTGGTGACGTTCCTGCGGGGTGGCAGCCGGGTGCGGTTCGAACGGAGTGACGCGATGTACGCGGAGAGCGTGGCCGCGCTGATCGCCGGGGCGGTGGATCTGGCGGGCTGAGCCGTCGTGGCTGGTCGCGCAGTTCCCCGCGCCCCTGGATGCCGCAGGCATCTCAGGGGCGCGGGGAACTGCGCGAGAAGCGGCCACCGGAGCCGCGGACGAAGATCTAGTGCTGGTAGAAGATGCGGTCCCGGTACTCGTCGAAGACCTTGGCGTTCCAGGCGTGGCCCCCGTCCACGTTCCCCGAGCGCAGCAGCGGAGGCTGGATCCCGCGGTCGGCCAGGGTGGCGGCGCAGGTGGCCAGGGTGGACTGCATCAGGGCGCTGGTGGTGACGGTGGAGGCCGAGGCGAAGGGCGCGTCGACGCCCTCGTAGGTCAGCTCGGCGTCCCCCACGGCGATCTTGGAGTCCAGGACCACGTCGCAGTGGTCGCGCAGGAACGTGCCCGAGGCGTGCCGGGACGTGGGCGCGTCGGGTCCGGTCGCGTAGGACAGGGAGGTCACCCCGATGACCTTCAGGCCGAGGGCGCGGGCGTTGATGGCCATCTCGACCGGCAGGGCGTTGCGCCCCGAGAGGGAGATGATCACCAGGGCGTCCCCGGCCCGCGCGGGGCTGGCGTCCAGGACGGCGGCCGCCAGCCCGTTCACCCGCTCCAGGGCGGAGCCGAGCGTCGCCGGCATGACGTCGACGCCGACCGCGCCGGGCACGGCGAGCAGGTTCATCAGGGCGAGGCTGCCGGCGCGGTAGACGACGTCCTGGGCGGACAGCGACGAGTGGCCCGCGCCGAACGCGAACAGGCGTCCGCCCGCGGTGACGGTGTCGGCGAGCAGGGTGCCGGCCGCTTCGATGCTGCCCGCCTCCTCGTCCCTGATCCGCTTCAGGAGGGCGATCGAGGCGTCGAGGTACTGCGCGGCCAGTGTGCTGCTGTCGCTCATCGGCGTAGCCCCTTGGGTCTCGGTGTCGCGGATCACCGTGCGGTCTGGACCAGCGCTCTGTCAATACACCCCCGGAGCGCGTCGGACCCCTTGTTTCCCCGGGGTTCCCCTGGCGCGGCACGGTTGTCAGCGGTATGCGTCAGAATTGGTGTCAGGGCCAGCGCACGCGCTGTGCGGCCAGCCAGCGGGGCTGCCGCGTAGCTACACAGCTATACGAGGGGCACGTATGTCCGGACTGATCGACACCACGGAGATGTACCTCCGCACCATCCTCGAGCTCGAGGAAGAAGGTGTGGTCCCCATGCGCGCCCGGATCGCCGAGCGGCTCGACCAGAGCGGCCCGACGGTCAGCCAGACCGTGGCCAGGATGGAGCGGGACGGTCTGGTCGCCGTCGCCGCCGACCGGCATCTGGAGCTGACCGACGAGGGGCGCCGCCTGGCGACGCGCGTCATGCGCAAGCACCGGCTCGCCGAGTGTCTGCTGGTCGATGTGATCGGCCTGGAGTGGGAGCAGGTGCACGCGGAGGCCTGCCGCTGGGAGCACGTGATGAGCGAGGCGGTGGAGCGGCGGGTGCTGGAGCTGCTGCGCCACCCGACCGAGTCGCCGTACGGGAACCCGATTCCGGGCCTGGAGGAGCTGGGCGAGAAGGACGGCGCGGATCCGTTCCTGGACGAGGGCATGGTCTCGCTCGCCGATCTGGACGCGAGCGGGGACGGCATGACCGTCGTCGTCCGCCGCATCGGCGAGCCGATCCAGACGGACGCGCAGCTGATGTACACGCTGCGCCGGGCGGGTGTGCAGCCCGGTTCCGTGGTCAGCGTGACGCAGTCGCCGGGCGGGGTGCTCGTGGGCAGCAGCGGTGAGGCGGCGGAGCTGGAGGCGGAGGTCGCCTCGCACGTCTTCGTGGCCAAGCGCTGAGCGGCTTGTCTCCAGCGTCTCCGGTGCGTCCGCTGCGCCGAGTGCGCCGGGCGGGGCCGCGGGAGCCCGTGCGGCGACAGTCCGGGAGCTGACGTCAACCTCCGTACCACAGTGGGGCGTTGACTGATTTTCGCGCATGCTGCGCGTTTGCGCAGAAAGCAAGATTCACTGTGCGGAATCGCAGCGCTCCGACGCTCTGCGTGCCAGGCTGTCGCGTGAGGCATATGACCGGAGGGGGCCTGGGATGGACCGGCCGTTCGGGGTACGACGGGCTCGCGGGAAGCGGGAGCGGCCCGGCCCGACGGATGTTCCTGCCCGTCACGCAGAGGGCCCCGGCGCCTTGCGGCGCCGGGGCCTGTCCTCCCCTGTGCTGACCCGGAGCCCCGAGCTCCCAGGGTCATTCCCCACGGACCGTTTTCCCCGAGCGGTCCGCTCCCCGAGGAAGAGATCCCCTCGGTGGCGCCAGTCATTCCTTGAGCGTTGTCACTCGAACGAGGGGTGTTACCGGGGAGCATCACGCTTTCGAAAAAGGGTTCGATAGCGTGCGCGGGTACGCGACTGCAGGCGCGACCACAAGGGGGTGCCAGGGCCTATGGCACGGCGCATCGACGTGACCGGCGCGGGCGGGGCCCGCCTGGCGGCCTGGGAGTACGCCGACCCTCCCAAAACGGCCGAGACCGGCCGCGGTCCGGG
Organism: Streptomyces sp. NPDC001904; assembly: GCF_040297005.1. Taxonomy (NCBI): domain Bacteria; kingdom Bacillati; phylum Actinomycetota; class Actinomycetes; order Kitasatosporales; family Streptomycetaceae; genus Streptomyces; species Streptomyces sp. NPDC001904. The sequence goes on along the minus strand of NZ_JBEOYI010000060.1, from coordinate 879 downwards.
AGTGCTCTTACTGCACGGTCTGATGGGCCGGGCGTCCCATTGGGCCGGTACGGCGCGCTGGCTGGCCGAGCGCCATCGGGCGGTCGCCCTCGACCAGCGCGGGCACGGACAGAGCGACAAACCGACGCAGGGCCCCTTCGACCGCGAGGCGTACGTGCTCGACGCGGAGGCGGCGCTGGTGCAGCTCGGGCTTGAGCCCGTGGTGCTGATCGGGCACTCGATGGGGGCGCTCACGGCCTGGCAGCTGGCCGCGCGGCGCCCCGATCTCGTCCGGGGTCTGGTGATCTGCGACATGCGGGCCTCCGCCCTGGGGGCCGCCTCCCAGCGGGAGTGGGAGGACTGGTTCAAGGCGTGGCCGCTGCCGTTCGCGACGCTCGCGGACGTGCGGAAGTGGTTCGGGGAGGACGATCCCTGGGTGGAGCGGCCGAATCCGGCGCGCGGGGAGTTCTACGCCGAGGTGATGACCGAGTCCGGCGACGGGTGGCGGCCCGTCTTCTCACGCCGTCAGATGCTGACCGCGCGCTCCACGTGGGTGTTCGACGCGCACTGGGAGGAGCTGGCGGCCGTGCGGTGTCCGGCGCTGGTCGTGCGCGGGCTCGACGGGCAGTTGGGGCGGGCGGAGGCCCAGGAAATGGTGCGGGTGCTTCCCAGAGGGGAGTACGCCGAGGTGGCCGACGCCGGCCACCTCGTCCACTACGACCAGCCCGATGCGTGGCGCGCCGCCGTCGAGCCGTTTCTGGACGGGGTGCTGGCGGGGCTCTAGGGCGTGTGTCGAAAGTCCTGCCGTCCGCCCGGAGGGCGGGCCCCGCGGTGTCTGGTGCGTGCGATCGCAAGGCGCCGGAGCGCCCTCATAGCGGAGCTATGCGGGCGTTTCGGCAA
>NZ_JBEOYI010000059.1:0-12017 GCF_040297005.1 Streptomyces sp. NPDC001904 | reverse complement strand
AACGCCCGGTTACATTCCGAACCCGGAAGCTAAGCCTTACAGCGCCGATGGTACTGCAGGGGGGACCCTGTGGGAGAGTAGGACGCCGCCGAACAGATCTTGAGAAAACCCCCGTGCATTGTGCACGGGGGTTTTCTGCGTTTACGGGGCGGAATTCCGCCGAGGCGGCGGGACCGTCAGGCCGTCGCCGCCAGGCGCTTCGCGTCCTTCGTCGGATAGCCGGCCGACGACAGCACCGCGACGACCGCGGCGCGGCCCGCGTCCTCCGCCGGGAGCACGCCCTCGTTCACCGCCTCCATCAGGCCGAACAGCACCTGCTCATGGACATGGGCCAGGGCCTCGGCCGGTAGCGGAGAGTCGAACTCGCCCTTCTCCAAGGCCTGTTGGAGCAACTCCGTGCACGCCTCGCGGACCGGCGTCAGGCGAGCCCTGATGCCCTCCACCGTGACGCTGCGCTGAGCGAGATGGACCAGGAGGCGGTAGCGGTCCGCGATCGGCCAGATGGCCAGGATCGAGCGGGCCACCGCCTCCGCCGGGTCGGCGACACCCTCACGGCCGGCACGGTGCGCGTCGGCCACCGCCTGTGCCGCGTCGTCCACCAGAGCCTCGATGAGCGCGTCCCGGCTCGGGAAATGCCCGTAGACCGTGCGGCGCACCACCCCCGCGGCGCGGGCGATCTGGTCCATCGACGCGTCGGGATCGCGCAACAGCTCCGCCAGCGCGTCGTCCAGGATGCGGCGGCGATTGGCGTCGGCTCGTACGGAGGCGGAGGCGGGAGTCACGCGTTCATTGTGCCTGGGGGCAGGACGGGACCGGCAGGTGGTCGTCGGGCAGCAGCGGTTTTGCACAGTGATGTGCAAGCGCGTAAATTGCACATCACTGTGTAATTGCACAGACGTGTGCAAGCTGGTTGCGTCTGTGCTGTCCTGCCTCTGGAGGGGTTTCCGCGTCATGCGTCTCGTCATGAACGAGCCGGTCGACACCATGGACCGGCCGTACGCCCGCCGCTGGTGGGCGCTGCTCGTGCTCTGTCTGAGCCTGCTGATCATCGTGATGGCCAATACGGCGCTCACGGTCGCGGCGCCCGACATGACCCGGGATCTGGGTCTGAGCAGCGCCGATCTGCAGTGGGTCATCGACGGTTACACCGTGCCGTACGCGGCGTTGATGCTGCTGCTCGGCGCGATCGGCGACAAGTACAGCCGGCGCGGTGCGCTGCTGCTGGGGCTGGTCGTGTTCGGGGGCGGTGCCGTCGCCGGGTCGCTCGTCGACAGTTCCACCGGGGTCATCGCCGCGCGGGCCGTCATGGGGGTCGGCGCCGCGATGATCATGCCTGCGACGTTGTCGCTGCTGGCCGCCACGTTCCCGCGGGCCGAGCGGGCCAAGGCGATCGTGCTGTGGACGGCGACGGCCGGACTCGCCATCGCCGCCGGGCCGTTGGTCGCCGGGGCGCTGCTGCGCAACCACGGCTGGGCGTCCACGTTCCTGATCAACGTGCCGGTCGCCGCCGTCGCGATCGTCGGTGCGCTCGTGCTCGTACCGCCGTCGAAGGCCGAGCGGCACGGGCGGATCGACTACGTCGGCGGAGTGCTGTCCGTCGTGTGGGTCGGGGCGCTCGTCTACATGATCATTGAGGGCCCGCACTTCGGCTGGGGCGTCAAGGCCGTGTCCGCCGCCGTGGTGGCGGGCGTTGCGCTGGTGGCGTTCGTGGTGTGGGAGCTGCGGCATCCGCGGCCGGTGCTGGACGTACGGCGGTTCGCCAACCGGCGGTTCGCGGGGTCCAACCTCGCCGTCGCGCTGTTCTTCCTCGCGGTCTTCGGGGCGTTCTACTACCTCACCCAGGATCTTCAGTTCGTGCTCGGGTACGACGCCTGGGAGACCGGCGTACGGATGCTGCCGCTGGCCGGTGCCGTGTTCGTCGGCTCGGCGCTGACCGGGTATCTCACGCCGCGCATCGGCATGCGGATCACCGTCACGGCCGGAATGGTCGGGGGGACGGTGGCGCTCGCGCTGCTGACGCGCATCGACGCCGGGGCGGCGTACGGGGACTTCGTGCTGCCGCTCGTCATCCTCGGGCTGGCGATCGGACTCGCGCTGTCGCCGTGCACCGACGCGATCATGGGGGCGTTCCCGGAGAGCGAGCTGGGGGTGGGCGGTGCCGTCAACGACACCTCGCTGGAGCTGGGCGGGTCGCTCGGCATCGCCCTTCTCGGGTCGGTGCTCGCGGGGTCGTACTCGTCGCGTCTCGCCGATGCCGCGGGAGGGACCAGGCTGCCCGGGGACGCGCTGTCCACGGCGCAGGACTCCGTCGGTGCCGGGTACGCCGTCGCGCAGCGGATCGGGGAGCAGGCTCAGCAGCTCGCCGAGCGGGCTCAGGGGGCCGGGGATCCGCAGCAGGCCGCGCAGTGGAAGGCGCAGGCCGGTCAGCTTGCCGACGGGGCACGGGAGATGGGGGATGCCGTGGGGGCGGCGTTCTCGGACGCGGTGGCGCACACCAGTGTGGTCGGGGCCGTGATTCTCGGGGTCGGGACCGTGGTGGTGGCTGTGCTGCTGCCGGGGCGGCGTGCTGCTGCCGAGCCCGATTCCCCGGCCGGGACCGGCGGCGACGTGGTCGCTGTCGCCGCCGGTGCCGGTGCTGGTTCCGGGAAGGGGTGAGCGCGCGCTCGTCACTGCGTGGCGATGGTGAGGCAGGCTCGGAGTTGCCGGAGGTGCTCCTTTGGGCCGGTGGCGGTCACCGAGGAGGGTTCGGCCGGGCGTCGCCGGTTCCACAGGTCGCGCAGCAGTGCGGCCGGTGGGGCGGACACGGTGAGGTCGGCCGGGCCGTCGCCCGGTCCGTCCTCCACCGTGAAGCCGGCCGGGCCGATGCCGACGCGCCAGGCCGCCGCCTTGGTGCCCAGGGCCTGGACGTCCACGGTGCGGGCGGGGGATCCGGCGAGCGTGTCCGTGAAGTAGTCCGGCCACTCCGACACGGCGTACGACGTGAAGACCTTCAGGAGTTCGTCGATGCCGTCGACCGCCAGGTCCTCGGGGACGGGGGCGATCTGCTGCCCGGCGGCCAGCTCGGCGTCGATGCGGTGGATCACCGTCTCCTGGGCCATGCGGCGGATCCAGAAGCCGACGGTCCGGTCCGGCGCGTACCAGCCGCCCGCCGGGTCCCCGGGGTCCCGGGTCGTCAGCTCCTCGCGCAGATCCGCGTACGCACGGTCGAGGAGGGCGAAGGGCTCGGCGTCCGCCGTGCCCTTCGGGGGCCACTCGGTCTCCGCGCCCTCGCGGATCGCGTGCGTCTTGTCCACGTAGACCTGGCCGACGTGCCGCACCAGGTCGGCTACGGTCCAGTCGGGGCAGCTCGGCACCACGGCGCCCGGGTCGGCGGCGGTGGCGACGGAGCGCAGTCGGTCGAAGTCGGCGGCCAGACAGTCGAGATACCGTGCCGCGGGCAGAGGAACGCGTACGTCGTGAGTCATGGCGCCAACGTAGCCGCCCGCACTGACAATCAGCCGCCGGAGCGCTCGCGTTCCACCGGCAGCCACAGTTCGGCGTCCGCCGTGGGGCCGTCCGGCGACTGGGTGAAGCGGGTGCGCAGCAGTTCGGGGCCGGGGCGGGTGCGGTACGGGTTCGACGGGAACCACTCGGTGTACACGTCGCTCCACAACCGCTGGACGGCCTCCGGTGCCGGGCCCGACGTCGTGAACACCGCCCAGGTCCCGGCCGGGACCGCCAGCGTGGGCAGGGCATCGGGAGCCGGGGTGCCCGCGGGGACGGACACCGCCTGGTAGTAGTCGAGTTCGCTGCCCTCGGCGCGGCCGGGGTCGAGGTCGTCGCAGACCGCGAGGATGCCCCGGGGCTCCCCGCCGGTGCGTTCCGACAGCTTCTCCAGCTCCTCCAGGACGCCGCGGTCGAGGCCGCGGACGAACTCCTCGATCGCCGTGTTCGGCCCCAAGTACACGAGCGGCACCCGGGCCTTGGGCCCGACGACCGTGAACTCCGGGCGGTCCACCACGCGGTAGCGCATGCTGCTGTTCCCTTCGACGGTGAGGCGGAAGGCGAGCCGGGGCTGGGAGACGAGAGCGGCGCCGGTGCGGCGGGCCTCGCCGGGGCCGATCCCGTGCAGTGCGCGGAACGCCCGAGCGAACGCCTCGCCCGAGCCGTACCCGTACCGCACGGCGATCGTCAGCAGCGGCTCCCGGTCCGCGAGGACGTCCGCGCCCGCCACGGTGAGCCGCCGCCGGCGCACGTACTCCGAGAGCGGCATCCCGGCGAGCGCCGAGAACATCCGCCGCAGGTGGTACTCCGACGTGGCCGCGGTCCGTGCCAGTTCCGCCACGTCGAGGTCCTGGTCGAGCCGCTGCTCGATGCGGTCCATGGCCTGGTTGAGGCGGTCCAGCACCCCGGGCTCCCTTCCGGCCGTCCCCGGCCTGCCTGCTCGGTCCTTGTGCCCCCACGCTAGGAGCGGGCGAGGGTGCCCGGCCCGACATCCTGTGCCCGGTCCGGTCAGGTCGCCAGGACCTCCACGCCCATGGCCGTCAGTCGCTCGACCACCGGGTGGCCGGGGTCGGCGTCCGTGATCACGGCGGTGACGTCCGCCCAGGGCAGCACCCGGTACCGCGACGCCGTGCCGATCTTCTCGGACGAGGCGAGGACGTACGTGTCCGCCGCCCGGGCCGCCAGGGCGCGCTTCATCGCGGCCTCCTCGGCGTCCCCCGTGGTCAGGCCGGCCTCCGGATGGACGCCGGTGACACCGATCAGGCAGAGGTCCGCCGACACGTTCTGCGCCGCCTCCACCGCGGCCGCGCCGCAGGTCACCGCCGAGTGCTTGAAGACGCGGCCGCCCAGCAGGAACAGCTCCGCCCGGGGATGGCCGAGCAGGGCCGCGGCGATCGTCGGGCTGTGGGTGATCACCGTGCAGGGCAGATCCGGCGGGAGGTGGCGGGCGACCGCGAGCGCCGTCGTGCCGCCGTCCAGGATCAGGGCGCTGTCCGGCCGCACCAGCGCGGCGGCCGCCGCGGCGACCCGCTGCTTGCCGTCGGGCGCGACGGTCGTGCGCGTGGCGTAGTCCGCGACCGCGGGGGAGGCGGGCAGCGCTCCGCCGTAGACCCGCTGGCACAGTCCTTCGGCGGCGAGGTCGCGCAGATCGCGGCGCACGCTGTCCTCGGAAATGCCCAGCTCGGCGGCGACGTCCTTGGCGACGATCTTGCCCTCGCGGGCGAGCAGGCCCAGCAGGTGTTCGCGCCGTTCGGCAGCCAGCATCCGTAGTCTCTCCTGTTGTTGCACGTTTCTGCGTGGTCTGTGTGTATCGTAGCGCGTCATGAACGATCAGCACTCCCGTCAGGGCGCCACCACCGAGCGGCCCCTGCTCGTCCTCATCGCCGGGCCCTACCGCTCCGGCACCGACGGCGACCCCCGCGCCATGGCCGCGAACCTCGCCCGCCTCGAAGAGGCCGCCTGGCCCGTCTTCGCCGCCGGGCACCTGCCGATGATCGGCGAGTGGGTCGCGCTGCCCGTCCTGCGCTCCGCCGGTGCCGGACCCACCGACCCCCTCGCCGACCAGGTGCTCTATCCGGCCGCCGAACGGCTGCTCGCCCGCTGCGACGCCGTGCTGCGGCTCCCCGGGGAATCGGCCGGCGCCGACCAGGACGTGGCCGTCGCCCGCCGCCGCGGCCTGCCCGTCTTCCACGACGTCGCGGAGATACCGCGTCTCGCCCCGGGGAAGCGGGGGACCGCGTGAGCGCGGACGCCGGGCGGCCCGGCGTCGACGTCCCCGACCACCGCGGCCGCACCGGCCTCGACCTCGCCGGACGCGGCCTCGACCGCAACCCCGATGTGGTCGTCCGGGACGTGGAGCTGACCTCGCGGGGCTGGCACGTGCTGCGCCGGACGACCTTCGACTACCGGCGCCGCGACGGGCGCTGGGAGACCCAGCAGCGCGAGACGTACGACCGGGGCAACGGCGCGGTCGTCCTGCCGTACGACACCGGGCGCGGCCGGGTCCTGCTCACCCGGCAGTTCCGCTACCCGGCCTACGTCAACGGCCACCCCGACGGCATGCTCGTCGAGGCGGCGGCCGGGCTGCTCGACGGCGACGACCCGCTCGCGGCGATCCGGCGCGAGAGCGCCGAGGAGCTGGGGGTCGTCCTCGGGCCCCTCACTCCCGTCGCCGAGCTCTACATGAGCCCCGGCTCGGTCACCGAGCGGCTGCACTTCTTCGCGGCGCCCTACACCCCGGCCGACCGCACCGGCGCCGGTGGCGGTCTCGCCGAGGAGGGGGAGGACATCGAGGTGCTCGAACTGCCCTTCGGCGATGCCCTCGCCATGGTGCGCGACGGGCGCATCGCCGACGGCAAGACCGTCCTGCTGCTGCAATGGGCCGCGCTGCACGGCCCGTTCGCCGTCAGCCGGTGACGGTGCCCAGCGCCCGTACCTCCTGCGGCGTGAGCCGGATCGCGGCCGCCGCCACGTTCTGGGCCACGTGATCCGGGTCGCCGGTGCCGGGGATGGCGAGCACGTGCGGGCCCTGGTGCAGGGTCCAGGCCAGCCTGATCTGGGCGGGGGTCGCGCCATGGGCGGCGGCGGTCTCCGCGAGCGCGGCGCCGGCGGTCGTGCTCCCGGCCGCGCCCTGGTGTCCGCCGTCGCCCGCGATCGCGAAGAACGGCACGAAGGCGATGCCCGACTCGGCGCACGCGTGCAGGAGTTCGGCGTCGCCCGGCCGGGTCCGGCCCAGGCCGAACGGGTTCTGCACGCACACGATCGGCGCCTCCTTCCGCGCCGCGGCGAGCGCCGCCACGTCCACGCCCGACACCCCGATGTGGCGGATCAGGCCCGCGTCCCGCAGCCGCGCCAGCTCACCCACGTACTCCGCGATGAGCGGTGCCGTCCCCTCGTTCACCCGCATGTTGACCACATCGAGCCGGTCGCGGCCCAGCTGGCGCAGGTTCTCCTCGACGTCGCCGCGCAGCTCGTCGGGGCGGGCCCAGGGCGCCCAGGCGCCGGAGCGGTCGCGGCGCGGGCCGACCTTCGTGGCGATGACCAGGTCCTCGGGGTAGGGGGCGAGGGCCGCGCCGATCAGTTCGTTGGCCGAGCGGCGGGCGGAGAAGTAGAAGGCGGCCGTGTCGAGATGGTTCACGCCGAGGTCGACGGCCCGGCGCAGCACGCGGATCGACCGCGCGCGGTCGGCGACCGACGTGTTGTCGAAGGCGATGCGGCCCGGGAGCCGCATCGCCCCGAGCCCGATCCGGCGGACCGGGAGGTCGCCGCCGAGGAGCCAGGTGCCGTCGTTGCTCATGTTTCTCCTTCTGGATGCCGGTGGATTGCCGGTGTGTGCCGTTATGTGCAGGTAGGTACTGATGTGCGTACGTCGGTCGAGTACGGCAGCGCCGGGACTGGCCCTGACGTCAGGGTCAACGTCTACCGTCGTAGGCATGCGCATCGGAGAGCTCGCGGACCGCGCCGGGGTGACCCCGCGGACGCTCAGGTACTACGAGTCGCGCGGGCTGCTGCCCGCCCGGCGCGGCGGGAACGGCTACCGGACCTACGACGAGGACGACCTGCGGGCGCTGCGGCAGATCCGCACGCTCCAGGACTTCGGGTTCGACCTGGAGGAGACCCGGCCGTTCGTGGAGTGCCTGCGGGCCGGGCACCCGGAGGGCGACTCGTGTCCGGCGTCGCTCGCCGTGTACCGCAGCAAGCTCGCCGAACTCGACTCGCTCATCGGCGAGTTGAGCGCCGTACGGGACACGGTCGGTGCGCAGTTGGCGCGCGCCGAGCGGGCCATGGACGCGCTGGCCGCGGAGGACGACTCCGCGCCGCGCTGCGAACTGAGGGAGTGAACACGATGGCGTTCCGGGACGTGACCGACGCGGACTTCGACGAGCAGGTCGTCAGGGCGGGCCGGCCGGTACTGGTGGAGTTCACCGCCGAGTGGTGCGGGCCGTGCAAGCAACTGGCCCCGGTGCTGCGGGCCGTGGCCGAGGAGGAGCGGGAGCGGCTCGACGTCGTGGCGATCGACGTCGACGCCAATCCGGAGACGGCCGTGAAGTACGGCGTGCTGTCCATGCCGACGCTGATGGTCTTCAAGGACGGGGAGCCCGTGTGGTCACGGGTCGGCGCCCGGCCGAAGCGGCGCCTGCTGGAGGAATTGGCCGAGGCTCTCTGAATACACGGGCGGATTTATCCGCGGCTTGGAAGGAAGCCCTGCCCGGGGTATATTCGGTGTTTCTGTGTGCCCACAGAAAAGGCCCCTCGCAGGGGGCCAACTAAACACACCGTACCGGGCAGGGAGCAGTTTTGTCAAGCCGGGAATCCGCCGCATCCGAGAAGGAACTCCAAAAGGAACAGGAATTCATCGACCGGCTCTATGCGCGCGTCGACGCGCTGCGCGGCGAGGCCGCCGACTCGGTCACGAACGCCCTGACGCCGGTCGGCACCGGCCAGCAGGCCCGCCTGGAGCGGGACCTGCTGGTCGTGGAGCGCTCCGGTCTGCTCGCCGCGCTGAACGCGGTCGACGGCTCGCTCTGTTTCGGCCGGATCGATCTCACGGACGGCATCGCGCACCACATCGGCCGTCTCGGAATTCGCGCGGACGACACCGAGCACACGCCGATTCTCATCGACTGGCGTGCGCCGGTGGCCCGCCCCTTCTATCTCGCCACCGGGCACACGCCGATGGGGCTCCGCCGGCGCCGGCACCTCACCACCGAGGGCCGGACCGTCACCGAACTGCACGACGAGATCCTCGACCTCGGCGACGACGAGCGCACCGGTTTCGAGGACCCCTCCGGTGACGCCGTGCTGCTCGCCGCGCTGAACTCCGCGCGCACCGGCCGCATGGGCGACATCGTGCAGACCATCCAGGCCGAGCAGGACCGGATCATCCGCCACGACCACCGGGGTGTGCTGGTGGTCGAGGGCGGTCCCGGCACCGGCAAGACCGCCGTCGCCCTGCACCGTGCCGCGTTCCTGCTGTACGAGCACCGGGAGCTGCTCGCCAAGCGCGCGGTGCTGATCGTCGGCCCCAACCCGGCGTTCCTCTCCTACATCTCCGAGGTGCTGCCCGCGCTCGGCGAGACCGGCGTGCTGCTCGCGACCGTCGGCGAGCTGTTCCCGGGCGTCCACGCCACCGCCGCCGACACCCCCCGGGCCGCCGCCGTGAAGGGCGCGGCGGAGATGGCCGACGCGCTCGCCCTCGCGGTGCGCGACCGCCAGCAGCTCCCGGAGCCCGGCGCGCCGCTGGTGATCCGGCACGACGACGGCGACCTGATCCTCGACTGGGAGATCGCCTACGAGGCCCGGCAGGCCGCCCGGGACACCCTGCTCCCGCACAACCTCGCCCGCCCGCACTTCGCGTTCCGCGTCATCGACGCGCTCACCGAGCAGCTCGCCGAGCGGATCGGCGCCGACCCCTACGGCGGGCCGAACTTCCTGGGCGCCGACGACCTCGCCCAGCTCGGCAAGGGCGTCGCCGCGAGCGCCGAGGTGCACGCCGCCATCGCCGACCTGTGGCCGCGGCTCACGGCGGAGGAGTTCGTCGCGGACTTCCTGGCCGACCCCGTCCACCTGCCCGACGAGGCGGCCGCCGCCATCCGCCGCGAGGTCACGGGCCCCGCCGACTGGACGCCCGGCGACGTGCCGCTGCTCGACGAGGCCGCCGAACTCCTCGGGCACGACGACTCCGCCGAGCGGGCCGCCGCCGAGGCCGCGCGCCAGGAGCGGATCGCCTACGCGCAGGGTGTCCTCGACCTGTCCAAGGGCTCCGAGTCCTTCGAGTTCGAGGACGAGGACGAGTCCGAGGTGCTGGCCGCGCACGACATCGTCGACGCGGACCGGGTCGCCGACTGGTACGAGGAGGAGGACCACCGCAGCGCCGCCGAGCGGGCCGCCGCCGACCGCACCTGGGCCTTCGGCCACATCATCGTCGACGAGGCGCAGGAGCTGAGCCCGATGGCGTGGCGGCTGCTGATGCGGCGCTCGCCCACCCGGTCCATGACGCTGGTCGGCGACCCCGTGCAGACCAGCGAGGAGGCGGGCGTCGGCTCGTGGGCGGACATCCTCGCGCCGTACGTCGAGGACCGCTTCGAGCACACCCGGCTCGGCGTCAACTACCGCACGCCGAGCGAGATCATGGAGCTCGCGGCGGCCGTGATCCGCGCCGAGCACCCCGGCTTCGAGCCGCCGTCGTCCGTCCGGTCGACGGGGGTACGTCCCTGGGTGCGGGCCACCGACGACCTGCCCGCGGCCGTCGCCGCCGCCGTCGCCGAACTCACCCCCGAGGAGGGCCGGCTCGCCGTGATCGCCCCGCGCGAGCTGCACGCGGACCTCGCGGCGAAGGTGCCGGGGGCGACGGCGGGCGACGCCCCCGACCTGACGCACACCGTCGTCCTGCTCGACCCGCGGCAGGCCAAGGGCCTGGAGTTCGACTCGGTGCTCGTCGTCGAGCCGGGCCGGTACGGCACCAGCGACCTGTACGTGGCGCTGACCCGGGCCACCCAGCGGCTCGGCGTGCTGCACACCGGTGAACTGCCCGCGGCGCTCGGCTAGTCCAGCGGCGGCAGGCCGGCGCAGAGCGCGGCGGGGAAGGCGGGCTCGACGCGGTGCACGTCGGCGCAGCCGCCCCGCCGGCCGCGGGCGACCGGCGTCCAGCCGGACTTCTGCGCGCGGAAGAACCAGCGGTCGCTGAGGGAGGCCCCGCAGCCGGGTGCCTCCCCCTCGGGGCAGGCCGGGCCCATCCGCGAGGAGACGTCGAACACCAGCCACTTCCCGTCGCAGTGCTCGTCGCCGCGCTGGGTGTGGTCCGGGACGTCGAGCGCCATCACCGCCTGGTCGTACGAGGCGGGGGTGCAGCCGGTGGGGGCCGGATGGCAGCCGAGGTCCCCGCACAGCCGCAGCTGCGGCAGGGCGGCGTCGTCCGCGGTGAACGTCGTGTCGTTGTCCACGGACAGCTCGCGGTGTCCGAGCGCGGACGGCAGCCGGACCTGCGCGGTGCCCGTCGTGGTCCCGGTGCAGTGGGCGTCCGGGTCACCGGTCAGGGACGCGTAGGTGACCTGCACCCACACCGTGCGGTCCGAGGTGGAGGTGACGGCCGCCTTCAGGTCGCGTACGCACGTCTTCCCGCCCTCGGGCACCTCGGCGACGACACTGAGCGTGCGCCCGTCGGCGGTGAGGCGGGCGGCCGTCACCCCGATCGGGGCGAACGTCTGCCAGTGCGGCGACTGCGACGGCGTCGCCGGACCGCCGCCCGGCCCGGCCCGCAGCGTCCCGCAGGCGCCGAGCAGCAGCACGGCGACGGCGCTCAGCAGGACGGCCGCCAGTGATCTCTTGGACTGCATTCGGTTCCGAACCCCCGTGAATCGTCGGCCCGGCCGACTATAGGGACCGGCCGGGCCACGGGGGAGCGGGGGGCGTCAGGCGGGGCGGAACCAGACGGTGGCGAGCGGGGGAAGCGTCAGCCGCACGCTGGCCGGGCGGCCGTGCGCCGGTACGTCGTCCGGTTTCACCGGCTCGGGGTTCGTGACGTCGCCGCCGCCGTAGCGGCCCCGGTCGGTGTTGAGCACCTCCTGCCAGGCGGGCACGGCGTCCGGGACGCCGAGCCGGTACTCGCCGCGCACGACCGGGGAGAAGTTGGACACCGCGAGCAGCGGGGTGCCGTCCGCCGCGTGGCGCAGGAACGCGAAGACGTTGTCCTCGGCCGCGTCACCGGCCACCCACTCGAAACCGGACGGGTCGGTGTCCCGCTCCCACAGGGCGGGCGCTTCCCGGTAGACGGTGTTCAGATCCCGTACGAGGTCGCGCACGCCGCGGTGGTCGGGCTCGGCCCCGTACGCCGGATCGAGCAGCCACCAGTCCGGGCCGTGTGCTTCGGACCATTCGGCGCCCTGGGCGAACTCCTGGCCCATGAAGAGGAGTTGTTTGCCGGGGTGGGCCCACATGAAGCCGAGGTAGGCGCGGTGGTTGGCGCGCTGCTGCCACCAGTCGCCGGGCATCTTGGAGACCAGGGAGCGTTTGCCGTGCACGACCTCGTCGTGGGA
>NZ_JBEOYI010000058.1:0-13694 GCF_040297005.1 Streptomyces sp. NPDC001904 | reverse complement strand
CCTGCGGCGGGGGCCGCCGCCCCCGCGCCCCCGGGGGGGCCGCCGCCTCGTGCCGTGCCGTGACGCCGCTTCGGCCCCGCCCTCGCGACGCGCTCCACCACGCCTCTGCGCGCGCTTTATAGAGCCCGGATAGCGCCGGTGGTTTCGCTGGTGGGCGCAAGCGCGACGGGAGGCGAAGACAGTGACCATTGAGGACCTGCGCACGCGATCACGGTGGCTCAAGACGTTCCGCGGGCTGAAGCGGCCCGGGTACCGCCTCGTGTGTGCCCCGCACGCCGGCGGCACCGCCCAGGCCTACCGCACCTGGCCCGCGGGCCTGCCGGCCGACGTCGAGGTGCACGGCGTGCAGTACCCCGGCCGGCAGGACCGGCTCGGCGAGGCCCCGCCGTCCTCCATGGACGACCTGGTCGGCCCGGTCGCCGACGCCCTCGAACCCTTCCTCGGCGAACCCCTCGCCCTGTTCGGCCACAGCATGGGCGCGATCGTCGCCTACGAGGTCACCCTCGAACTCGAGCGCCGGCACGGACAGGTCGTGGACCTGCTCGCCGTCTCCGGATCGCGCGCCCCGCACGAGCGCGAGAACCACGACCGGCACATCCTGGACGACGCGGGCCTCATCGAGGAACTGCGCCGCCTCAACGACGACTTCGCCGAGCTGCTCGAATCCCCGGAGCTCCTGGAACTGGTCCTGCCCGCCATCCGCGCCGACTTCGGCGTGGTGGCCGGATATCTGCGCACCCCGCCGCTGCCGGTCCGCGCACCCGTGCTGGTGCTCGGCGGCAGCGACGACCCGGACGTCTCACCCGAGCAGCTGACCCACTGGCGGGCCTGCGCGGGCAGCGCCTTCGGCACCCGTGTCCTGCCCGGCGGCCACTTCTACCTCGCCGACGAGAAGCCGGTGCTCGACCAGCTCACCGCCTGGCTCTCGGGCCGCCGTTCCTGACCCACACGCCCGGTGCCGAGCACGCCGCGGCGATCCCACGAACACAGGAGTACGCGCAGCATGGCTGACCTGTCCCGTGCCTCGAACGTCGTCGAGATCCTCACCGAGCACGCTCGCACGCGCGGCGACTTCCGCGCCGTCGCGATCGTGCCCGACCCCTCCGACCCCGCCACCACCCAATGGGTGACCTACGACCAGCTGGACCGTGCCGCCCGCGGCTGCGCCGTGGACCTGCTGCGCAGCTGCCGCCCCGGCGACCGCGCCCTGCTCCTGCTGCCGAACTCCGCCGAGTTCGTCGTCGCCATCCTCGGCTGTTTCTACGCCGGCCTGGTGCCGGTGCCCTCGTCGATGCCGGGCCGGTACAAGCAGGACCGGCGCCGGGTGCGCGCGATCGCCCGCGACGCCGGGATCGGGGCGGTGCTCACCGGGTCCGACGAACGCAGCGACGTGCTCACCTGGGCCGAGGCGGAGGGCCTCGACGTCCCGCTGCTGGTCCCGGACGTCGACCCGGCGCCGCTCACCGAGCCGTTCGTCCCGCACGCGGCGGCCGCCCACGACCTGGCACTGCTCCAGTACACCTCGGGCTCCACCAACGACCCCAAGGGCGCCCGGGTCACCCAGCGCAACCTGCTGCTCAACGCGCTCGCCATCGACACCCACCTGCCGGTCCGCGAGGGCCAGCGCTACGGCGGCTGGATCCCCAACTACCACGACATGGGCCTGATGGGGCACATCCTGACCCCGCTCCTGGCCGGCCGCGGCATCGCCCTGATGACCCCGGCGGCCTTCCTGCGCCGCCCGCGCGCCTGGCTGGAACTCGTCGACCAGTACGACATCGGTCTGTCGGCCGCCCCCAACTTCGCCTACGAGCTGTGCCTGACCCGCGTCCCCGAGGACTCGATCGCCGGCCTCGACCTGTCCCGCTGGACCCGGACCATCAGCGGCTCGGAGCCCGTCAAGGCGAGCGTCCTGGAGGAGTTCGCGGAGCGGTTCGCCCCCGCCGGACTGCGACCGGAACAGCTCACCCCCTGCTACGGCATGGCGGAGACCACCCTGATGATCTCGACGACGTCGGGCCGCGTACCGCGCGTGCTCACCGCCGACGGCGACGCGCTCGAAGCGGGCCGCGTGGCACCGGCCGCCGACGGCACCGGCCGGGCGCTCGTCAGCTGCGGCGCACCGCGCCACCTGGAGGCCCGCATCGTCGACCCGGCGACCGGCGACGCCCTGCCGGAGGGCTCGGTCGGCGAGATCTGGCTGCGCGGAGAGCTCGTGGTGGACGGCTACTGGCGCAACCCCGAGGCCACCGCGGCCACGTTCGGCAACCGGGTGGCCAACGACCCCGCCGACGCGGGGGACTGGCTGCGCACCGGCGACCTCGGCGCCCTGGTGGACGGCGAGGTCTACGTCACCGGCCGGATCAAGGAGATGATGATCGTGCGCGGCCGGAACATCTACCCGCACGACATCGAGCACGAACTGCGGCGTCAGCACGAGGAGTTGCGCGACACCGTCGGCTCGGTGGTCTCCGTCGCGGCGGGTGCCGACGACACCGAGGGCCGGATCGTGGTCATCCACGAGGTCCGGCGCCGTGCCCAGGACGAGGAACTGGCCCGCCTCGCGGCGGGCATGCGCCTGACCGTGGCCCGCGAGTTCGGCCTGCGCGCCGACGCCGTGCTCCTGATGCGCCGCGGCGCGGTCCGGCGCACCACCAGCGGCAAGGTCCAGCGCGGCGCCATGCGGGCCCTGTACACCGACGGCGAGCTGGAACCGCTGTGGGCCGACGGCTACCCGGCGGCCGCGCAGGCCGTCACCGTCGCGGCGGGGGAGCGCGGATGAGCGCGCCCCGCGCGGTGCCGCAGCCCGCGCGCCAGGACACCGCGGCGCAGGTGCGCCCCACCGTCGCGGGCCTCGACCGGGCGCTGGCCGACTGGTCGCGGCCCGGAGGGCCCTTCGACCCCGCCCTGCTCGCCGCCCACGAGGAGAAGGAGAGCTTCCCGGCCGAGGCGTGCGCGGCGCTCGACGCCTGGGGACTCCCGGAGTTCTACGTCCCCGCACGCCACGGCGGACGTCAGGAACGCCTCGACGAGTTCGTCGCGCTGCTGCGCCGGATCGCCGCCCGCGACCTGACCGTGGCCGTGGCCCACGGCAAGACCTTCCTCGGCGGCGTCTGCGTCTGGGCCGCCGACGAGGACGGCCCCGCCCACCTGCTGGCCCGCCAGGTCCTCGCGGGCGAACCCGTGGCGTGGGGGCTGACCGAACCCGGCGGCGGCAGCGACCTGCTCGCCGGTGCGCTCACCGCCACCCGGCACGGCTCCGGCTGGCGCCTCAGCGGCCGGAAGTGGCCGGTGAACAACGCCACCCGCGGCAACCTCATGTGCGTCCTCGCGCGCACCGAACCGAGCGGCGGGGCCCGCGGGTTCACCGTCTTCCTGCTCGACAAGCGCGCCACCCCGGACGGCACCGTCCGCGCGCTGCCCAAGATGCCCACGCACGGCATCCGCGGCGCCGACATCAGCGGCCTGGAGTTCGACGACGCCCGGCTGCCCGCGCACGCCATGGTCGGTACGGTCGGCGGCGGCATCGAACTCGTCCTCAAATCACTCCAGTTGACCCGCATCGTGTGCGTCTCGCTGTCCCTGGGGGCCGGTGACCACGCGCTGGGGCTGCTGCGCCGCTTCCTCGGCGAGCGGCGCCTGTACGGCCGGGGTCTGGCCGACCTGCCGCACGCCCGCGACGTCGCGGGCCGGGCCACGGCCCGGCAGTTCCTCGCCGAGGCCGTGGCCCACACCGCCGCCCGCGCCGCCCACCAGGTCCCGGAGCAGCTCAGCGTCGTCTCCGCCGTCGCCAAGGCGTTCGTCCCGAGCCTGATCCAGGGACAACTGCGCCTGATCGGAGACCTGCTGGGGGCGCGCGGCTTCCTCACGGACGTCGAGGGGTACGGCGGCTTCGCCAAGCTGGAGCGCGACCACCAGGTCGTCCCCCTGTTCGACGGCAGTACGTGGGTCAACCGGGCCGGACTCGCCGCCGTACTGCCCCTGCTGCGCCCCGGGCGGCGGCCGGCTCCGGACGACGCCGGTTCCCCGGCGCACTGGCTGCGCGAGGACCACCCCCTGGACCCGCTCGACGCGCACCGCCTGCGGCTGATGGCCCCGCGCGACGCCGTGCTCGGCGCCCTGCCCGCCCTGGTGGCCGAACTGGCGGCGGAGGAGGGCGAGTCACCGACGGTCGGCCTCGCCCGCGCGCTGCTCGCCGCGAGCGAGGCCCTGGGCGCCGACATCGGCGCGCTGCGGCCCGCCGCGGGGCCGCCGGGCACCGCCGCCATGCGGCTCGCCGAGCGCTACGAGTGGTGCTTCGCGGGCGCCGCCGCGCTCGCCCTGCACCGTGCGCGGGCCCGGCTGCGCGACGGGGTGTGGGGCGCCGACGGGCGCTGGCTGCGCGGCTGCCTGGTCCTGGCCCTAGAAGCCCTGGACGCCGCCCCGGCCGACGCCGCGCAGGTGTTCGGCGAGCTCGGCACGCTCCTGACCACCGCGCCGGACACACCGGTGACGCTCCTCGACAGCGACGGCGACGGGGAGACCGGCGGACAGGACGCCGAGGTGCCCCTTCCCGGCGCTCCCGCGACGGACGTCCGACTCGACGGCGAAGTGGAGGCCGCATGATCGACATCGAGTCCCGTACCGACCATCTGGAGAAGCTGCTGGGCGACCCCTGGGACGCCCGCAACCCGGCCGGCTTCGCGGCGGCCGTGGCCGCCGACGAACGGGAGGAGACGGCCGCCGCGGCCGAGGACGCCCTGGACGACTTCGGCCTGCACGCCGAGTTCGTCCCCACCGCGCTCGGCGGCCGCCTCGCACGCGTCGACCACATGGTCGAGCTGATGCGCTCGGTGTACCGGCGTGACCCGGCCCTCGGCCTGGGCCGCGCCGGCCAGCTCCTCGCCACCGTCAATGTGTGGACCGCCGGTTCGCCCGAGCAGCGCCGCGCCGCGGCCGACCTCCTTCTCGACAACCGCAGGATCGCCGCCGCCTTCCACGAACTCGCCCACGGCAACGACATCGCCGCCAACGCCTTCGCGGCCCGGCGCGTCGACGACGGGCTCCGGCTGAGCGGACGCAAGGAGTCCATCGCCAACCTGGACCGGGCCGACGCCCTCGTCGTCCTGGCCCGGACCGGTGAGACGGACGGCCCGCGCTCGCGCTCCCAGCTGTTCCTCACCGCCGACCGGCTCGACCCCGCGCGGGTACGGCGCCTGCCCCGGTTCCGCTCCGTCGGCATGCGCGGCGTACGGCTCGGCGGCATCGCGGTGGACGGCCTGCACGTGCCCGGCAGCGTGCTGCTCGGCGCCGAGGGCACGGGCGTCGACACGGCCGCCCGCGCCTTCCAGGTGACCCGGATGGCGATGCCGGCGATGACCACCGCCCTGCTCGACACGGCCCTGCGCGTCACCCTGCACCACACGCGGCGGCGCATGC
Source organism: Streptomyces sp. NPDC001904 (assembly GCF_040297005.1). Lineage (NCBI taxonomy): Bacteria > Bacillati > Actinomycetota > Actinomycetes > Kitasatosporales > Streptomycetaceae > Streptomyces > Streptomyces sp. NPDC001904. Next base: position 8,276 of record NZ_JBEOYI010000058.1, on the reverse strand, counting down.
TCTACGGCCGGGAGGCGGCGGCCATCCCCGTCGTGCGGACGGCCCTGGCCGAGACCTTCGCCGATCTGCTGGTCTGCGAGGCGCTCTCGCGGGCGGCGACCCGCGCCCTGCAGCTTCGCCCCGAGTCCGGCAGCGTGCACGCACCCGCGGTGAAGTACCTGGTCGCGGGGGTTCTCACGGACGCCGTGGAGCGGCTCTCCACGGTGATGGGCTCGGAGTTCTACCGGCGCGACGGCGAGCACGCCGTGTTCCAGAAGCTCGCCAGGGACGTCAAGCCGGTCGCTTTCGGCCACATCGCGAGGGCGGCCTGCCTGTCCGCCCTGCTGCCCCAGCTGCCGGGACTCCTCGGCCGCTCCCGGCGCGACCCGTCCCCGGCCCCGGACGCCCTGTTCGGCGCGGAGACCGAACTGCCCGCGTTCGACCCGACCGTCCTGCGGTCGGTCTCCGGCGGCCGGGACTGTCTCGCGGCCTCCCTCGGCACCGTGCTCGATGCGGAACTGCCCGCCGCCGTGCGTCCGCTCGCCGAGGATCACGTACGCGCCTTCGCCGCGCTCACCGAGGCCGGCACGTCCCTGCGGCCGCGGCAACTGGCCATCGACGCCGAGGTGCCGGTACGGCGACTCGCCGCGCGCTACACCGTGGCCCTCGCCGCCGCCGCGTGCCTCGGCGTCCAGCGGACCGCGGCGGACGGCGACTTCCTCGCCCGGCCCGAGTGGCTGGTCGCCGCGCTGACCCGGCTGTCCGCCCTGGACCGGCCGTCGGGCGCGCAGCTGCCGGCGGGGGTCGAGGACGCACTGATCGAGGAGTTGACGGACCGGGACGACCGCCACCTGTCCTTCGGGCTCAGCGCCCGGGCGTACGCGTGAGGCGGCCGCCCGGCACCGCGCCCGCCCACAGCCCCCCCACACACACCGTTCCGGCAGCGCAGCCGGGCGGCCACCTGCACCGCACCTGCGAGGAGACCCTGATGACCACGTTCGCCTTCGATCCCACCGTTCCCTCGGAGCTCCAGGACTGGCTCACCGAGCGTGTCGCCGAGTACCTGCCGGACGTCACGGAGCCCATAGACCCGCACCGTGAACTCGGTGAGTACGGGCTCGACTCCATCGCCGTGGTGGCCTTCGCCGCCGACGTGGAGGAGCGGCTCGGGACGGTCGTCGACCCCACCGCGATATGGGACTACCCGACGATCGCCAAGCTCGCCGGATTCCTGGCGGCCGGGCTGCCGCAGGCCGCCTGACGGACCGGCCGGGTCCCCGGGCAGTCGATCCCCCGGGCCGGGGGACCCGGTCACACGCGAGGGGGCCGCGGTGGTTTCCCACCGCGGCCCCCTCGCGTCCCGTGGAGTCAGGCCGCGTCGCCCGCCATCGCGCGCACCAGGCTGAGCGGACGCATGTCGGTCCAGTTCTCCTCCACGTACGCGAGACAGGCCGCGCGGGTGTCCTCGCCGTGCGCCTTCTGCCAGCCCTCCGGGATCTCGGCGAACGCCGGCCACAGCGAATGCTGGCCCTCGTCGTTCACGAGCACGAAGTACGACGCGTCGTCGTTCTCGAACGGATTGGCCACGATGCCACCTCACAAAGTCCGTGCGGAATTGGGGTCGGCATGAGCCTGGGGTACGGATCTACAACTTTCCTACGGCACCTGCCGCGCCTCTCCCTGGCCACAAACTGCCACCGGGCGAAAAAGAAAGAAGCCCGAGGCATCCACATATCCGGATTCCACCGATCCGGATATCCGGCGGATGAGGTTCCGCATTCCGCTTGCAGCAGTGCTGAACAGGGTCGGAGAGCTCGGCGTGCGCGAGGGCAAGCGCTGTCAGTTCACTGCCAACGCAGCAGCCTGACAGATCGATTACTGGAGAAGGACGCGGAGCCGAGGCAAGAATCATGTCGTACCGAGGCGGCGCCCCGAAACGGATGCGAACGCCGAAGACAAACGGAAAGTCCAGGCGTTCAGCCCACTCAATTCAGAGGAGTTCACCAATGAGGTCCGCGGCATTCCAGAAGGTCTCCGTCGTCGCCGTCGCCGTGATCGCGCTCGTGCTCGGACCCGTTGCCGTCGGCAGTGCCTTCGCCGATGAGCCCGGCTGGCAGACCCCGCCGCCGAAGGCCGGCGAGGTCGTCCCCGCGCCCCCCGGTGAGCCGGGCTGGCAGGCCCCGCCGGCCGAGCCCGGCTGGCAGCGAATCGCGGACTCCACCCAGTGATCTTTCATTGCTCCTGACGGTCTGTTCTCCCGGCCCAGGAGGTCCGTTCCGGTAAAACTCGCCCGTCTGATGGGCGTGTTACTCTGCCGCCGTCGCGACAGGCTTGGATCAGGACTTTCGTTCGACGGGGTGGGGGGACGGGGTGCTTGAGCCGATTGGTTTGAGTGCGGTGGCAACCGAGGTCTACAGGGCCTCTTTGATGGGCTCGGGGGGATCGGTCGAAGAATTGGCCGCATTGGTCGGCCGGCCTGCGGAGACGGTGAGGGGAGCGCTCGACGAGTGCGTTCGCCTGGGCCTGATCCGGCCCTCCTGGGAGAATCCGGGCCGGGTGCGCGCGGTCAGTCCCGACGTAGCGCTCCAGGCCCTGCTCGCCCGCCAGGAGTCCGATCTGCTCACCCGGCAGCGCCAGATAGCCGAGACGCGGGTGGAAGTGGCCCGGCTGACCGAGGAGTTCGCGGCGCAGCGCAGCCGCAGCGAGCGCAACGAGGTCGAGCAGTTGCAGGGTCTCGACCGGATCCGCGACCGCATACAGGAGCTGAGCGCCGACTGCACGCGCAGTCTCGTGGCCTTCGCCCCGGGCGGGCACCAGACCTCTGACAACCGCGAGGCGAGCCGCCCGCTCACGGAGGCGCTGCGGGGCCGTGGCGTCGCCATGCGCACCATCTACCTGGACAGCATCTACAACGATCCCGCGACGGTGGCCCACGCCCGCTGGCTGGTGGACCTTGGCAACGATGTCCGGACCGTGGCCTCGCTGCCCGCCCGAATGATCATCTTCGATGGGGAGGCGGCGGTCGTTCCCATGGATCCGGACAACAGCGCCGAGGGAGCGCTGCTCTTCCGGGGCCGGGGGACACTGGCCGTCCTGTCCGAGCACTTCCGCATGATGTGGGAGCGGGCAGCACCCGTCACCACCGCCCGAAGACAGCGCACGAGCACCGACACCCGGGGCCTGACGGGCCAGGAGAGAGCCGTCCTGCGGCTGCTCAGCGAAGGACTCACCGACGAGGGCGTGGCACGCAAGCTCGGGGTGTCGGTGCGTACCGGCCGCCGGATCACCGCCGAACTGATGGCCAGACTCGGCGCCAGGAGCCGCTTCCAGGCGGGCCTGCGCGCGGCCCACCTCGGCTGGCTCGGCGAGCACCCGGACGAGGACGGGGCATCCGGCCGCGACCTCGCCGACCTGCTCGACCTCTCACCGTCCGAGGACGCGGAATCCTCCGCGGGCAGCCGGCTGGCCGGCTGCTGACCCCGCGAGGCCGACGCCCCGCGCGGAACGCACCGGGGCACCCCCGCCCGTGCGGAGCCGTCAGGCGGCCGTGGGGCCGGGCACGGCCTGCGGGCCGGACCGCGGGGCGAGGAATCCGCCCCGGTAGTACAGGAGCGGACCGGCGTCCTGGACGTTCTCCGGTGTGCTGAGGTCCACCACCCGGCCGACCACGATCCGGTGGTCCCCGGCGGGGATCACGGTCTCGATCCGGCAGTCCACCCAGGCGAGCCCGCCGGCGATCCGCGGGGACCCGGTACCGTCGGCCGGGCTCCAGGCCACACCGGCGAACTTGTCCGCCCCCGAACGTCCGAACCCGTGGCACAGGTCGCCCTGATCGGCCCCCAGCACCGTCGCGCAGAAGGCTCCCGCACGTTCGATCCGGGGGCCGGTCGTGGACGTCCCGGCCACCGCGTAGGACACCAGCGGCGGATCGAGGGAGAGCGAGGCGAAGGACTGGCAGGCGAAGCCGACCGGCCCGCCGTCGTGCACGGCGGAGATGATCGTCACCCCCGTACAGAAGCGGCCGAGCACATCACGGAATCGGCTCCGGTCGAAGCGGAGGGCGGTGGCTGTCGAGTTCACGCGAACCTCACAGAGCAGGGGGCGGCAGGCGCCGCGCCGCGGGGCGTACGCCGGGTGCTCACGGTCCCCGCGCCCCCTACACCGGGTCTACACGCGACGGTTCGGCCCAGCCCCGGGGCCTGTGGGATGCTCTGCTCCCCAGCGCGGCCGACTGCCGCCGCGCCGGGCGGCGTTCGACCTGCCGTGACGCCCGGCCGTCCCGTCTCCTCGGGGACCGGCCGCCCGTCCCGCGGCCGCCGCCGTCCGAGCTGTACCGGCGCCATAGGAATGCCGTAGGCGGGCGCCCTTTGATGAGCGACGTGTTGTAGGCCGCCGGCGTACCGTCCTGTCCCCCACCGGCCTTCCTGTTGAGATGTCGGAGAAAGGCCGTGTGGTGAGGTTGGAGAACTGGACGCCACTGGAGATCGACCCGGAGGGCATCGGCGGCCCCGAGGAACTCGTGGAACGCCTCACGGAGTTGGGGCCGCAGGAGCTCACCGGTCTGCTCGCCGAGGAGAAGGCCCTGGTCTTCAGGGGGTTCGACGTCACGGCGGAGGCCCTCTCCGACGTGCTCGCCCTGCTGCTCCCGTGCGGCTCGGGCCGGGACGCGGGGCCGGGCGGACGGGCCGTCGACGCCGTCTGCCGCACCGAGACGGGCCGGCCCGGGAGCACCGTCTGGCCGTACCACAAGATGAGCGCCGCCCATGCCTGGCCCACGCGGCTGGCCATGTACTGCGACGCCGCACCGCTCAGCGGCGGCGAGAGCGTGGTGGTGGACGCGGCGGGCTGGCTCGCCGCCCTCGACCCCGCGCTGCGCGAACGCCTGGTTCCCGGAGTGCGCTACGTCCGCTACTTCCACGACGGCTCCGGATTCGGCGAGAGCTGGCAGAGCGCCTTCGGCACCGACCGCCGCGAGCAGGTCGAACTGTTCCTGGACGGGACCGGGGACGAGTGGGCCTGGAAGGCGGACGGCGGCATCCAGGTGTCGCGCGTCCTGCCCGCCACCGTCCGGCACCCGATCACCGGCACCGAGGTGTGGTTCAACCAGATCCATCGCTGGCATCCGGCCGGATCGGGCCCCCGCGAGACGCTGTCGCGGATACTGCCCGAGGACCAACTGCCGTGGAACGCCACCTTCGCGGACGGATCCGCCATCCCCGGCCACACGGTGAACGAGATCTGCGGCCGCGGCTTCGCCACGGCCGTCGACATCCCCTGGAACCGTGGCGATCTGATGCTGCTCGACAACGTGTCCCTCGCCCACGGCCGCCGTCCCTTCACCGGGAGGCGCCGCATCTGCGTCGCCATGTCGAACTGATGCCCGTCGGCCGCACGGCCCCGACTGCCAGGAGCCTGTTCATGCACGGAGCGTCGTACCGGACCCTGCGCGAGACGGGTGCCGTCCATGTCTGGCAGGGCAAGGCGTCCGACCAGTTCGATGCCGCGGCCCTCGCGCTGCTCTCGCCCGACGAGCGGGCGGTCGCGGCCCGGCGGCCCGCGCCGATCGGCACGCGCTACGCGAAGGTGCACGCCGAGGTGCGGCGCATCCTCGCGGGCTACCTCGACGCCGACCCCGGCGAACTGCGCATGGGCCGCCGTCCCTGCCCGCGCTGCCCGGATCCGGCGCACGGCAGGCCCCGACTGGTGGTGCCCGGCACGGAGCTCGACTTCAACCTGTCGCGCTCCGGGGCGCACTGGCTGCTCGCGGTGTCCGCGGACCGGCCGGTGGGAGTGGACCTGGAGACCGCGCGGCCCGCGGGCGACCTCTGGACGACGTCGTCCGCCGTCATGTCACCGTCGGAACTGCGGTATCTGCGGAGCCTGCCCGACGAAGCGGCGCGCACGGCCACGTACTACCGGGCCTGGACCCGCAAGGAGGCCGTGGTCAAGGCGAGCGGAGTGGGCGTCGTGGCCGATCTGCGGACCGTGGACGTACGCCCCCACGAGCCCGGCCCCGTGTCCGTGCGCCATGCCGAGCCCCGCGGACCGCAGCTGTGGCTGGTGCGCGACCTGCCGCTCGGCCCCGACCGGTTCGGCGCCCTGGCCACGGAACCCGAGGCCCGCGGCCCGGTCCTGCTGGTCGATCCGGCCGGGCCCGGCACGGCCGTGATGCCCGTGCCGGACAGCGGCCCGGCGCCGGGTGCCTGACGGCCCCGACCGCCGGGCCCGCGGCGCTCAGGCCGCGGACTGTTCGACCTCACGCGCGTAGCGGCCCGTCTCCGCGAACAGCCGCACCAGGCTGTTGAGCCGGTACACGGGCTCGTCGGGCTCGTCGGAGAAGCCGAGCAGCCCCTGGTCCACCAGGGCCTCCAGGGCCGTCTCCAAGGGCGCCGCCGCGAGACCGAGCGACCGGGCCGCCGACCGCACGGAGAACACGTCCCGGCCGAGCCTCGGCAGCAGCAGGAGCAGCCCGCGCTGCTCGCGGGCCAGGCGGCCCAGCGACGCCTCCAGGCTGCGCGGCACGGACAGGCCGCGCGCCTCCAGTTCCCGCAGGCGGCTGTCCGGGTCCGCGAGGCGGTCCGCGAGCCGCCGCAGCGACGAGCTCGGCCGGGCCGCGAGCCGCGTCGCCACGATCCGTACGGCCAGGGGCAGTCCCGCGCAGTACTGGGCGATGTCCCTCGCGGACTGCGGCTCCGCGGCGATGCGCGCCGGGTCCACCGAGGCCGTCAGCATCTGGAGGCTCTCCTGCGTGCCGAGCGGTCCCAGGACCCGGGTGTGCAGGCCGCCGATCGGCCCGAGCAGCGTCTGGCTGGTGATCAGTACGCCCGGCTCGGGCGCCCCGGGCAGCAGCGGGGAGAGCTGGAGTTCGCTGACCGCGTTGTCCAACAGGATGAGGATCCGCCGGCCGGCGGTGCGGGTCCGGTACAGCCTGACCAGCTCGTCGAGGTCCAGCTCACCGGTGCCCACCGGCTCCCCGAGGGAGCGCAGCATCCCGACCAGGGCGTCGCGCGGATCGACCGGCAGGCCGTCCGGGTGGCTCAGGTTCACGTACAACTGGCCGTCGGGGAAGGCGTCAAGTGACTCGTTGGCCGCCCGTACGGCGAACGCGGTCTTGCCGATGCCCGGCATGCCCGTCACCAGGAACCTGCGGGTGTGCCACGAACGTCCCTCGGCCGGCGGGAGGAGCCGGCGCAGTTCGGCCAGTTCGGCCCGGCGGCCGGTGAAGTCCGGGATGTCCGCCGGGAGCGTGCTGGGCGGCGCCGAGCGCGCCGTCGCGCCGTGGGCCGGCGGGGCGACCGCGGAACCACCGGTCAGCACGCCCTGGTACACGGCCGTCAGCTCGGCGCCGGGATCGACGCCCAGTTCGTCCGCGAGGACCCGGCGGCCCGCGTGGTACGCGGTGAGCGCGTCGGCCTGCCGTCCGCCCCGGTAGAGCGCCTTCATGAGCTGCGCCCGCATCCGCTCGCGCACCGGGAACTCGGCGACCAGGGAGGTGAGTTCGGGGATCAGCCCGCGGTGCCGGCCCAGCTCCAGATCTGCCTCGATGCGGTTCTCCAGGGTCACCGCGCGTGCTTCCTCCAGGCGGGGGAGTTCGCTGTCGGCCAGGAACTCCGTGACGTTCGACAGCGCGGGGCCCTGCCACAGCTCCAGCGCGTCCCGCAGGAGTCCGCCGGCCCGCTCCACGTCGCCCGCCTCCTGCGCCTCGATGCCGGTCCGGCTGAGCCGTTCGAACTCCAGGAAGTCGATCCGGGCGTGGCCGACGTCGAGCGCGTAGCCCGGCAGCTGGCGCTCGATCCGCACGCTGTCGCCCAGGCGCATGCGCAACCGCGAGATGTAGGTGTAGATCTGCGCGCTCACGGTGACGGGCGGGTTCCAGCCCCACAGCAGCCGGCTCAGTTGCGCGTCGGAGACGACCCGCCCCCTGGCCAGCAGCAGAGCCGCGAGCACCGTCTTGACCTTGGTTCCCGACAGAACGATGGATTCGCCGTCTCTTCGGACTTCCACCGGACCGAGTATTCGGAACTCCATGACACCCCCTGGTTCGACGCTTTTCCGCCATCCAGTCTGTGAGTGCCGTGGCCGGTCAGGGGAGTCCCGGCCCTGTCAGGAGGCTGCACTGGCAGCTCCTTGCGAGCGGGACGCCGTGTGCTGCCGACACCGTCGTCCGTTGGACCGGTCGAGCCCGGAGTATGCCCGGGGGGGGGGGGGGGGGGCCGGGCCCCCCCCCCCCGGGGGGCGGGGGGGGGGGGGGGGACGGCGGCTCGGGGACCCCCGCCCCCGGGCCGGGCGGCCGGGCC
>NZ_JBEOYI010000057.1:0-18101 GCF_040297005.1 Streptomyces sp. NPDC001904 | reverse complement strand
GGTTTCCCCCCGCCCCCCCCCCCCGCCCCCCCCCCCCCGCCCCCCCCCCCCCCCGCGGCGCCCCCCCCCCCGCCCCCCCCCCCCCGGGGGGGGGGGGCCCCCCCCCCCCCCCCCCCCTTCTCCGTGTGCCGGTGTCAGTCCGCGTCCGCCAGGGTCTTCGTCACATCCACCGACGCGGAGCGCGTCGCCACCAGCCGCCCGCCGCGCACCTGCTGGAACGTGACCCGCGCGTTGACCAGCCGGGGGTACCCGACGGCCGCCGACATGTGGTCGAAGTCCCAGCGCAGCGGCGGTGTGAGGCCGCCCGTCGTGACCTTCAGGCCCTTGTCGAGGGTCCGGCGCACGGTGTCCGAGGTCACCTCGCCGTCGCCGATCGCCGCGACGACCTGCCGCAGCACGGTGTACGCGATCCAGGTGGTCTGCACGCCCGCGTCCGCCGGGTCGATCCGGTTGTCGCCGAAGGCCTTCTCGTTGATCGCCTTCTTCATCAGATCCCAGCGGCTGTCGCTCGTCGCCGGGTACCAGCCGGTCACGTACGCCCCTTCGTAGACGCTCCCCGCGCCGCCGGAGCGGTCGATGACCGACTGGTCGACGCTGCCGAGCACGCTGGCCGTGCGCACCTTCGGATAGGAGTCGCGCAGCCGGCGGAACGAGTCGAAGAACGTGTTCGTCCGCTCGCCGAGCGCGGCCACCACGCACCCCTCGCCGGTGGGCGCGGCGCTCGCCGTGCTCAGCGCCTCGACGGCCTGGGCGTTGTAGTCGGTGGCGTCCTCGGCGGCCCGCAGGTCGGTGGCGGCGGGGCGGTCGCGCAGGGCGAGGCCGGTGTTCATCAGGGAGACGAGTTCGTCGCCCGCGACGGTGTCGGGCCGGACCAGGACGGTGCGCGCGCACTCCCCGGCGAGCTGCTGCCCGTTCCCGGCGAGCAGCGCGGCCTGGCCGCCGTTGACCGGGTAGGACAGCGGGCTGGTGAACTCCGATTCGGACACCCCGTAGCCGCCTATGTAGGGGATGCCTGCCGATTCGAGCGGCGACATGAACGAACGCCCGTACTGGCTGTAGGAGCCGACGACGGCGACGGCGTGCTGCTCGACGGCCCTGCGGGCGCACTTCGCGGCGTCCACGCTGTCGTTGTGGTCGTTGCAGGTCAGCACCTTCAGCGGACGGCCGCCCAGTCCGCCGTTGGCGTTGATCCAGCGCGCGTACGCGTTGGCCACGGCCGGCATGCCCGGCTGGTTCGTCGCCCCGGTCTTCACCGGCGCCCAGGTCATCACGGTGACCGGCTGGTCGCCGGAGCCCCCCGTGACTCCGGCGACCAGCCCGCAGCCGGCGGCCAGGGTGGTGCCCGCGACGAGGGCGGAGACCTTCCCGAACAGGGCGAAGGTGCGTCTGACGGTGGTGGGGAGAGGGCGCCTGCGGCCCGTGCCGGTCATGATCCCGCACGATTCCTCCGCCTTCCCAACCGGGCGGTGACCAGCGGTCAACGTCCGGTGACGCGCAGGTGAATTACGGGGGCCGGTCGGCGCGTCCCGGGGCGGCACGTACGATCGATGACCGTGCAAAGCTCGGAGAAGTCTTCCCGCCGCGGCCGTCGCTCCACGAGGATGGACGGCATGCCACTCAACGACATGCCGTGGTGGCGCTGGCGCAGCAATGTGCGCTCCGCGCTGCACATGCTCTCCGACCCGTCCTTCCAGCAGGACGTCTGGCTGGCCGGTGTCGACGGGTACGGAGACGTGACCGACGCCGTGTACCGCCTCGTCGAGGACACCTGGCTGGACAACTGGTCGGCCGAGAAGTACATCGGAACGATCTTCCGGGACGAGCGGGAGGCGACGCTCGTCGACTCCGCGGTGCTCAAGGTGCTGCGGATCATGCACCAGGTCGGCCCCGACGCGCCCGTCTCCGTCTACCTCCAGCACGAGGCGTGGCCGGACGCGGTGCGCGCGGCCCGCGAGGCGCACGTCCAGCTGGCCACGGGCGACGGCGAGGAGCCCGACACGGCGCCGCGGACCCTGGAAGTGCTGCGGATCATGACGCGGGCCGCCTGAGCGTCCCGGTGCCTGTCCGACCACCGGGACAGTGGGTCGGGGAGAGGCGCGGTGTGCGAACCTTGCCCCTATGAACGCGCAGTCCGCAGCCGCCGCCGGTCCCGATCAGTACGTCCTCACGCTGTCCTGCCCCGACAAGCAGGGCATCGTGCACGCCGTGTCGAGCTATCTCTTCATGACCGGCTGCAACATCGAGGACAGCCAGCAGTTCGGCGACCACGACACCGGGCTGTTCTTCATGCGGGTCCACTTCAGCGCGGACGCCCCGGTGACGGCGGAGAAGCTGCGGGCCAGCTTCGCCGCGATCGGTGACTCGTTCCACATGGACTGGCAGATCCACCGGGCCTCGGACCGGATGAAGGTCGTCCTGATGGTCAGCAAGTTCGGCCACTGCCTGAACGACCTGCTCTTCCGGGCCCGGATCGGCGCGCTGCCCGTCGACATCGCCGCCGTCGTCTCCAACCACTCGGACTTCGCCGAGCTGGTCGCCTCGTACGACGTCCCCTTCCACCACATTCCCGTGACGAAGGACACCAAGGCCGCCGCCGAGGCGCAGGTTCTCGAACTGGTGCGGGCCGAGCAGGTCGAGCTCGTCGTGCTCGCCCGGTACATGCAGGTGCTCTCCGACGACCTGTGCAAGCAGCTCAGCGGGCGCATCATCAACATCCACCACTCGTTCCTGCCGAGCTTCAAGGGCGCCAAGCCGTATCACCAGGCGCACGCCCGGGGTGTGAAGCTGATCGGGGCGACGGCGCACTACGTGACCGCCGACCTGGACGAGGGGCCGATCATCGAGCAGGAGGTCGAGCGGGTCGGGCACGACGTCACGCCCGATCAGCTCGTCGCGATCGGGCGGGACGTGGAGTGCCAGGCGCTGGCGCGGGCCGTCAAGTGGCACGCCGAGCGCCGGATCCTGCTGAACGGCCGCCGCACGGTCGTCTTCGCCTAGCCGCGCCGCCGGGTCGTCTCTCGTGCGCGGCTTGCGCCGTGGCTGGTCGCGCGGTTCCCCGCGCCCCTGAGATGCGCACTGCGTGCGGCATCTCAGCACGGAGCGGGCTACATGCGGCTCAAGGATGCCGTGGCGCGGAGGACGTCGCGGATCGCCTGGCGGTCGCCCAGTTGGCCCGCCGCGGCTTCCTCCGGAGAGACATGCCCGGCGGCCAGACGGCAGAACTCCACGCCGTCCAGGGCGACATGCGCCACCTCGCGCTCGGCGGAGCCCACGCCGGTGGGCGAGTCGAGGGCGATCAGCCACTCGCCGCCCCCGGCCCCCTCGACCTCGAGCCGGAGACTGCGCCCGGGCACCTCGGCACCGACCGGCGCCGCGAGCCCGGCCTGCCGGCGCCCCGCGAGGGAGACGGGCAGCATCCGCGCGGCCAGATCGATCATCCGGTTCAGATGGCGCGGCGACGGAGCCGCGTACGGATAGTCGACGGCATCCGCGATGTCCCCGGCATGCACCCAGCACTCGAAGGCCCGGTCGATCATGGCGTCCCGCAGGGGGAGCGCGAAGTCCCCGTAGGAGACCGGAAGCTGCCCGGTGCCCCCGGCGCCCGACCCGTCCTCCCCGGCGAACGACACGGTACGGATCACGGCATGCGTCTGGTCCCGCCACGGCGCCCGCACGGCCCGCGTCGGCGGGACGTGCGAGGTCTTCCAGTACGCCTCGGTGCGCTCCAGCGGCCCGCGCCCCTCCCGGCCCGCGGGACCGGCCGGATCGTCCAGCCCGAGGGACCGGGCGACGAGGCCGTCGACGCAGGTGAGATGGGCGATGACCCCGGCGACGGTGGTCCTGCGGCTGATCTGCTCGTCGCCCTCGTACCAGCGCAGCCGCACCGGAGCGTGCCACTCCGGGTCGCCGAAGTCCTGGAGCAGGGCGTCGAGCCGGGCGGTCTCGGCGTCGTACGGGGTCGCCCAGGCGGGGACGGGGATGCGCGCGGGGCGCCGGGTGAGGCAGCCCTCCAGGACGCGGGCGCGGAGCATCGGGTCGAGGTCGAGGGACTCCTCGGGGTGCAGCAGCCCGACGGCGTCCCGCAGCCGCAGCGCCTCCTCGGCGCAGGTGCCGCACTCGCCGAGGTGGTCCTCGACGGCGACGGCCTCTTCCGGCGAGCAGGCGGCCAGCGCCCACGCGCCGAGCAGTGACTTGAGCACGCGGTGCTCCAGGACGAGCGGGACGGGTGCGGGTACGTCGGGCAGCGGGGCCCCGGTGTCCTCGACGGAGCTGCGCGGCGTCGGTATCCGGGGCGCCGCCTCCGCCGCGCCACCGGTCTGCCCCGGCCCGTCGGGCTCGTCGCCGAACGGGTCGTACGGGTCGTGGCGGTCCGGCCCGCCCGGCCCGCTCACGCCGGCCTCCCGTAGCCACCGCTGGGCGGGGTCCCGCTGTCGTGGGCCGTGGAGAGCAGTTGCAGCCCCAGGCGCAGCCGGCGGCGCGCCTCGTCCTCGGTGACGCCGAGGTCGGCGGCGGTCTGGCGGTAGTCACGGCGCTGGAAATAGGCCAGTTCGAGCGCGGCGCGCAGCGGGGCGGGCATGGACGTGACGATGTAGTCGGCGCGGGCGGCGGCGGAGGCGCGGCGCACCTTGCGCTCCAGGTCCTCGGTGGTGCCCCGGCCGCTGCGCAGGAGGGCCGCGGACTCGGTCTGCCGCAGCCGCTGCACGGCCTGCCGGTGGACGAGCGTGGCGATGAAGGAGCGCAGGGGGCCCGACTTGGGGTCGTAGGCCTCCGGGTTCTCCCAGATCTGGGTGAACACCTCGCGGGTGATCTGGTCCGCGGCGTCCTCGTCGTCCAGGACGCGGTGGGCCAGGCCGTGCACCAGGGATGCGAAACGGTCGTACAGCTCTCCGAGCGCCGCGGCCTCGCCGTGCGCCAGACGCTGCTGCATCCTCCGGTCCCAGCGGGACGGAGTGTCCTTGGGCATGGAGCCCCCTCACCGGCTGCCCTTGCGTACTGCTGCTTCTGCTGCTTTCCGAACTGCGTGCCTCTTACCCGAATGTAGTCCGCGTCACCGACAACGCACGCCCCTTTGCGGCATTGTGCGCCCCCGGCGGCCTCAGGTGATAAGGAGCCGGAACCCCGGTGGAGGTGCGTCGACGAGCGTCTGACCGTTTTGACTGTGAAGCGACCGGCTCGGTCTTAACAGCGTCATATGTGATAGGTGTGCGGGGGTGTTTCAGTGCGGTGCGGCCGGGCAGCCGCGCAGAAGAAACGTAGGCGAACATTCCGGATCTAGGCAGAAGTGAAGTGACGTCGAGCGAGAGGCGATGAGCGTGGTGCTCAAGGTGACCGAGGCGGCGCAGGGTGACTGGGCCGTCGTGCGGGCCTCCGGCGAGATGGACCTCGTGACGTCCCCGGCGCTGCGCCAGCAGGTGCACGACGCCGTCGCCGACGGACGGCACAGTGTCGTGCTCGACCTCTCCGAGGTGTTTTTCTGCGATTCCAGCGGGGTGGGCGTGCTGATAGCCGCCCGGCGGCTGATGCGCTCGTGCCAGGGGCGGCTGCGGCTGATCCTGCCCGCGCGCGGAGCCGAGGACGGTTCGCACGTGAACCGGGTGCTCGCGGCGCTCGGCGTGCGGCGGCTGTTCGAGGTGTACCCGGACGTGGCGGCGGCGGTCGACGACGACGCGCAGCCGCTGTCCGCGTAGCCGTCGTCCGTGCGGCGTGGGCCGGCATATGTCGCGGACCCTCTCCGGTCCTGCCGCAAACGTGCAGTTCGGGCCCCCTGCACCGCTGTTCGACGTACGCTCGCAGGCGTAGGACCCATCGACGTGAGAGGCGGCTCATCAGCATGGACGAGCGGAGGATCGCGGACCGGTTCGCCGGCTTCGACCAGGACGGCAACGGATACATCGACCGCGAGGACTTCTACGCCGCCGCGAAGGCGCTGCTCGCCGAGTTCGACGTCACGGCGCGCTGCGACAAGGGACAGGACCTGTTCGCCGGGGCCGAGGCGTTCTGGCAGGGCATGGCCGGGATCGCCGACGTCGACGGGGACCAGCGGGTCACCCGGGGCGAGTTCGTGACCGGGGCCGTGAAGCGGCTGCGGGACAGCCCGGAGCGGTTCGCCGAGATCGCGCGGCCGTTCCTGCGTGCCGCGATCGCTCTGGCCGAGCCGGACCGGGGTGACGGTGGTGTCGGGGTGGACGGTGCCGCGCGGGTGTTGCGGGCGCTCGGGGTCGAGGGCGGGGTTGCCGATCAGGCCGTCGCCTCGCTGGACGGGGACGGGGACGGGCGGGTCTCCGAGGACGAGGCCGTGCGGGGGTTCGCGCTGTACTTCACCGTGCCCGAGTGAATGGGTTCGTTGCCGGCTGACGGTCGGTGGGGCTTCTCGCGCAGTTCCCTGCGCCCCTAACGGGACGTGTAGCGCTCCCTGAGCTTGTACTTGAGGACCTTGCGCAGGGTGTCGTTGCGGGGGAGTTCCTCCACCGTCTCCAGTTGTTCCGGGAGCTTGAAGGTGGACAGGCCCTGGGCCCGTAGGTAGGCCACCGCCTCGGCGAGGGTCAACCCCGGTGTTCCGGGGCGCAGTTCCAGTACCGCGCAGACGCGTTCCCCCCGCTCCGGGTCCGGCAGGCCGATCACCGCCGCGTCCTGGACCGAGGGGTGGGCGTGCAGGAGGTCCTCGATCTCCTTCGCCGAGATGTTCTCGCCCTTGCGGATGATGATGTCCTTCGCCCGGCCGGTGAGCACCAGATGGCCGCTGGGCAGGACGTGGCCCAGGTCGCCGGTGACGAGGAAGCCGTCGGCGTCGAAGGCGTCCGCCGACTGCGCCGGGTCCAGATAGCCCTGGCAGACGGCCTCGCCGCGCAGCCGCACCGCGCCGTCGACACCGGCGGGGACCGGGGCACCGTCCGCGTCGACGATCCGGATCTCCATGCCCTCCGGCGGGCGGCCCTCCGTCGTCGCGAGGTTTTCCGCGGTGTCGTCCGGGGCGCCCATCGTGATCATCGGGACCTCGGTCATGCCGTAGCCGTGCGTGAGCTGGACCTCCATCTCGCGGACCACGCTGTGGTAGACCTCCGGCGGCTTCGGGGCGCCGCCGCCCGCGAGGAGCCGCAGCGTCGGGATCACCTTGTGGTCCGGGTCCTTGCGCTGCTCGGCCAGGAACATGGAGTAGAACGCCGTCGAGCCGCCCGCCACCGTCACCCCGTGCCGCCGGTACTCGGCCAGCGCCTCCGGCAGCGCGAACTGCTCGAACAGCACGGCGGGGAAGCCGTAGAGGAGCAGCATCACCGTGTAGTCGGGGCCCGCTATGTGCGCGTAGGGGAAGGCCATCGAGCCGACGTCCGACTCCGCGAGGTGCAGCGCGTGGGCCAGGCAGGAGCCGCCCACGATCAGCGAACGGTCCGTGTGCAGCACGCCCTTGGGGTCGGACGTCGTGCCCGAGGTCCAGTAGATCCAGCGGACGTCCGTGCCGGAGGCGGGCGGCGCGGGGAGCAGGGCGGGGTCGGCCTCCGGGAGGTTCTCGTACGCCTCGAAGACTCCCTTCGCGCCGAGGCGGTGGGCCATCTCCGTGTGGTCGAAGCCCCGCCAGACGCCGGGCGTCGCGAAGTACTCCGCCTTCGACTCGCGCAGCGCGAAGCCGACCTCGCGGTCCCGGTAGAACGGGATGACCGGCGTCTGGGTCGCGCCGATGCGGGCGAGCGCGAAGGTGAGCAGGGCCGTCTCGATGCGGGTGGGGAGCTGCCAGGCCACGACGGTGCCGGGGCGGATCCCGCGCTCGTGGAGGCCGGCCGCCACCCGCTCGGCCCGGTCGCGCAGCTCCCCGAAGGTCAGGACGCGGTCGCCCTGGAGGAACACCGGGCGGTCGGGGGTCAGGGCGGCGCGGCGCTCGACCAGTTCCCAGAGCGTGCGGGAGTCGCCCAGGGCGTGTGCGGTGTCCGTCATCTGCGTACCCTTCCGAGCCGGCATCGTAACTGACGACCTGTCAGATGTGAGGGAGAGCGTAAGTCCGTGCTTCTTGTCGGTCCAGGGGTGCGGGGCTAGCCTGATATCTGACGGGTCATCAGAAACGTTCTGATCGTTCGGTGGAGGGGCTCAGCACTCATGACGGAACTGCCGCGCATCGTCAGCGTCGACGACCATGTGATCGAACCGGCCCACCTCTTCGAGACCTGGCTGCCCGCCAAGTACCGCGACAAGGGCCCCAAGCCGCTCACCGCCGGGATCGGCGAACTCGCGTACGTGGCGGGCAAGTACCAGATCACGATGGACCCCGACGGACCGCCCACCGACTGGTGGATCTACGAGGACCTGAAGTTCCCGTACAAGCGCAACATCGCGGCCGTCGGCTTCGACCGGGACGACATGACGCTGGAGGGGATCACCCGCGAGGAGATGCGGCGGGGGTGCTGGGACCCCAAGGCCCGGCTCGACGACATGGACCTCAACCACGTCGAGGCGAGCCTGTGCTTCCCGACCTTCCCCCGCTTCTGCGGGCAGACCTTCGCCGAGGCGCACGACAAGGAAGTGGCCCTGGCCTGCGTGCGCGCCTACAACGACTGGATGGTCGACGAGTGGTGCGGGGACAGCGGCGGGCGGCTGATCCCGCTCTGCATCATCCCGCTGTGGGACATCGACCTCGCCGTCGCCGAGATCCGGCGCAACGCCGCACGCGGGGTGCGGGCCGTGACGTTCTCCGAGATCCCCACCTACCTCGGCCTGCCGTCGATCCACTCCGGGTACTGGGACCCCTTCTTCGCCGTGTGCCAGGAGACCGGGACCGTCGTGAACATGCACATCGGGTCCTCCTCCCAGATGCCCGCCGCGTCCCCCGACGCGCCGCCCGCCGTCCAGGCCTCGCTCAGCTTCAACAACGCCATGGCCTCGATGATGGACTTCCTCTTCAGCGGCGTCCTGGTGAAGTTCCCGACGCTCAAACTCGCCTACAGCGAGGGCCAGATGGGCTGGATCCCGTACGCGCTCGAACGCGCCGACGACGTCTGGGAGGAGCACCGGGCGTGGGGCGGGGTGCGCGACCTCATCCCCGAGCCGCCGTCGACGTACTACTACCGGCAGATGTTCTGCTGCTTCTTCCGCGACAAGCACGGCGTCGCCTCGCTGGACGTCGTCGGGCGGGACAACGCGACCTTCGAGACCGACTACCCGCACGTCGACTCGACCTTCCCGAACACCAAGGAGGTCGCCCTCGACCACGTCAAGGGCCTCGACGACGAGACCGTCTACAAGCTGATGCGCGGCAACGCCATCCGCATGCTCGGCCTCGACCTGGACAGGGACCGGTAGCACCCGTGGACCTCACGTACACCGACGAGGAGGAGGAGTTCCGGGCGCGGCTGCGGGAGTGGCTGGGCGGGGTGCTGCCCACGCTGCCGCCCAAGCCGTCGCCCGGCGACTGGCCGGGACGGCGTGCCTACGACACCGGCTGGCAGCGGCGGCTGTACGACGCCGGGTACGGGGACGTGCACTGGGACGCCTCGCCGACCACCCGGCTGATCTTCCTGGAGGAGACCGAGCGGGCGGGCGCCCCGTACGTCGGCGCGAACTTCGTGGGACTGCTGCACGCGGGCCCGACCATCGCCGCCGAGGGCACCGCCGCGCAGCGCGAGCGGTGGCTGACGCCGGTGCTGCGCGGGGACGAGGTGTGGTGCCAGGGGTTCAGCGAGCCCGGCGCCGGATCCGACCTGGCGTCCCTGCGGACGAAGGCGGTGCGCGACGGCGACGCGTACGTCGTCAGCGGCTCGAAGATCTGGACCTCGCACGCCGAGGTCGCCGACTGGTGCGAGCTGCTCGTGCGCACCGACCCGGACGCGGCCAAGCACCGGGGGATCAGCTGGCTGGCCATGCCCATGGACACGCCGGGCATCACCGTACGGCCGCTGCGCACGCTGGCCGGCCCGACGGAGTTCGCGGAGATGTTCCTCGACGAGGTGCGGGTGCCGGTCGGCAACCGGGTCGGCGAGGAGAACGACGGCTGGCGGGTGACCATGGTGACCCTGTCGTTCGAGCGGGGGACCGCCTTCGTGGGGGAGGTCGTCGCCTGCCGCCGGGTCCTCGGCGAACTGGCCGCCCACGCCAAGAAGAACGGGCGGTGGGACGACGCGGTGCTGCGCCGCGAACTGGCACTGCTGACGGCGGAGTTCGGCGCGCTGTGGCGGCTCACCCAGTGGAACGTGAGCGAGGCCCAGGCGAGCGGCGGCGTCCCCGGGGTCGGCGGGTCCGTCTTCAAGCTGCGCTACTCGCACGCCCGCCAGCGGCTCTACGACGTCGCCGCCGGGGTGCTGGGCGGCGCGGGCGCCCTGGACGCCGGGCACGAGTGGACCCTCGACCGGCTGTCGTCGCTGTCGTACACCATCGCCGCCGGTACCTCGCAGATCCAGCGGAACATCGTCGCCGAGCGCATCCTCGGCCTTCCCAAGGGCGGACGGTGAGCGGGCCGTGCACTTCCAACTGAGCGAGGATCAGCGGGCCTTGCGGGACGGCATGCGCGCGCTGCTGGCCGGACGGTTCGGGCGCGAGAAGCTCCGGGCGTCCGTCGATGCGGCCGCGACCGCGCCGGTGCTCGACCGGGAGCTGTGGCGCGAGCTGGGCGCGGCCGGGCTCTTCGGCCTGTGCCTGCCGGAGGAGTCGGGCGGCGTCGGGCTCGGCCTCGCGGACGCGGTGCTGGTCTTCGAGGAGTGCGGCCGGGCGCTGGTGCCGGGGCCGCTGGTGGCCACCTTCCTCGCGGCGGGCGAGGTCCCGGGCGCCGCGTCGGGCGAGGCGGTCGTCACGGCGCCGTACAACGGGCTCGTGCCGTGGCTCGACGCGGCGGACGTGGTGCGCGGCGACACGGCGGGCGCCGAACCGCTGACGGCACCGGTCGACCCGCTCACCCCGCTGCACCGGGTGCCGGGCGGCGGGCGGACGCGGCCACCGTGGCGGGCCACCCTGCTGTACGCGGCCGAGCAGCTCGGTTCGGCCGGCCGCACCCTCGACATGGCGGTTCAACACGCCCGGGAACGCGAGCAGTTCGGACAGCCCGTCGGGGCCTTCCAGGCAGTGAAACATCTGTGCGCAGAGGTGCTCGTACGGGTCGAAGTCGCCCGTGCGGCGGTGTACGCGGCGGCCGTGACCGGTGACCCGGTCGAGGTCGCCGCGGCCGAGCTGCTCGCCGACGAGGCCGCCGTCCAGGGGGCCCGCGACTGCCTCCAGGTGCACGGCGGCATGGGCTTCACCTGGGAGGGAGACGTGCATCTGCACCTGAAGCGGGCCTGGACGCGGGCCGAGTTGGCCGGCCGGGCGCGGGACGCGGAGGAGACGCTCGCGGCGTCGCTGTGACACTCGGGCGGCACGCCCTGAGGAGAGATGTACGCACAGTGACGGCGTGTTGATATCGGGTTGTGTCCTTCGCGGGGCTCGTCACGCCCCGGAGTCGGTCTCCGGCTCCGGTACCTTGTGGCAGATGCGAGTGGTGCTGAAGCCGGGCGACAGTGCCGGTGTTGCCTCCGAGGCGGCTCCGGGGCGGCGGATGCGCGCCGATCGCAGCCCATGGCGGTGCATCACGCCCGCCTGTTCGACCCCCCGCAAGGCGCGTCGCACAGTATGCCGCACGGGTACTCCTTCGCGCTGGAATATGCCCGAAGCGCTTGTTGGGGTGACTGTACGTCAACCATGCTGTACGGCAAGGGGGTCACGGTCCGTGATCTTCCGCAAGTGTCGGCAAGGTCAGCGGCGCGAGGCAGAACTCCAACGGTCCCGCCGGATTCGGATGGTGTGAGCGGTGCAGGTGCTTCAGGTTCAACTGGAGGTCGGGGCCGACCCCGCTGAGGTGGGGCGGGCCCGCAGGTGGGCGCGGCAGTGTCTCACCGGCTCGGGCGTGGATCCCGACGAGCCGGCCGCCGAGACGATGATCCTGCTCGTCTCCGAGCTGGTGACCAATGCCGTGGTGCACACCGGCCGGCCGGCCGTGCTCCGGATGGTGCTGCCCTGTGCGGGGGGAGCGTGTCCCGGCACGGTGCGGGTGGAGGTCGCCGACTCCAGTGCCCGGCCGCCCGCGCCCCGGCACGCCGCGGGTGAGGAGACGAACGGGCGGGGACTCGAACTCGTCGACGGTCTCGCCGACCGGTGGGGCTGGCGGGCCGAGGGCACGGGCAAGGCCATCTGGTGCGAGATCGACCGCTGCGCCTCCGCCGCCGGGCTCGGCTGGTCGGCGGGCACCGGGGCCTCTGCGCCGGGTGCGCTCCGTCCCAGTGCTTCTGTGAGCGCCTGAAGATTGTGCGCATTAACCGCAAATACCCGTACGGCTGTTGACGTGGCGTGTCCGTTTAGTCACGCTTGTGGGTGGCGATTCGCCGCGAGGGGACGTCGAGGGCCCTTGTGACGGGGGCCCTCGGCGAGAAATCCGGGCTCGCCTCGGTGGGTGCTGGTTCGTCATCGGGTGTCGCCCTCGTCATGGCTGGTCGCGCAGTTCCCCGGGCCCCTGGAGTCGCCCCTCCGGGGCTCGATCAGAAGATGGCCACCGGGGACACCGGAGTTCCCGTCGCGCCCACGAAGGGCTCCGGCATCGCCGAGAGCAGGAAGCTGTGGCGGGCCAGCTCTCCACAGGCTGTGGACAGAGATTCCAGATTCCAGTTCTGGCCCTGGAGCATGCCCATCTCGACCAGGTCGAGGGCGTGCACCGGGAGCCACAGGTCCTCGATCTCCGGCGGGAAGATCTCGAAGGTCAGGGTGTCGTTGGCGACCGCCGCCACGTCGCGGGCACGGAACCACTCGGGGGTACGCACCGACAGACCCGGCGAGGGGTAGCCGTAGCCGTGCTTGTCGCCCGCCAGGTACACCTGGATCTGGCCGGTGCGGACCAGGACGATGTCGCCGGCCCGTACCTCCACGCGGCCGAACTCGGCCGCCTCGTCGAGATCCTGGGGGGTGACCGCATGGTCCCCGGGGAGCCGGTCCAGGCCCTTCGCCGCCGCCACGTCGAGCAGGACACCGCGCGAGACGATGTACGGGGCCTTGTCGATGCCGCCGAACTCGGCGCCGCCGTGGGCGGTGATGGTGTCCGCCGGGCGGCCGTTGTAGAGGCGGCCCGAGTGCGAGACGTGCGTGAGGGCGTCCCAGTGGGTGGCCGCCTGGAGGCCCATGGTCACCGCGTCGTCGCTGCACGCCACCGTGCCGGGGCCGAAGATCTCCTGGTTGATCTGCACCATCGAGTGCAGCGGGTTGATCCGGCCCGGGATCAGGCCCGACTGGACCCCGTCCTCCTTCAGAGGGAGCGCGAGGGGCACGCGGCGGCCCGTGCGGACCTCGGCGGCGGCCTCCCGGACGACCTCGTCGGTGACGAGGTTGAGGGTGCCGATCTCGTCGGCCTCTCCCCAACGCCCCCAGTTGTTCACGCGTTTGGCGATGTCGTGGAACTCGGCGGGCAGGGGCATCGGGCCTCCCGGGTGTTGTGTGCTGTTGTGCGTCAGGTCTTGTGTTCCCGTATCTGACGGGTCGTAGAATCCGTCCGAAGGCAAAATCTAACGGGTCGTCAGAAACCGCGGGAAGGGGCCGGGCATGGGGAACTTCTTGGCAGGCAAGGTCGTCGCCGTGACGGGGGCGGGGCGCGGCATCGGGCGGGCCGTGGCGCTCGCGTGCGCCGCCGAGGGCGCCAGGGTCGTCGTCAACGACTACGGGGTGTCGATCGAGGGCGGCGAGCCGACGTCCGAGGTCGCGCTCGGCGTCGTCAAGGAGATCGAGGCGGCCGGCGGGGAGGCCGTCGCCGTCGCCGACGACGTGTCGACCATGGCCGGCGGGCAGCGCGTCGTGGACACGGCCGTGGAGGCGTACGGGCGGATCGACGGGGTGGTGTGCGTCGCCGGGATCCTGCGCGAGCGGATGCTCTTCAACATGTCCGAGGAGGAGTGGGACCCCGTCGTCGCCACCCACCTGAAGGGCACGTTCACCGTGTTCCGGGCCGCCTCCGCCGTCATGCGCCGGCAGGGCACCGGCACCCTCGTCGGCTTCACCAGCGGCAACCACCAGGGGTCGGTCGCCCAGGCCAACTACAGCTCGGCCAAGGGCGGCATCATCTCGCTGGTGCGCAGCGCCGCGCTCGGGCTGCACAAGTACGGGGTGACCGCCAACGCCGTGGCCCCTGTGGCCCGTACGCGCATGTCGGCGAACGTCCCCATGACGCTGAAGGAGATCGGGGAGCCCGAGGACGTCGCGGCGTTCGTCGTCTACCTGCTCAGCGACCGGGCCCGCGAGGAGAGGATCACCGGCCAGGTGTACACCGTGGCGGGGCCGAAGATCGCCGTGTGGGCGCAGCCGCGGGAGCTGCGCGCCGGGTACGCCGAGAGCGGGTCCTGGACCCCCGAGCGGATCGCCGACTTCCTCCCCGGCGCCGTCGGCACCGACCCGATGCCGCTGCTCGCCCAGCTGGAGGAGATGGCGCGGGCGGCCGCCGCCAAGGAACGGCCCAACCAGTAGAGGACGGGGTGGCGGGCGTGGAGTTCGGGTTCGGGCACGACGACGAGACCTTCCGGAGCGAGGCGCGGGCCTGGCTGACCGAGCACATCCGGGCGCATCCCGGGATCGCCGGGCGCGGCGGCCCCGGCAGCGAGCACGAGGCGGCCGCCGAACGACGCGCCTGGGAGCGGGAGCTGGGCTCCGGCGGCTGGATCGGACTCGGCTGGCGGGAGGGCGGCCACGGCAACCGCGTCGCGACCCTCACCCAGCAGGTGGTGTGGGCCGAGGAGTACGCGCGGGTGCGGGCACCGGGCCGCTACGGGCACATCGGCGAGAACCTGCTCGCCCCCACCCTGCTCGCCCACGGCACCGAGGAGCAGCGCCGCCGCTTCCTGCCGCCGATCGCCCGCGGCGAGGAGCTGTGGTGCCAGGGGTACAGCGAACCCGGCGCGGGCTCCGACCTGGCCTCGCTGCGCACCGCGGCCGCGCGGGACGGCGACGGGCGGTGGCGGGTCAGCGGCCAGAAGGTGTGGACCTCGCTCGCGCACCAGGCCGACTGGTGTTTCGTGCTGGCCAGGACCGAGCCCGGCTCGCGGCGCCACCACGGGCTCTCCTTCCTCCTGGTCCCCATGGACCAGCCCGGCCGCATCGACGTACGGCCCATCCAGCAGCTCACCGGCACCAGCGAGTTCAACGAGGTGTTCTTCGACGGGGCCGTCGCCGCGGACGTGGTGGGCGGGGAGGGCGACGGCTGGCGGGTCGCCATGGGGCTGCTCGGCTTCGAGCGCGGGGTGTCCACGCTGGCCCAGCAGGTCGGCTTCCAGGAGGAGTTGAACGCCGTCGTCCGCGACGCGGTCGCCTCCGGCGCGGTACGGGACCCGGTGCTCGCGGACCGCGTCGTGCGGCTCTGGGCCGAGCTGCGGACCATGCGGTGGAACGCGCTGCGCACCCTCGGCGGCGCCGAGGACGCGGGCGCCCCGAGCGTCGCCAAGCTGCTGTGGGGCGGCTGGCACCAGCGGCTCGGGGAGCTGGCGCTGCGGGTGCGGGGCGCCGCCGCGGCCGCCGGGCCGCGCGACTGGGCGCCCGACGCGCCGTACGAACTCGACGAACAGCAGCGGCTGTTCCTGTTCAGCCGGGCCGACACCGTCTACGGCGGCTCGGACGAGATCCAGCGCACGATCATCGCCGAGCGCGTGCTCGGCCTGCCCAGGGAGGCGTTGTGAGGGGTGTGGTGTTCGACGGTCGGCAGACCGTCGTGGTCGACGACCTGGAGATACGGGACCCGGGACCCGGGGAGGTGCTGGTGGCCGTCGCCGCGGCCGGGCTGTGCCACAGCGACCTGTCGGTGATCGACGGGACCATCCCGTTCCCGCGGCCCGTCGTCCTCGGGCACGAGGGCGCCGGAGTGGTGGCGGCCGTGGGGGCGGGGGTGACCCATGTGGTGCCCGGCGACCACGTCTCGCTGTCCACCCTCGCCAACTGCGGCACCTGCGCCGAGTGCGACCGCGGGCGGCCGACCATGTGCCGGCGGGCGATCGGGAGGCCGCAGCAGCCGTTCTCGCGGGGCGGGGAGCCGCTGTACCAGTTCGCGTCGAACTCGGCGTTCGCCGAGCGGACCGTGGTGAAGGCCGTCCAGGCGGTCAAGATCCCGAAGGAGATCCCGCTGACGTCCGCCGCGCTGATCGGGTGCGGGGTGCTGACCGGGGTCGGCGCCGTGCTCAATCGGGCGCGGGTCGACCGCGGGGACTCCGTCGTCGTCATCGGCACCGGCGGCGTCGGGCTCAACGTGCTGCAAGGGGCCCGTATCGCGGGGGCGTTGAAGATCGTCGCCGTGGACTCCAACCCGGCGAAGGAGGAGGTGGCGCGGCAGTTCGGCGCGACCGAGTTCCTGACCGACGTGGCGGCCGTGCGCGAGGTGCTGCCCGACGGTGCCGACCACGTCTTCGAGTGCGTGGGACGGGTGGAGCTGGTGCGCGCCGCCATCGATCTGCTCGACCGGCACGGGCAGGCCGTGCTGCTCGGGATGCCGGCCGCCGACGCCGAGGCGTCGTTCGTGCCCGCCGCGCTGTTCCTGGACAAGTCGGTCCTCGGATGCCGGTACGGGTCGTCGCGGCCGCAGCGCGACATCCGTCTGTACGCCGATCTCTACGCCGAAGGGCGTCTGCTGCTCGACGAGTTGGTGACGCAGACGTATCCGGTCGAGGACTTCGGCAAGGCGGTGGCCGACGCCGAGGCGGGGCGGGTGGCGCGGGGGGTGCTGACGTTCTGAGCGGCTTCCCGCCGCTGCGGGGTGGGGCGTTGACGGTGGCCGCCCTTAACGTCGGGGGATGAGCTACCGCCTGTTGTTCCGCGAGTCCGGCACGTCCGTACCGACCTGGGCCCTCGTGGCCGTCGGCGCGCGGATGCCGGTCGCCATGGCGCCGCTCGCGCTCGTCCTCCTCGTGCGGGAGCGGCCCGGTGGCTACACGCTGGGCGCGGTGCTCGCCGCCGTGTACGTCGTCGGGGAGATTGTCGGCGCGCCGCTGCTCGGCACCCGGATGCGGGCCGACCGGGCCCGGCCCCAGCTGGCGGCCGGGCTCGCGGTGGGCGCGTGCGGGTTCGGCGCGCTCGGGGTGCTGCCCGGGGCGCCGCCCGTGCTGCTCGGGGTGTTCGCCTTCGTCGCGGGGGCGGCGCCCGCTGCCGCGCCGGGCGGGCTGCGGGCGCTGCTGACCGCGCTGGCGCCGGAGCGGGCCGTCCAGCAGGCGATGTCGTTCGAGTCGATGCTGACGTTCGGGGTGTGGGCGCTGGCTCCCGCCGCGACGGCCTGGCTCGCGCTGTCCGTGGCGCCGTGGGTGCCGCTGCTGCTCGCCTGCGGGCTGATGGCGCTCTCCGTGCCGGGGCTGTGGCTGCTGCCGGCCGGGTGGGCGGCCGGTGGCGATGCGGGACGGCGGCCGGGCGTCAGGGTGCTGATGCGGGCCTGGCCCGTGTACGTCACCGGGGCGGCGAGCCTGTCGCTGCTCGCCATGGCGGAGCTGATCCTGCCCGCGCTCCTTGAGCAGCGGGGCTTCGGGGTGGGCCTCGCCGGGCCGCTGCTCGCCGGATTCTCCGTCGGGTCGGCGGTCGGGGCGTTCGTGTACGGGCTGCGGGCGTGGCCGGGGCGGCTGCCGACGCAGGGGCTCGTGCTGGTGCTCGGCGTCTCGGGGTGTGTGGCCGGGGTCGCTCTGGTGCCGTGGGCGGGGGTGATCGCGGTGGGGCTCGTGGTGGCCGGGGTGTTGCAGGCCGGGGCGATGCTGACGCGGAATCTGATGCTGCGGGAGGTGCTGCCGCCGGGGGCGCTGGCGGCGGGGTACTCCGTCATGTACGCGGCTGTGGGGGCCGGGTATGCGGGGAGCGGGTCTTTGGCGGGGGTGTTGTTGCGGGTGGTGTCGCCCGGTGGGGCGGTGCTTTCGGGGGTGGGGGTGACTGTGGTGCTCGGGGTTGTGGGGTTCTGGGGGGAGCGGCGGTCGCGTGGGGCGGCGGGGATCGACGGAGAGTTCCCCGCGCCCCTGAAACCCGTGGTCACGCGCGGGTCGCGTCGTGGCTGGTCGCGCAGTTCCCCGCGCCCCTGACAGGCCTAACCCCGCGTGAGCAGGAGGCGATGGGAGGTCGAAGGTACCTATCCAACAGCGGCTCATGCCAGGGTGACGGTCATGCCG
>NZ_JBEOYI010000056.1:0-18109 GCF_040297005.1 Streptomyces sp. NPDC001904 | reverse complement strand
ACTGCGTGGCGTCGTACGCGCCCGTGTCGTACGCCGTCGCACCGAAGAACGGCGACTCGAAGGTCTGCGTGTCGTAGCCCCGGGGTTCCGGGGGGCCGCCGCCTCGTGCCGTGCCGATCCTCGCGTGGTGCTCGTTCGTCGTGTCCGGTTCTGCCCTCCTCGGCTTCCGGCCGGTGGTCCGTCTCAGGCGGCCTGGCGCTTCAGCGTCTTCGACGTGACCGCGACTCCGGCGGCGAGCGCCGCGACCAGGGTGCCGATGATCGCGAGGACGACGACGCCCGAGTTCAGGTGCAGGCCGACGTCCGACGAGGTGGCCTCGGAGAGACCGGCCGCCATGCCGGCCAGCGGGGGCAGGGTCACCAGCACACCGAGGGCGGCGCCGATGACGATGACCAGCGCGGTCTCGCCCGCCGAGGTGAACAGCAGCTGGCGGACGGTGCCGCCGGCGGACTTCATCACCCCGAAGTCGCGCCGCCGGCCGTGGGCGGCCATGGCCATGGAGTTGGCGACGGCGATCACGCTGTAGCCGACCGCGATCACGATCAGCATCATGGCGAGGGACTCGGTGAGCTTGGCGTCGGTGTTGTAGTCGGCCAGCGCGTACTGGGCGGCGTCGTGCAGCGCGACTCCGGGGGCCGCGGCGGAGGCCTTGGCGCCGCCGGGGACGAAGATGTCGTCGGTGAGCGCGGCCGGGTCGTGGGCGCGGACCAGGTCGCGGGCGACCACGAAGTCACCGCGGGCCGGGTCGTCGGGCAGCACCTGCGCGACGCGCAGGGTGACGGTGGCGCCGTCCGCGAACCGGACCGGAACCTCCTGGCCCTGCTTCAGGCCCAGGTCACCGGCCATCTTCTCGCCGAGGACCGCCTGGCCCGGCTTGTTCCACTTCGCGTCCCGGCTGCCCAGGACGTCCAGGACGGTGGACGCCCCGGCGTTCTCGCCGTTCTCGCCCTTCTTGGTGTTCTTGGTGTCGACGAAGGCGCGGGTCGGCAGGGCCGCCTTGCCGACCGGGTTGTCGGCGACGACCTCGTCGGTGTTGCCGGGGGTGCCGTCGGGCGTGACGATCGTCTGTCCGGCGACCTTCAGCGCCTCACCGGCCGGGTAGGCGACCCGCATGGTCGACACCATGCCGCTGAGCAGGACCGCGAAGCCGACGGCCGCGATCACCGGGGCGACCAGCGAGGCGGCGCGGCGCGGGTTGGCGACCAGCTCGGCCCGGATGAGGACCGGGGCGGCCTTGCCGCCGCGCTGGAACGGCGCGGTCAGGAACCGGCCGACCGGTCCGACGAACACCGGGGTGAGCAGGGCCGCCGCGACGATCAGCGTCATCGTGGCGAAGATCGCCATGTTGATCCGGTTGTCGGCGGTGGAGGTGGCGGTGCCGATCGCGAGCAGGACACCCAGGCCGAGGACGGTGAGCCCGGCGATCCAACGACCGCGCCCCATGCCCTTGTTGGCCGAGCGGCTGTCGAGCAGCGCCTCGATGGGGGCGACCTTGGCGGCCTTGCGGCCCGCGCTCCAGGCGCCGATCACGCTGACCCCGATGCCGACCAGGGAACCGGTGAGCAGCGGCCAGGCGGCGACACTGATCTCCATGCCGGGCGGCGTCACGTCCAGGCCCTTGAGGATCGAGAGCAGCAGCGGCGTGGCGGCCACGCCCGCCAGGCAGCCGGCGATCGAACCGGCGAGCCCGACCACGGCGGCCTCGCCGAGGATCATGCGGCGGATCTGCTTCGGCGAGGCGCCGATGGTGCGCAGCAGACCGATCTCGCGGCGGCGCATCCCGGTGGACAGGACCAGCATGGAGGCGACCACGAACACCGTGGTGAACAGGCCGAGCAGGGCCATGGCGCTGATCAGCTGGACGCCCAGGAAGCGCTTGTGCTCGATGTACTCGGGCTGCAGTTCGGACCGGCCGTCGCCGGAGACCACGCTGCCGCCGTCACCGATGAGCTTCTTCGCGGCGGAGACGATCGCGCCGGTCTCGGCGCCCTTGGCGGGGATCAGGGCGACGGCGGCCACGCCGGGCTGCTGCCGGGCCGCGAACTGCTCGCTGAAGTAGTAGCCGGGTCCGTCCACCGTGCCGACGACCCGGAACTGCTCGCGGCCCTTGGTGATGTTGACGGTCAGTTCGCTGCCCACGGCGGCGCCGAGGGCACGGTCGACGACCACTTCGTTCCCGGCGGCCGGAGCGCGGCCGGAGACCAGCCGGTACGGCGCCATCCGCGCGCTGCCGAAGCCGTGCCCGGAGTCGTCGGCGCCCTCGTCGGTGACGGGCTTGCCGTTCTTGATGGCCTGGGCGTAGAAGGAGCGGTCGACCACGGCGTCGGCGACGCCGGGGATCTTCGCCAGGCCGGCGACGATCGGCTCGGCCTCGCTCCTGCTCCACGGCATCCGGTCCTCGGGGCTGCCGTCGGCGTCGACGGCCTGCTTCGGGAGGGCGAGGGCCGCGGTGCCCTCGTAGCGGGGCTGGACCTTGGCGCGGGCGGAGTCGTAGATGACCAGGGTGGTGGTGATCAGGGCCACGCCGACGAGGACGGCGACGAAGGCGCCGAGGAAACCGGACCAGCGTTCACGGACGTTCGCGAGGATCAGCATGTCGGTCAGGCCTCCAGCCGGGCCATGTGGGTGGCGATCGAGGCGGCGTTGTCGGCGCCGGCCTGGTGGTCGAGGTGGATCCGGTCGGCGATCCGGCCGTCCTTGAGGAAGACGACGACGTCGGCGTGGGCGGCGGCCACCGGGTCGTGGGTGACCATCAGGGTGGTCTGGCCCTCCTGGTCGACCAGCATCCGCATCATCCGCAGCACCTCGCGGGAGGTGACGGTGTCCAGGGCGCCGGTCGGCTCGTCCGCGAAGAGGACGTCGGGCCGGGTGACGAGGGCACGGGCGAGGGCGACGCGCTGCTGCTGGCCGCCGGACAGCTCGCTGGGGCGGTGCCCCGCGCGGTCGGCCAGGCCTACCGAGGCGAGCGCCGCGGAGACCTGCTCGCGGCTGACCTTGCGGCCGGCGAACCGAGAGGGCAGCTCCACGTTCTGCGCCGCCGTCAGGGACTCCACCAGGTTGAACGCCTGGAACACGAAGCCGACGTGCTTGCGGCGCAGTTCGGTGCGCTGCATCTCGTTCTGCCGGCCGATGTCCACACCGGCCAGGACGATCTGTCCGTCCGACGGCTGCTCGAGACCGGCCGCGCACTGCAGGAGGGTCGACTTGCCCGAACCGGAGGGGCCCATGATCGCGGTGAAGGTGCCGCGGCGGAAGGAGAGCGAGACGCCGTCCAGGGCGGTGACCTGTCGTCCGCCGGTGCCGTGGACCTTGCGCACCGAGTGGAGTTCGACCGCGTCCTGCGTGGGGGTGATGTGGCTCGTCGTCGTCATGCCACGATTTCACTGCACCGGGGGTGGCCGGGGCACTGGCCCGCTCTCTACTCCTGAGGTAGAGGTAGCTCTACCTCCCTCGCTTCCCGGAGATCCGGAAGAGACCGGATGGGTACGTTGGCCGCATGCAACCCACAACGGCCTGGCAGGCCATGGCGCAGCGGCCGCTGAGCTTTCTGACCTCCAGCTGGCCCTGGCGGTCCCTCGCGTACCTGAGCGGAGGCGTCCTGGTCGGGGCCGCGGCGGTGGTCGTCTTCACCCTCGGCCTGGCCGCGGGCCTGATCCTCCTGGTCGTCCTGATCGGAGTCGCGCCCCTGGTCGGCCTGGTCTTCGCCTCCACCGTGGTCGCCACGGTGGAGCGCCGCCGGCTGCGCCTCGTCGACCTCGACCACGTCAGCGACCCGCACCGCACCCCGGAGGCCCCGGGGCCGCGCGGCTGGATCGCCACCCGGCTCAAGGAGCCGGCGACCTGGCGGGAGTTGATGTTCACGCTGCTGTCGGCCGTCGCCCTGTGGTGGCTCGACCTGATGGTGCTCGGCTTCTCCTTCGGACTGCCGGCCACGACCATCGCCTCGACCGACGGCGACACCTGGCCGTGGACGGTGTTCGGCGTGCTGGTGCTGCTCTCCACGCCGTACACGGTGACCTCCTGGGCGGGGGCGCGCGCCGCCATGGCCCGCTCCTTCCTCGCCCCGCGGGACCGGGAGCTCGGCGAGGAGCTGCGCGAGGTGCGCGCCTCCCAGTCGCGGCTCCTCGACTCCTTCGACGCCGAGCGGATCCGCATCGAGCGCGACCTGCACGACGGGGCACAGCAGCATCTGGTGTCCCTGGGCATGACGCTGGGGCTGATGCGGCTGGACGCCGAGCCGGGCTCGCCGCAGGACGAGCTGCTCACCCAGGCCGAGGGTCAACTGTCCACGGCGCACCAGGAGTTGCGGGCACTGATCCGCGGCCTGAACCCTCCGGTCCTCGCCGACCACGGGCTCGTCGCGGCGATCGAGGACTACGCGGGCCGGTTCCCGATCCCGGTGACGGTGGATCTGAACCTGCCGGAGCGGCTGCCCAGAAAGCTGGAGACGACGATGTACTACCTGATCAACGAGGCCATGACGAACATCGCCAAACACAGCGGTGCCAGGACCGCCGCGGTGCGCGGTCGCTACCATTCCGATCTGTTGGTCCTCGACATCAAGGACGACGGCCGGGGCGGTCTGGACCCCACGGGCAGCGGCGTGACGGGTCTCGCGGACCGGGTCACCGCCCTCGACGGCCGGATGCGGGTGTCGAGTCCGTCCGGTGGTCCCACCCTGTTGCACGTGGAGGTTCCGTGTCGCTTCGTCTGATCGTGGCCGAGGACGCCGTTCTGCTGCGCGAAGGCCTGGTCGGGCTGCTCGAACGGGTCGGACACGACGTGGTGGCGGCGGTCGGCGATGCCGACGCCCTGCTCGCCGCGGTCCGCGCCGACCGCCCGGACCTGATCGTCACGGACGTACGGATGCCACCGTCGCTCGGCGACGACGGGCTGCGGGCGTCGGTCGAGCTGCGCGCGGAGTTCCCCGGCCTGCCCGTGCTCGTGCTCAGCCAGTACGTGGAACGCTCGTACGCCCTGCGCCTGCTGGACTCCGGCGGTGGTGCCGGGGTGGGCTATCTGCTCAAGGAGCGGGTGAGCGCGGTGGCGGACTTCACCGCCGCGATCGAGCGGGTCGCCGCCGGCGGGACGGCGGTGGACCCCGAGGTCATCCACCAGCTCGTCCAGCTGCGCCAGGACCCGCTGGAGCGGCTCAGCGCCCGGGAGCGCGAGGTGCTCTCGCTGATCGCGGAGGGCCGCACCAACGCGAGCCTCGCCAAGAAGCTGTTCATCAGCGAGGCGGCCGTGAACAAGCACATCGGCAACATCTTCACCAAGCTGGACCTTCCGGTGGCCACCGAGGGGCACCGCCGGGTGCTCGCGGTGCTGGCGTACCTGCGGGCCTGACGCGTCGGCGCGGGCCGGGCCCGCACGCGGGAGAACCCCGCCCGTCTCCGGTGGGAGGCGGGCGGGGTTCTCGCGTACGGGGACGGCCCGCGGGGGTCTCCCGTGCCGGGGTCCGCCGCGTCGGGGGCCGCTCAGTCGCACATGGCGACCAGGATGCGGCGCGTGCCCTCGAAGGGGCGGCGGCCGTGGCCCGTGAGGACGTTGTCGATGACGAGCACGTCGCCCTCGCGCCAGTTCACGTCCACGGCCAGTTCCAGGCCGACGTCACGGATGTGCGTGACGTACTCGTCGGGTATGAGGCTGCCGTCCGCGAAGGTGACGTACTGCGGGAACTCCTCGGGCTCCAGGATGTCGTACAGCTCCTTGGAGGTCTCGTCGCCGAGGCCGGCCGGGTGCCACTGGTCGGCCTGGTTGAACCAGACCTCGACGCCGGTCACCGGGTGCGTGGTGGTGGCCTTGCGGTGCTGGACGACGCGGATGCCGTCCGGGCCCCACTCCCACTCCGCCTCCGCGGCCGTCAGATAGCGCTCCACCTCGGCGCGGTCGTCGGTCTCGAAGGTGTCCTGCCAGCTCTTGCCGAGGCCGTAGCCGTCGTGCAGGTTCTGCACGTAGCGGATGCCGCCCGCGAACGCCTCGCGGACCTCGGGCCGCAGCGAGTCGAGCCACAGCGCGCCGTCCACGACCGGGGTCGCGCCGCCCGACTCGGCGGCCTTCTCGCAGTAGAAGGCGAGCCGCGCCGGCCAACGGCGGGCGTAGTTCAGCTCGTTGTGCATCGAGATGGTGAAGCGCTGCGGGTACTCGGTCGAGGTGTAGAGGTTGCCCTTGACCCGGGTGCGCGGCGAGTTCCCGTGCACGTACGGCAGCCGGGTCGGCAGGAGCCGGTCGAGGACCGGATCGATGGATTCCGGCGTGACGCCGAAGCCGCGGAAGACGAGCGCCTTGTGCTCGGTCAGCAGCTCGGTGAGGCCCTCGGCGCCCAGGCCGGTCAGGTGCTCGGCCAGGTCACGGCCGTCGGCCTGCGCCGCGGTGATCTCGTGCGGGGCCCAGGTGAGGTTCTCGCTCAGGGTGGTGCTCATGACGTCTCCTGCTCCTATCGGGAGATGATCTCGTTCAGCTTGCCGAGCTTCTCGATGCCTTCGAGCACGGCCCTCGGCTCCACGCCGAAGTCGACCAGGCAGCCGATCTCGTCGACGCCCAGGGCCTGTACGTGCGGCAGCAGTTCGGCGGCCCGCTCGACGCTGCCGAAGAGGCCTCCGGTGTCGAAGTACCGGTCGAAGGCGCGGGCGGCGAGGTAGTCCATGTCGGCGGCGTTGAGGTCGGACAGGTCCGTGTCCTTGCCGGTGAACGACTTGGCGGTGAGGTTGGCGGAGCTCTTCAGGTAATTGGTGAAGGGCTCGCGCACCTGCTCGCGGACCTGGTCCAGGTCGTCGCCGAGCAGGGTGTGCAGCATCAGCACGACATGACCGGACCAGCCGTCGTGCTCCTCGGCGGCGACCCGCCGGTACTCGGCGATCTTTCCGGCGACCTCCTCCAGGGACTGGCCGAGCAGATGGGTCAGGATGCCGGCCTTCATGCGGGCGGCGGCCCGGAAGGTGTCGACGCCGCCGGCCGAGGTAAGCCAGACCGGCAACTCGGGCTGGACGGCGGGCGGATAGGCGCGGATGTCGACCGGCCGGCCCAGCCCGTCGGTGGTGGAGAGGGCCTCCCCGCGCCACAGCCGGCGCACCTCCTCGGCGGTGTCGCGGACCAGGGCCCGGCGGTCGGCGTGGTTCTCCGGGCGCAGCGCGAAGTCGACGGTGTTCCAGCCGGAGGCGAAGGCGACGCCCGCGCGGCCGCCGGAGAGGTTGTCGACCACCGCCCACTCCTCGGCGATCCGCGCCGGGTGGTGCAGCGGGGCGACGACGCTGCCGGCCCGGATGCCCACCCGCTGGGTGCACATCGCCACGGCGGCGCCGAGCACGGCCGGGTTCGGGTAGGCGCCGCCGAAGGGGTCGAAGTGCCGCTCGGGGGTCCACACGGCGGCGAGGCCCGACCGGTCGGCGAGCTTCGCCCCCTCGATCAGCAGCTCGTAGCGGCCGGCCTCCCCCGGCGCGGTCGAATCGTGCGCGAAATAGAACAGGCTCAGGTCCATGGACGGTCCTTCGGGTGGTCCGGGTTTCCGGGTGGTGCGCGGGGTCGGGTGGACGGCCGGCTCACGTTGCCGGTGGACGACGGTGGTCGGGTGAACGCCCCGGTCAGGTGTCGGGCGGGGACGCGGGAGGCGCCGCGGGGCGGGCCGCGTCCGGGATGCGGGCCCTGCGGACGGCCGGGATCAGCGCGGACACCGCGGCGGTGACGGCCATCAGGCCGGCCGCCACCAGCAGGGAGAGCAGCCCGCGGTAGGCCTCGAGGAGCTTTCCGGCGCAGAAGGCGCCCGCGGTGGTGCCGAGGGCGACGACGAGGCCGGACAGTGCCGCGACCCGGCCCTGCAACTCCTGGGGTGTGACGGTGACTTGGTAGACCGCGGTGGCCACCCCGAACACCGCGCCGATGATGTTCATCAGCGCGAACAGCACCCCGAGCTGCACCGGTCCCCGCGCCCAGGCCATGCCGGTCATCAGGGCGGCCCACAGGGTCAGGCCGCCGATCAGCAGGACGGACAGCGGCAGCCGTGCCATGAACCAGCGCCCGCTGAGCGCGCCGAGCAGGCCGCCGCAGCCGCTGATCCCGAGGACGACGCCCAAGGTGGCCTCCGGCAGCCCCTGTTCCTTGACCAGGATCACGACCAGGCCCTGCATCACCACTTGCAGCAGGGCCGTGGACACGGTGACCACGGGCAGCATGGCGCGCAGCGCCCGCTGGCCCAGCAGCCAGCGCAGGGCGTCGGCGAGGTCGCGGTGCAGTGCCCGCCGCGCCCCCTGGTGCTCCGTCCGCAGGTCGGCCCGGATGAACCGCAGGTTGACGGCCGCGGCCAGCGCCCCGAGCGTGGCGGCGAGGAACGGGCTCCAGCGGGTCCAGGTGAACAGCACGGTCCCGGCCGGCCCGCCCAGCAGACCGGCGATCCGGCCACGCGCCTCGTTCTGCGACAGTGCGGCCGGCAGCTGCTCCCCCGGGACGACCGTGCGGACGGCGGCCCGTTCGGCGAGCGAGGAGACGATCGCCAGCGAGACCTCGACGGCGATCAGCGCCAGCAGCAGTTCCATGCCGAGCGCGCCGAGAGTCAGAGCGGCGCCCACCGCGCCGAGCGCGAGGACCCGGCCGACGGCGCACCAGCGCATGACCGCGCGCCGGTCCCACCGGTCGACCAGGACACCGGCCGGCAACTGCACGACGGCCTGCGGCAGTACGGCCGCGGCCGATGCCAGGCCGACCGCCGCGGGCGAGCCCCCGGAGATCTGGAGCGCGAGCAGCGGGTAGCAGACGCTGCTCATCCGGGACCCGAAGAACTGCAGCCAGTTGCCGGTCCACAGCAGCAGGAAGTCGCGGTTGCGGCGCAGCGGAAGCGGTGCCGCAACCGTCGTCTCGTCCAGCGCTGTCATGCGCTGAGCCTGCGTCCGGCGTCTACGGCGGTTCTACGAGCGCCGGTGAGAGCGTCGCCGCCCGCCGCCTCGTCCAGCTCCGCGAGCCGTTCGGCCAGCACGCGGCCGACCCGGGCGATCGGCCCCGGCCGCGTCATGAGGCCCTCGTGGTCGCTGTCCACGTCGTGGTTGACGATCTCGCCGCCGACGTACTCCGCCCAGGCACGGTGGCCGCGCTCGCGGACCAGCGCCCCCCGGTCGCGTTCGGCGGTGACGAAGAGCATGTCGCCGCTGAACCGGGACGGGGTGTGTGTCCACATGAGCCGGGTGTTGTTGACGTAGACGTCCTTCATGGCGAGGATCTCGCGCTCGTCGAACCGCGCCATCACCTTGTTCTCGCGGGCCAGGAAGGCCCGGTAGCGCTCGATCGGGAAGGTCTGCTCGGTCAGCTCGGCCTCCTGGAAGTCGAAGCCGATCGCCCGCAGGTTGTGCGCGACGATCGTCGCCTCGGAGGGCGGCTCGGCGCCGGCCGCGTCGGCGACCGGGTAGGCGTCGAGCACGGCGAGGAGTTCCACCCGCGCGCCCCTGCGCTCCAGTTCCGCCGCCGCGGCGTGCGCGATCGTCCCGCCGACCGACCAGCCGAGCAGCCGGTACGGGCCGTCGGGGGCGACGGCCGTGATCTGGTCGGCGTAGTCGGCGGCCATGTCCTCGATGGAGGCGGGCAGCGGCTCCGCGCCGTCGGTGCCGCGCGCCTGGAGCCCGTACAGTGGGTACTGCGGGCCGAGGTGGGCGAGCAGACCGAGGTAGACCCAGCTGAGGCCGGCGGCCGGGTGCACGCAGAACAGCGGGGACGCCGAGCCGGAGGCGCGCAGCGGCACCAGCACGCCGTGTCCGTCGCGCGCGCCGTCCGGCTCCAGCTCGCGCAGCAGTGCGGCGGGGGTGGGGGCCTGGAAGAGCCGGCGCAGCGGGACGTCGACGCCGAGGACGGCGCCCACCCGGCCGACGAGCCGGGTCGCGAGCAGGGAGTGGCCGCCGCTCTCGAAGAAGTTGTCGTCGAGCCCGAAGTGCGGGAGGCCGAGGACCTCGGCGAACAGGGCGCACATCAGCTCTTCGCGCGGGGTGACCGGTGTGCGTCCCGCGGCGCGGGTGCCGTAGTCGGGCACGGGCAGCGCGGCCCGGTCGACCTTGCCGTTCGGGGTGAGCGGCAGGGCGTCGAGGACCACCACGGCCGCGGGCACCATGTGCGCGGGCAGCGTCTCCTTGAGCCGGTCGCGCAGGACGGGGCCGAGTCCGGTGTCGTCGCGGCGGCTCGCCGGGGCGTTGGCCGACGGCCGGGCGCCGGGGCCGGGCGCCGGCCGGTGGACCCCGGCGACGGCCAGGTCCACGGGGCCGTCCCCGCGGACGAACAGGGCGTCCAGCGCGCCGTCGTCGGCGTCCCCGGCCGCCCAGGTGACGGCCACCCGGTGGCCGGTGCGCTCGGCGAGTGCGTACAGCTCCTCGGGGTCGACGGCCGCGGCCTCCCGCGCGTCCTCGTCGAACAGGGCGCGCACCCCGGCCGCTTCGTCCGCCAGACGGAGGTTGGGGATGCCGGTGACGCGCAGCGCGGGACGGCCCGCGGCCAGCTCGTCCGCCAGCGCGTCGCGTCCGCGCACCCGCTCGCCCCAGGGCAGGACGGGCGCGTCGGGGGCCTCGGCGCCGGGTGCGGTGCGCAGCACCACGTCGTACCGGTGCCTGGTGAGTTCGTTGTGGTGGGTGCCGCGGCGCACCCGCACGTCGACGCCGAGCGGGCCGGCCTGCTCCGTGAACCACTCGGGTGCGAGCAGGAGTTCCTTCTCGCGGGCCACGGCCCGCTCGACGCTGGCCCGCAGCACGTCCCGTCCGGCGCCCTCGGGCACGGCGTCCTGCCCGGTGAGGGCGACGGCGCCGCGCAGGGTGCGCAGGGTGCGCAGGTTGCGGACGTCGCCGATGAAGACGGTGCCGCCGGGAGCGAGCAGGGCGCGTACCTTGCCGAGGACCTCCGCGAGGTAGTCGGCGCTCGGGAAGTACTGGACCACCGAGTTGAGCACGACGGTGTCGAAGGTGCCCGCGGGCAGGCCGTCGGTGTCGTGGGCGGGCTGGACGGTCAGGGTGACCCGGTCGGCCAGGCCGGGTTGTCCGGCGACCTGGTGGCGCAGCCGTTCGACGACGGAGGCGGACAGGTCGGTGCCCCAGTAGCTCTCGCAGTGCGGGGCGACGTGGGCGAGGATCAGGCCGGTGCCGGCGCCGATCTCCAGGACCCGGCGCGGCCGGCCGGCGAGGATCCGCTCGACGGTGGCCGCGCGCCACTCGCGCATCTCCTCCAGCGGGATCGGGGCGCCCGTGTACGTGGAGCGCCAGATGCCGAAGTCCTCGCCGAAGGTGTCGGAGCCCGGGTCGCCGTAGAGCGCGTCGTAGGCCTCCTCCCACTCGCGGACCTGGCTCTCCTCGGCCTCGGTGTCCCGGCTGCCGTCGCCGCGGTCCGGGACCGCGTACGCGACCAGGCGCTTGTCGCCCGGGATGTCCTCGCGGGCGACGACGACCGCCTGGGCGAGTTCGCCGCGGGAGGTCAGCGCGGCCTCGATCTCGCCGAGTTCGATGCGGAAGCCGCGCACCTTGACCTGGTGGTCGGTGCGGCCGATGTACTCCAGGTCGCCGTCGGCGCTCCAGCGGACCAGGTCGCCGGTGCGGTACATCCGGCCGCCCGCGGGTCCGAAGGGGTCGGCGGTGAACCGCTCGGCGGACAGGCCGGGCCGGTTCAGGTAGCCGCGCGCGACGCCGGTGCCGGCGATGTACAGCTCGCCGGCCTCGCCGGGCGCCACCGGGCGCAGCCCGCCGTCCAGGACGTACACCCGGGTGTTGTCCAGCGGGCGGCCGATGGGCGGCCGTTCGCAGGTGGCGTCGTCGAGGAGGGCGGCGGTGGACCAGATGGTGGTCTCGGTCGGCCCGTAGACGTTGGTGAGGGAGCCGCCGAGCTCGTGCAGCGCGCGGCCGAGCGGTCCGGGCAGCGCCTCGCCGCCGACGAGCTTGACGAGGCCGCGCAGCGCCTCGGGCCGGGTGGCGACCAGGCCCTGCCAGGCGGTCGGGGTGGCCTGGAGCACGGTCGCCCCCGACTCCTCGACGAGCCGGGCGAGGGCCACCGGGTCCTTGACGGTCTCGCGGGGCGCGAGCACCAGGCGGGCGCCGTGCGCGAGCGGGGTCCACAGCTCCAGGTTGGAGATGTCGAAGCCGATCGTGGTGACGGCCAGCAGCCGGTCGTCGGCGGTCAGGCGCAGCCGCCCCTGGATGGCGTGGAGCAGGTTGAGCAGGTTCTCGTGGCCCACGACGACGCCCTTGGGCCGGCCGGTCGAGCCGGAGGTGTAGATGACGTACGCCGGGTGGTCGGGGTGGGGTGCCGGAATCCGGCGGACCAGGTCGAGTTCGGGTGCGGTGACGGCGTCGAGGGCGGCCACGGTCCCGGGGTCGTCCAGGACCAGGCGGGCCACGCCGTCGCCGTCGGGCAGGCCGGGCGCGGTCTCCCGGTCGGTGAGCAGCAGGGCCGGGGCCGCGTCGGCCAGCATGTAGGCGACGCGGTCGGCCGGATACTCCGGGTCGATCGGGACGTACGCCGCACCGGACTTGAGGACCGCGAGCAGCGCCACGACCATCGCGTCGGTGCGCGGCAGGGCCACCGCGACGAGGTCCTCGGCGCCGACGCCGCGGGCGGCGAGCGCGTGGGCGAGCCGGTCGGAGCGCAGGTCGAGCGCGCGGTAGTCGAGGGTCAGGTCGCCGAAGTCGAGTGCGGGGGCGTGCGGTGTGCGCTCAGCCCGGGCGCGGAACAGGGCCGGCAGGTGCTCGTGGGGCAGGTCGCGGGCGGTGTCGTTCCAGGCGACGAGGAGCCGGCCGCGGTCGCTCTCGGGCAGCGTGTCGAGGGCGCCCACCGGGGCGTCGGGACGGCCGGCCGCGGCCGTGAGGACGGCGACGAGCCGGTCGGCGAGACCACGGGCGGTGTCCCGGTCGAACAGGTCGGCGGCGTACTCCAGGACGCCCGCGATCCCGCCGGGCGTGCCGTCGGCGGTGCGCCGTTCCCCGAGCCGGAACATCAGGTCGAAACGGGCGACACCGGTGCCGACGCCCTGGCCGGACGCGGCCACGTCGGGCATCGGCCCCGCGTGTGCGGGGTCCGCGGTGTCGCGTGCGGCCACGTTGTCGAAGGTCAGCATGGTCTGGAACAGCGGGTGGCGGGCCATGGAGCGGACCGGGTTGAGCGCGTCGACGAGCCGCTCGAAGGGCACGTCCTGGTGGGCGTAGGCGGTCAGGTCGGTCTCGCGGACCTTGGCCACGAGCGCGGTGAACGGCTCGTCGGCGGCCACCTCGGTGCGCAGTACGAGGGTGTTGGCGAAGAAGCCGACGAGGTCTTCGAGGGCCTCGTCGGTGCGGCCGGCGATCGGGGTGCCGATCGGGATGTCGGTGGAGCCGCTCAGCTTGGACAGGAGCGCGGCGAGGGCGGCCTGCACGACCATGAAGAGGCTGGCGTGGTTCTCCCGGGCCAGCTCGGTGAGCCGGGCGTGCGTTCCGGCCGGGATCTCCACGTCGAGCAGGTCGCCCCGGTAGGAGGAGACGGCCGGGCGCGGCCGGTCGGTGGGCAGGTCGAGCTCCTCGGGCAGGCCGGCCAGCGCGGTCCGCCAGTGCGCGAGTTGGCGTGCCGCGACGCTGTCCGGGTCGTCCTCGGAGCCGAGCAGTTCGCGCTGCCACAGGGTGTAGTCGGCGTACTGCACGGGCAGCGGCGCCCAGGCGGGTGCCTCGCCGGCGCAGCGCGCCGCGTAGGCGGCGGTGAGGTCGCGCACGAGCAGCGGCATCGACCAGCCGTCGGTGGCGATGTGGTGCACCAGGACCAGCAGGACGTGCTCATCGGGCCCGACGGCGAACAGGGTGGCGCGCAGCGGCGGTTCGGTGCCGATGTCGAAGCTGTGGCGCGCCTCCCGTTCGAGGTCCGCGACGGCGTCCTCCTCGGTGGTCTCGCGCAAGGTCAGCGCGGGACGGGCGCCGGCGGCGTCGAGGACGGTCTGGTACGGGCCGTCGGCGTCCTCCGCGAAGACGGTGCGCAGGGCCTCGTGGCGCAGGGCGAGGTCGGCGAGGGCCTCGGTGAGCGCCTCCCGGTCGACCGCGCCGGAGAGCCGGAGGGCCGTCGGCACGTTGTAGGTGTGGCTGCGGCCCTCGAACCGGTTGAGGAACCAAAGGCGTTGCTGGGCCGAGGAGAGCGGGACGCGCGCGCAGCGCTCGGCGGCGAGCAGCGGCGGCCGGGCGGGCCCGCCGGAGCCGAGGGCGGCGGTGAGTCCGGCGACGGTCGGCGTCTCGAAGAACTGGCGGATGGTGAGTTCCTCGCCGAGGGTGGCGCGGATCCGGCCGGCGAGGCGGGTGGCGAGCAGCGAGTGGCCGCCGAGGACGAAGAAGTCGTCGTCGATGAACACCTCGGGCAGGCCGAGGACTTCGGCGAACAGACCGCACAGGATCACCTCGTGCGGGGTGCGCGGGGCCCGGCCGGCCCGTGCGGGGCCGTACTCGGGCGCGGGCAGCGCGGCGCGGTCGAGCTTGCCGCTGGGGTTGAGCGGCAGGGCGTCCAGGGCGACGAAGGCGGAGGGCACCATGTGTTCGGGCAGGGCGGCGGCGACGTGGGCGCGCAGCCGGGCCCGGTCGACGGCGCGGCCCGCGGCCGGGACCACGTACGCCACCAGGCGCTTGTCGCCCGGTCTGTCCTCGCGGACGAGGACCGCGGTGCGGGCGACGT
Source organism: Streptomyces sp. NPDC001904 (assembly GCF_040297005.1). Lineage (NCBI taxonomy): Bacteria > Bacillati > Actinomycetota > Actinomycetes > Kitasatosporales > Streptomycetaceae > Streptomyces > Streptomyces sp. NPDC001904. The sequence continues at coordinate 3,484 of NZ_JBEOYI010000056.1, read as the reverse complement.
CGGCGTGGCCGAGGACGATCGCCTCGATCTCGCCGGGTTCGATGCGGAAGCCGCGCACCTTGACCTGGAAGTCGGTGCGGCCGAGGTAGTCGAGATTCCCGTCGGCGCTCCAGCGGACCAGGTCGCCGGTCCGGTACATGCGGGTGCCGGGGGCACCGTGCGGGTCGGCCACGAACCGCTCCGCCGACAGGCCGGCGCGGCGGTGGTAGCCGCGGGCCAGGCCGGGGCCCGCGATGTACAGCTCGCCCGCGACGCCGACCGGGACCGGTTGCAGGGCCCGGTCGAGGACGTAGAGGCGGGTGTTGCGGATCGGGGCGCCGATCGGCGGTACGCCGGTGATCTCGTCGCGGCTGTACCAGGCGGCGGCGTAGACGGTGGCCTCGGTGGGTCCGTAGATGTTGGCGAACCGGTCGGCTCCGACGGCGCGTACGACGGCGCCCGCGTCGCGGGCGGAGACGGCTTCGCCGGCGAGCACCACCTCGCGGGCGCGGACCAGCGGGCCGCCGTCGCCGACGAGTTGGGCGACGGCCGAGGGCACTCCGCTGATCAGGGAGACCGAGCGGCCCGCGTGGGCCGGGTCGCCCAGCTCCAGGACGTCGCGCATCACCTCGACGGTGCCGCCGCTGAGCAGGGGGCCGAACATCTCGAATACGGAGACGTCGAAGTTGAGCGAGGTGGAGGCCACCACGTGTGCCATGCCCTCGGCGCCGAACTCGCCCACGGCCCAGGCCGCCAGGTCGGCGACGTTCTCGTGCGGCACCACGACGCCCTTGGGCAGGCCGGTGGAGCCGGAGGTGTAGATCGCGTAGGCGGCGTGCGCGGGCAGCAGCGGCGCCGTGCGCTCCGCGTCGCCCACCGGGCCCGCGGGCAGGGCGGCGAGCGCGGCCTCGGTGGCGGGGTCGTCGAGCACGAGGGGCTCGGCGTGCTCGCCGGGCAGCCCGGCGAGCACGTCCGTCGAGGTGAGCAGCAGGCCGGGGGCGGCGTCGCGCAGCAGGTGGGCCTGGCGGTCGGCCGGGTAGTTCGGGTCCACGGGCACGTAGGCGGCACCGGACTTGAGGACGCCGAGGACCGCGACGAGGGTGAGCTCGGTGCGCGGCAGGGCGATGCCCACGAACTGCTCGGGCCCGGCACCGCGCTCGATGAGCAGCCGCGCCAGCCGGTCGGAGCGGGCGTCGAGTTCGGCGTACGACAGGGTCCGCTCCCGGTGCCGCACGGCGGGTGCCTCGGGCGTACGGGCGGCCTGGGCCGCGAACAGTGCGGGCAGTGTCGCCCGCGGCACCTCGGCGGCGGTGTCGAGCCAGCTGCCGAGGATGCGCCCGCGCTCGTCGTCCCCCAGGACACCGATCCGGCTCAGGGGCAGCCCGGGCCGTTCGGTCAGGGCGTCGAGCAGCAGGGTGAGGCGGCGGACGAAGGTCTCGGCGGTGGAGCGGTCGAAGAGGTCCTCGCTGTATTCGAGGTGTCCGGTGATGCCCGCAGGGGTGCCGTCCTCGGCGCGGCTGTCGGCCACGGCGAGCAGCAGGTCGAACTGGGCGACACCGGTGCCGACCTGGTCGCCGGAGACGGTGAGGCCGGGCAGCCGGCCCTCGCCGAGTGCGGCCTTCTGGTCGACGTTGTTGAAGGCGAGCATGGTCTGGAACAGCGGGTGGCGGCCCATCGCGCGGGACGGGTTGAGCACTTCCACCAGTCGTTCGAAGGGCACGTCCTGGTGGGCGTAGGCCGCGAGGTCGGTCTGCCGGGCGCGCTCCACCAGGTCGGTGAAGGTCGGGTCGCCGGCGACGTCCGTGCGCAGCACCAGGGTGTTGACGAAGAACCCGACGAGGTCCTCCAGTGCCTCGTCGGTGCGGCCGGCGATCGGCGTGCCGATCGGGATGTCGGTGGAGCCGCTCAGCTTGGCGAGCAGGGCCGCCAGCCCGGCCTGGACGACCATGAAGAGGCTGGCGCGGTTCTCGCGGGCGAGGTGTTCGAGGCGCCGGTGCAGCTCGGCGGGGAGGGCGACGGGCACGGTGGCACCGCGGTAGCTGCTCTCCGCGGGCCGGGGCCGGTCGGTGGGCAGGGGCAGTTCCTCGGGCAGGTCGCGCAGGGTCTCGCTCCAGTGGGCGACCTGGCGGCTGACGAGGCTGTCGGGGTCGTGCTCGGAGCCGAGCACCTCGTGCTGCCACAGGGTGTAGTCGGCGTACTGCACGGGCAGCGGCGCCCAGGCGGGCGCCTCGCCGGCGCAGCGCGCGGTGTAGGCGGTGGTGAGGTCGCGGACCAGAACCGGGGTGGACCAGCCGCCGTCGCTCGCGATGTGGTGGACGAGCAGCATCAGGACGTGGTCGTCCGCGCCGAGCTCGAACAGGTGGGCGCGCAGCGGCGGTTCCGTTTCCAGGTCGAAGCCCTGGCGCGCGGCCCGGCGCAGTTCCCCGGCCAGGCCGGCCGCGTCGGTGCGGACGATCCGGGGTTCGGGGCGTGCCTGCTCGGGGTCGAGGACGATCTGGTGCGGCCCCTGCTCGTCCTCGGCGAAGACGGTGCGCAGGCTCTCGTGCCGGGTGACGACGTCGGCCAGCGCGGCGGCCAGCGCCTCGCGGTCGAGGGAGCCGGACAGGCGCAGCGTGGTGGGGATGTTGTGGGCCGCGCCGGGTCCTTCGAGCCGGCTGAGGAACCACAGGCGACGCTGGGCGAAGGAGACCGGTATCCGCCCGGGGCGCGGGCGGGCCTCCAGGGCGGGGCGGGCCGTGTCGCCGTCGGCGAGCAGCGCGGCGAGGCCGGCGACCGTCGGGGTCTCGAAGAGCTGGCGCACGGGCAGCTCCACGCCGAGCGTGGCGCGCACCCGGGTCATCAGGCGCAGGGCGAGCAGCGAGTGGCCGCCGCGCGAGAAGAAGTCCTCGTCGACGGAGACCCTGGCCACCCCGAGGACCTCGGCGAACAGGCCGCACAGGATCTCCTCCTGCGGGGTGCGCGGGGCGCGGCCGGTGGTGTCCAGGCCGTACGCCGGGGCGGGCAGGGCGGCGCGGTCGAGCTTGCCGTTGGGCGTCAGCGGCAGGGCGTCGAGGGTGACGAACGCCGCGGGCACCATGTACTCGGGCAGGGAGGCCGCCGCGTACTTGCGCAGCAGCGCGTGGTGCGGGCCGCTGTGCGCGCCGACGGGCACGACGTAGGCGACGATGCGCTTGTCGCCCGGGGCGTCCTCACGAACCACGACGGCAGCCCTGCCGATGTCCGGATGATCGGCGAGAACGGTCTCGATCTCGCCGAGTTCGATACGGAAGCCACGCACCTTCACCTGGAAATCGGTGCGCCCGATGTACTCCAGATCACCGGCCGCCGTACGTCGCACCAGGTCACCGGTCCGGTACATGCGCGTACCGGCAGCACCGTACGGATCGGCCACGAACCGCTCCGCCGACAACCCCGGACGCCGGTGATATCCCCGGGCCAGCCCCGCACCCGCGATGTACAGCTCCCCCGCCACCCCGACCGGCACCGGACGCAGCCCCGGATCGAG
>NZ_JBEOYI010000055.1:0-18180 GCF_040297005.1 Streptomyces sp. NPDC001904 | reverse complement strand
GCAGTTCCCCGCGCCCCTGAAGCGAGCTCCGCTCGCTCAGGGGAGGCTGCGCGCAGCGCAGCCTTAAGGGGCGCGGGGAACTGCGCGACCAGCCACAGACCACCGGCACCCGGCGACGAAGCACTACTCCCGGCGGAACTGCGGCGCGCGCTTCTCGGCGAAGGCCCGGGCCCCCTCCTTCGCGTCGGCGGTGTCGAAGATCGGCCAGCCGCGCTTCAACTCGGCCGCGAGACCGTCCGATTCAGCCATCTCGGCAGTCTCGTAGACGGACGCCTTGACGGCCTCCACGGCCAGCGGCCCGCACGCGTTGATCTGCTCGGCGATCCCGAGCGCGGCATCGAGCGCGGTGCCGTCGGGCACGACCCGCCCGACGAGCCCGATCGCGGCGGCCTCGGGCGCCGGGTACGCGCGCCCGCTGAGCAGCATCTCCAGGGCATGGGTCCGCGCGATCTGCCGCGGCAGCCGTACGGTCGAGCCCCCGATGGGGAACAGACCGCGCTTGACCTCGAAGAGCCCGAACGTCGCGGACTCGCCGGCCACCCTGATGTCCGTGCCCTGAAGGATCTCGGTGCCGCCCGCCACGCAGTACCCCTCGACGGCGGCGATCACCGGCTTGCGCGGCCGGTGGTGGCGCAGCATCGCCTTCCAGTGCAGATCGGGGTCGGCCTTGAGCCGGTCGCGGTACTGCTCGCCCGCCATGCCCTTGCCCGCGAGGGCCTTGAGGTCCATGCCCGCGCAGAACGAGCCGCCCGCACCGGTGAGCACGATCGAGCGGACCGTGTCGTCGGCGTCGGCCTCCAGCCAGCCGTCGTAGAGGCCGACGAGCATCGGCAGGGAGAGCGCGTTCTTGGCCTCGGGCCGGTTGAGCGTGAGGACGAGCGTCGCGCCTTCGCGCCGCACGTCGAGATGTTCGGTCCCACCCATGGGTGTCCTCCAGTCGGCCGGAGCTCGGACCTGGAACAGGTTGCAGGAGCGGACCGACCAGTTCAAGAGTTTTCTGACAGTCAGTCAGATTTCTTGTGCGGGGGCCCTTCCCCCTTACATCCCGGTCTGCTCTGATGACGGCCACACGAGATGCGGCCTGGGTCAGGAGGAGCGGTGGAGTACAACCTTGCCGACCTGTTCGAGTCGGTCGTCGACGTGGTCCCGGACCGCGAGGCGCTCGTCTACGTCGACCATCCCGGTACGGGTGCCGAGCGCAGGCTCACGTACGCGGAGCTGGACACGGCGGCCAACCGCGTCGCCCACCACCTGATCGACAGCGGGATCCGGCCGGGCGAGCATCTGGGCCTGCACCTCTACAACGGCATCGAGTATCTCCAGACGGTACTCGGCTGCCTGAAGGCACGGGTCGTGCCGGTCAACGTCAACTACCGCTACGTCGAGGAGGAGTTGGTCTACCTCTACCGCGACGCGGATCTCGCGGCGCTGGTCTTCGACGCGGAGTTCACCGAGCGGGTGGCGGCCGCGCTGCCCCGCACGGAGAAGCTGCGGCATCTGGTGCGGGTGGGCACCCCGCCTCCCGGCGCAGCGCCGCTCAAGGCGGTCGAATTCACGGCGGCGGAGGCCGCGGCGTCGCCGGAGCGCGGGTTCGCGGCGCGCTCGGCCGACGACCAGTTCATCATCTACACCGGCGGCACGACGGGCATGCCCAAGGGTGTGATGTGGCGTCAGGAGGACCTGTTCTTCGCCGGGTTGGGCGGGGGCGCGCCGACCGGTGAGCCGGTGACGCGCCCCGACGAGCTGGCCGAGCGGGTGGCGGCGGGCGGTGACGGCATCACCTTCTTCCCCACTCCCCCGCTGATGCACGGCACCTCGACCCTGACGGCCTTCATCGGCTTCAACTTCGGCCAGCGTGTCGTCATCCACCGCAAGTTCGTGCCGGAGGAAGTACTGCGCACCATAGAGAAGGAGAGAGTGACGAGCGTGTCCCTGGTGGGCGACGCGATGCTGCGCCCGCTCATCGACGCGCTCAACGGCCCGCTCAAGGGCACGGACTGCTCGGCGCTGTTCAGCGTCTCCTCGTCCGGCGCGATCATGTCGGACACCGTGCGCGCCCAGTTCCAGGCGCTGGTGCCGAACGCGATGCTGCTCAACAACTTCGGGTCGTCCGAGTCCGGCTTCAACGGCACGGCGACCGACGGATCGGGCGCGGGCCAGGGATTCCGGCTGCGCGTCAACGCCCGTACGAAGGTGGTCGATCCGGCGACGTACGCGCCGGTGGAGGTCGGCGAGATCGGCAGGCTCGCGCAACGCGGGCATGTCCCGCTCGGCTACTACAACGACCCGAAGAAGACGGCCGAGACCTTCTTCCGGACCGGTGACGAACGCTGGGTCCTGCTCGGTGACATGGCGACGGTCGACGACGAGGGGATCGTGACGGTCCTCGGCCGCGGCTCGCAGTGCATCAACACCGGCGGCGAGAAGGTCTACCCGGAAGAGGTCGAGCAGGCCCTCAAGTCCCATCCGGACATCTACGACGCCCTGGTCGCCGGTGTCCCGGACCCGAAGTGGGGCAACCACGTGGCGGCCGTCGTCCAGCTCCGCGACGGGGCGGCCGCGCTGGACCTGGAGGCGGTCCAGGCGCACTGCCGCACCCATCTCGCCGGCTACAAGATCCCGCGCCAGCTGGTGGTGACGGACGGCATCCAGCGCTCCCCCAGCGGCAAGGCGGACTACCGGTGGGCGCGGAGCGTGGCGGCGGAGTCGGCCGCCACGCCCGGGAGCTAGCGGACGCACGCACCGCGTCCCGCCGGGGACCGCCGGGGACCGCCGGGACCGCCGGGACCGCCCGGCACGATCGCGCCCTAATCCGGTTGCCGCCGCATCGCACCGGTGCTGAAGTGACCGGATGGATCACAAAAAGGTACGGGCCCTGTTCGACCAGCAGATACGGCTCGGGGCCCGGCCCGACGAACCGGCGGCACGGGTCGAGCACGTCGGCGGCGTCGTGCGGCATCTCAGCCCTCCGGGCGGCTGGCACGGGGTGCTGTGGTCGGACCTGGACGAGGACACCGCGGACGCCGCGATCGCCGAGCAGGTGCGGCTCTTCCGGGAGTTGGGCGGCGAGGCCGAGTGGAAGACGTACTCGCACGACCGGCCGGCCGATCTGCCCGCCCGGCTCGTCGCCGCCGGATTCGTCGCCGAGGACCCGGAGACGCTGCTCGTCGCCGAGACGGCCGTGCTGCCGCCGGACAGCCCGCTCCCGGAGGGGATCCGGGTCATGCCGGTCACCGAGGAGGCGCACATCGCGCTCGTCGAGGCCGTGCACGCGCGGGCCTTCGAGAACGAGTCGTCGTTCATCGGTCAGCAGATCCGCCGACAGCTCGCGAACGACCCGGACACGGTGCCGGCCGTGATCGCCCTGCACGGCGACGAGCCGGTCAGCGCCGCCCGCCTCGAGCTGAACCCGGGCACGGACTTCGCCGGCCTGTGGGGCGGCGGCACGGTGCCCGAGTGGCGCGGGCGCGGGATCTACCGTGCCCTGGTCGCCCACCGGGTGCGGATCGCGGCCGAGCGCGGCTACCGCTACATGCAGGTCGACGCGACCGAGTACAGCCGCCCGATCCTGGAGCGGCTCGGGTTCGAGGCGCTGGGGACGACCACGCCGTACCTGCTGCCGATGGAGACGGGCCGCTGACTCAGCCGCCGCGCGCGTGTCCCGTCCGTGTCGCATCCCTTGACGACAGGGCCCCGACCTTGAATTACTGACGACCAACAGGTCAACCGAATGATCGGTCGGGAGTTCGGGAGTGCGGTCGATGGCGACAGAGGCATCCATGGCGGACTGGTGGGACGCGGGCGAGCGTCTGGGCGTGGCGGAGTTGCGGGACCTGCAGCTGGAGCGGCTGCGCGCCACGCTCGCCCGGGTGTACGAGCGGGTGCCGTTCTACCGGGAGGCGTTCGACAAGGCGGGGGTGCGTCCCGGGGACTGCGGCTCGCTGGCCGATCTGGCCCGGTTCCCGCTCACGACCAAGGCCGATCTGCGGGACAACTATCCGTTCGGGATGTTCGCCGTCGACCAGACCGAGCTGCGGCGGCTGCACGCGTCGAGCGGGACGACCGGGACGCCCACCGTCGTCGGGTACACCGAGGCCGATCTGTCGATGTGGGCGGACATGGTGGCGCGGGCGATCCGCGCGGCGGGCGGGCGCCCGGGCCACAAGGTGCACGTGGCGTACGGCTACGGCCTGTTCACCGGCGGGCTCGGCGCCCACTACGGCGCGGAGCGGCTCGGCTGCACCGTGATCCCGGCGTCCGGCGGGATGACCGCGCGCCAGGTGCGCCTGATCCAGGACCTGCGGCCCGAGATCATCATGGTGACGCCGTCGTACATGCTGACGCTGCTCGACGAGTTCGAGCGGCAGGGCGTGGACCCGCGCACGACGTCCCTGAAGGTCGGCATCTTCGGCGCCGAGCCGTGGACCGAGGAGATGCGGCGGGAGATCGAGGAGCGGTGCGCGATCGACGCGGTCGACATCTACGGTCTGTCGGAGGTCGTCGGGCCCGGCGTGGCGCAGGAGTGCGTGGAGACGAAGGACGGCCTGCACGTCTGGGAGGACCACTTCTATCCCGAGGTCGTCGATCCCCTGACGGGTGAGGTGCTGTCGGACGGTGAGCTCGGGGAGCTGGTCTTCACCTCGCTCACCAAGCAGGCCATGCCCGTGATCCGCTATCGCACCCGGGACCTGACGCGGCTGCTGCCGGGGACGGCCCGGCCCGGGTTCCGGCGGATGGAGAAGATCACCGGACGCAGCGACGACATGGTGATCCTGCGCGGGGTGAACCTGTTTCCCACGCAGGTGGAGGAGATCGTGCTGCGCACGCCCGGGGTGGCGCCGCACTTCCAGTTGCGCCTGACCCGCGAGGGCCGGATGGACGCGCTGACGGTGCGGGCGGAGGCCCGGCCGGACGCCACGCCGGACGAGCGGGCCGAGGCGGCCCGCTCGATCGCGGCGGGGATGAAGGACGGGGTCGGGGTGACGGTCGGCGTCGAGATCGTCGAGCCCGAGTCCCTGGAGCGGTCGGTGGGGAAGATCAGGCGGATCGTGGACCTGCGGCGCGAGGCCTAGGACGTGTGTCGAAAGTCCCGTCGTCCGCCCGGAGGGCGGGCCCCGCGGTGTCTGGTGCGTGCGATCGCAAGGCGCCGGAGCGCCCTCATAGCGGAGCTATGCGGGCGTTTCGGCAACGCCGCGAGCGTGCGTGCCAGGCGCCGCGGGGCAGGCGGGACTTTCGACACACGCCCTAGGGGGCGCGGGGCTGCGCCCATCGGCGGCTCCCCTGCGGGGCGCAACCAGCTCCGCCGGGACCGGCACCCGCCCGCCCACGCAAAAGCGGCCCCCGGCACCGAAGCCCCGGGAGCCGCTCAGCGAAACGGATGGTCAGACGGACTCCGCCAGCACATCCCCGCTGGGCGCAGCCTGCTGCTCATCGGCGGCCGGCCCGGCCCCGCGCAGCGCGACCTCCTTGACGAACACGGACGCGATCAACGCCACGACAGCGACGACGGACCCGAGCAGGAACGCCACGTGCGTCCCGGACGACACCGCGAACTCGTAGGCCTCGCGCACCGGCACCGGCAGCTTGGCCAGACTGGCGGCGTCCAGCTGCGCCGACTGCTCGGTGATCTTGCCGCCCAGCGCCCCGGCTCGCTCGGCCATGACGTCCTGCACCTTGTTGTTGAACAGCGCGCCCATGATGGCGACACCGAACGACGACCCCAGCGTCCGGAACAAGGTGGTGGACGAGGACGCGACGCCCATGTCCTTCATCTCGACGCTGTTCTGCGCGACGAGCATGGTGATCTGCATCAGGCAGCCCATACCGGCGCCGAGCACGGCCATGTAGACGCCGGACATGAACCGGGACGTGTCGGTGTCCATCTGCGCGAGCAGGAACAGCCCGCCGATCATCAGCACGCTGCCGACGATCGGGAACACCTTGTACTTGCCGGTGTTCGTGGTGACCCGCCCCGCGACGAGCGAGACGACCATCATCGACAGCAGCATCGGCAGGAGCAGCAGCCCCGAGTTGGTCGCGGACGCGCCCTGCACGGACTGCTGGTACAGCGGCAGGAAGAGCACGGCGCCGAACATCACGAAGCCCGTGATGAAGCCGATCAGCGACATCAGGGTGAAGTTGCGGCTGCGGAAGATGTGCAGCGGCAGGATCGGCTCGGCGGCCTTGGTCTGCGAGAACACGAACCCGACGAGCGCGGCGACCCCGAGCCCGATGAGCTCCATGATCACGGCGGAGCCCCACGCGTACTCGCTGCCGCCCCAGGTCGTCACCAGCACGATCGAGGTGATGCCGACGGTCAGCAGCGCGGCGCCGAGGTAGTCGATGGAGCCGCCCGACCGCTTCTTCGGCAGATGCAGCACGGCGGTGATCATGACCAGCGCGACGGCGCCGATCGGCAGGTTGATGTAGAAGGTCCAGCGCCAGCCGAGGTGGTCGGTGATGGTGCCGCCGACGAGCGGCCCGCCGATCATGGCGAGCGCCATGACACCGGCCATCATGCCCTGGTACTTGCCCCGCTCACGGGGCGGTATGAGGTCACCGATGATGGCCATCACGCCGACCATCAGACCACCGGCGCCCAGGCCCTGGACGGCCCGGAAGGCGATCAGCTCGGTCATGCCCTGGGCCATGCCGCTGAGCGCGGAGCCGATCAGGAAGATGACGATGGAGGTCAGGAAGGCGCCCTTCCTGCCGTACATGTCACCGACCTTGCCCCAGATGGGCGTGGAGGCGGCGGTGGCGAGCGTGTATGCCGTGACGACCCACGACAGGTGCTCGATGCCGCCGAGGTCACCGACGATCGTCGGCATCGCGGTGCCCACGATCATGTTGTCGAGCATGGCGAGCAGCATGGCGATCATCAGCGCCATCAGCACGACGCGCACACTGCGCGGCTGCGGCTGTTTCACCTGCTCCCCGCTGCCCGTCGCCTTGTCTGTCTGCGCCATGTCCCCCACACTCCCACTTACTTGCCGCCCGGCTAGTTCCTTACAATGGTGAAGGTAGGACGACAACTAGCCGGGCGTCAAGTAAGTTTTCTCCCAAGAGCCGAGAGCCAAGAGCGGGCGAGCAAGGGGCACAGATGGTCACGGGCAGCAGCAGGCCGCAGCAGCGTCGCGGGGACACCCGTCAGCGCATCCAGGACGTGACCCTCGAACTGATCGCCGAGCAGGGCTACGAGAAGACGTCCCTGAGGGAGATCGCCGAGCGCCTGGGAGTCACCAAGGCGGCGCTCTACTACCACTTCAAGACCAAGGAAGACATCCTCGTCAGCCTCTTCAGCGATCTGATGAGGCCGATCGACGAGCTGATCACCTGGGCCAAGGAGCAGCCCCGCCCGGCCCCCCTGGAGACCAAGCGGGAGATCCTCACCCGCTACAGCGAGGCGCTGTCCGAAGCCGCCCCGCTCTTCCGCTTCATGCAGGAGAACCAGGCGCAGATGCGCGAGCTGAGCATCGGCGAGAACTTCAAGGACCGGATGCAGGACCTGATCACCCAGCTGCTGCCCGAGGACGGCTCACTGACCGACCGCGTGCGCTGCATCAGCGCGCTGTTCTCGATGCACGCCGGGATGTTCGTCCTCAGGGACGTCGAAGGCGACCCCGAGGAGAAGCGTCTTGCCATCCTCGAGGTCGCCACGGACCTGATCACCCAGGCCCACCAGGACTGAGAGCCCGCCGGGTCAGACGGTCACGCCCTGCGCCTTGAGGAAGGCGACGGGGTTGACCGCGGAGCCGTAGTTCGGCGTCGTACGGATCTCGAAGTGCAGGTGCGGGCCGCTGGAGTTGCCGGTGCTGCCGGACAGCGCGATGTGCTGGCCCGTCGCGACCGACTGGCCGACGTGCACGTCGATCCGGGACAGGTGCGCGTACTGGGAGTACGTGCCGTTGCCGTGCTTGATCACGACGGCGTTGCCGTACGCGGGGCCGTCACCGGCGCCGTTGCCGCCGGTCTTGACGACGGTGCCGCCGTGCGCGGCCACGACCGAGGTGCCGGTGGGCACGGCGAAGTCCTGGCCGGAGTGGTGACCGGTGGCCCACATGCTGCCGCCCTGCGCGTAGCCCGCGGAGAGGGTGTAGTGGGCGACCGGGTCGACCCAGGAGGCGGCCTTCTTGGCGGCGGCCTGCTGCGCGGAGGTGGCGGCCTTGGCCTGAGCGGCGGCCTGGGCCTTGACGGAGGCGGCGGCCCCGCTCGGCAGGGCGGCGGCCTGCCCGTCGGCGGCGAACGCGGCCCCGGCGCCCAGCGCAGCCGTCATTCCGAGGCCGGCGGCCACGACGGCGGCACGGTTGCGGAGCTTCGACGTACCGGAACGGAGGGACAGGGTGCGCTTCGACATGGAGTGAGACCTTGCTTCGGGGACGTGGGGAGACCCGGCGCACCGCTTGGTGCCACCGGGTCGGCCATCCCTGTGTAACCCGCTCCCCCAAGACCGCCCAAAAGCCTCATCTACTACCCACTCTCGTACAACTGCCACAAAACGTTGATTGCTTGACAGCCGTCGATCATCGCCCGGAATTCGTCCGACTTATCCCCCGATCTCATGTTTAGGCCCTCTTCGCGGACGCGCGCCCGGGCCACAAGGCGGTCCCCTCCCGGCCGATTCCATGAAACGGACATTTCACCTGAACCCGTCGACCGTGTAACAACCACCCCACAGCCCCGCCGAACTCCTACCGCCCCTAGTAGGCCCTTGTGACCCTGTGCGTCATGTCACCGAACGGCAAGATCGAACCTCCCGGGAGTGTGATCGGGGCTACGCTCCCCAGCCATGGATCCCGCTGCGCTCGGTACCCGGCTGGCATCGAGCGCGCTCGTCCCCGCGCTCCGTAAGCTGATCGTCCAGGAGGGCCCGGGAGCCGGCCTCACCGACCGGCCCGTCCGCCTTTCGGGGCTGGTCACCTTCCGCGGCGAGAAGCGCGCCCTCACCGCCGACGACCTGCTCCGCCTCGCCCGCGGGCTGGTGACCGCCGCGCTCGACGGCCCGGGCGAACCGCCGTTCCCCGCCGCCGAGACCGAGCCGGTCGTGCACGCGCTGGCCGACACCCTGCACGCACTCGGCGACCTCGCCATGGACGACGTACAGGCCGTGCGCCTCGGCCACACCGCCCTCGCCCGCGCACTGCGCCGCGCCGCCCCCGGCCCCGGCCTGTCCGCCGACGCGGACCTCTTCCTCGACACGGTCACGGGGTGGGCGTGCGAGCACATCCTGCAGTTCTTCACCCAGCGGTCGACGTTCGTGGCGCGCACCCTCGTCGAACAGAGCCGCGGCCAGCGCGAACTGCTCGCCAGGACGGACGAGCTGATCCGCCGCACCCCGCCCGCCGACGCCCGGGACACCGCCTTCGAACGGCGCTACCTCTCCCACGTCGCCGAGCGCCACCGGCACCTGACGATCTACGGCATCGATCTGCGGGACGCGCCCGAGCGCTGGCCGCTGGAGGTGGCGTACCTGAGCCTGGAGGCGACGACCGAGCTCCCGTACCGGGAGGCGCCCCACATCGGTCACCCCGAGGCGTCCTCGACGCGGATCCGCGCCGAGGACGCGTTCGCCGACGGCCACGACCGGGTGCTGCTGCGCGGCGAGGCGGGCTCCGGCAAGACGACGCTGATCCAGTGGCTGGCGGTCACCGCGGCCGGCCACGTCCCCTTCGTCCTCCCCCTGCGCACCCTCGTCCGCGCCACGGCACTGCCCGCCCCCGCGGACTTCCTCGCCTCGGTCGGCTGCCCGCTGACCGCGCCCGACGGCTGGGCCGAGCGGGTCCTCGGCGCCGGGCGCGCGCTGGTCCTCGTGGACGGGCTCGACGAGATCCCGGCCGCCGACCGGCACCGCGTCCGTTCCTGGCTGACCTCGCTGATCGGCGCGTACGACGGCAACCGCTGGCTGCTCGCATCGCGCCCCACCGCCGTCCGCGCCGACTGGCTCGCCGACACCGGCTTCCGCGAGGTGCTGCTGCCGCCGATGCGCGGTGCGGACGTCGCCACCTTCGTCCGGCGCTGGCACACGGCCGCCGACGCCGGCGCGTACGAGGGCGCGCTCCTGGACGCGCTGCGCACCAAGCGCGATCTGGCCCGGCTCGCCACCAACCCCCTCATGTGCGGTCTGATCTGCGCGCTGCACCGGGAGCGGCGCGGCTATCTGCCCACCGGCCGCAAGGAGCTGTACGACGCGGCCCTGTCGATGCTGCTGACCCGGCGCGACCGGGAACGCGGCATGACCGGCGTCGACCTCGGCGAGGAGGCCCAGCTCGAACTCCTGCAGCACCTCGCCTACGCGCTGATCCTCAGTGGCCGTACGGAGATGGGCCGGGACGCGGCGGAGACGGTCCTGGAGCGGCGCCTCCCGGCCGTCGCGTCGGCATCCTCCCTCGGCGACGCCCCGGCGGTCCTGTCCGCCCTGCTGCTGCGCAGCGGCCTGCTGCGCCAGCCCGCCGACGGCGTCGTCGACTTCGTGCACCGGACCTTCCAGGACTACCTGGGCGCCCGGCACGCCGTCGAGGAGGGCCATGCGCTGCCGTTCGTCCAGCGCCTCGCCGACGACCCGCAGGGCGAGGACGCGATCCGGATGGCGGTGGCCCACGCCCGCCCCGGCGAACGCCCGGCACTGCTGCGCGAGTTGCTCTCCACCGGCGCCCCGCGCCTGACCCTGCTGGCCCTGGCCTGCCTGGAACACGCGACGACGCTCGCCCCCGAGGTGCGCACCGAGGTGGAGCGGGCGGCCGCCGCGCTGATCCCGCCCCGCACCTCCGCCACCGCGAAGGAACTGGCCGAGGCGGGCCCCCTGGTCCTGGAACTGCTGCCGGGCCCGGAGGGGCTGAGCGACGAGGAGGCCCACGGGGTGACGATCACCGCGTCCCTCCTCGGCACCGCCGAACCCTCCGGCGCCCTCGGTGTCCTGCGCCGCTTCCGTGGACACCCCTCACTCGACGTACGCCGCCAACTGGTCGGCACCTGGGGACGGTTCGACCCGGACGAGTACGCCCGGGAGGTGCTGGACCACGTGGACCGGACCGGGCTCGTCGCGACCTGCGACTCCCCCGGGCAGTACCCGGCGCTGCGCGCGATGCGCCCCTGGGCCGAGGTGACGTTCCTGGGCGACCACGTCGCCGGGGACCTGCCCGGCGCGGTCCCCGACCCGGCAGCGGTGACGCATCTCAGCCTGCGCAAGAACACGCTGTTGCACGACGTGCGGGCGCTCACCGGATTCCCCGCGCTCGCCGGCGTGTGGCTGGAGGACTGCCCCTACACGGCGGATCTGAGCCCGCTCGCCGACCTGCCGCTGACCCGCCTCGGGGTCACCGGCTGCGGGGGCGCGGTCACCGGCCTGGACCGGCTGCGCTCCTTGGAACGGATCTCCTTCTACGACGAGGTGCCCGGCACGTCCCTCGCCGAGGGCCTCCCGGCCGAGGCACCGCTGAGGTTCCTCTACCTGGGTGGCCGGGCGATCGACTGGACCGGTCTGCGCGGCCTCGGCCAGTGGCCGACCCTGACCTCCCTGAGCCTCGGCCTGCTCCGGACCGCCCCGACCGTGGACGACTGGAGTCACGTCGCCGGGCTGCCCGCCCTGACCGCGCTGTACCTCGACGCGATCTTCTTCGGCGACCATTTCGCCCGCTCGCTGGCCGCGCTGCCGGAACTCCCCCGCGTCGACGTGCTGCGCCTGGCCTCCCTGACCGGCAGGGAGGACATCAGCGCGCTGCCGCCCCGCCTGCCCGGCGTGCGCAAGCTGGTTCTGCAGACGTTCCCGCACACGACGGTCCCGGTCGACCGCTACGCCCGCCACTTCCCCGACGCCGAGATCGTCCTCGACCAGCGCTGACCCGGGTCCGGGCACACGAGAAGGGGGCCGGTGCTTCTCAGCACCGGCCCCCTTCTCACTGGCTCATCCCGGAGGGGTTACGCCTCCTTGCTCAGGTTCGGACCGCCACCCGCGGCCGCGTCCTCGATCGGCGGGACGTCGGGGAGGGCCGACTTCTCCTCACCCCGGAAGGTGAAGGTCTTGTTCTCGCCCTCGCCCTCGGTGTCCACGACCACGATGTGCCCCGGACGCAGCTCGCCGAAGAGGATCTTCTCCGAGAGCGTGTCCTCGACCTCGCGCTGGATCGTGCGACGCAGCGGCCGCGCGCCGAGAACCGGGTCGTAACCCTTCTTCGACAGCAGCTCCTTGGCGGACTGGGAGAGCTCGATGCCCATGTCCCGGTCCTTCAGGCGCTCGTCCACCTTGCCGACCATCAGGTCGACGATCTGGAGGATGTCGTCCTGCGTCAGCTGCGGGAAGACGACGACGTCGTCCACACGGTTGAGGAACTCGGGACGGAAGTGCTGCTTGAGCTCGTCCGACACCTTGTTCTTCATGCGCTCGTAGTTGGTCTTCGTGTCACCCGTGGCCGCGAAGCCCAGGTTGAAGCCCTTCGAGATGTCACGGGTTCCAAGGTTGGTCGTCATGATGATGACCGTGTTCTTGAAGTCCACGACGCGGCCCTGGGAGTCGGTCAGGCGACCGTCCTCCAGGATCTGCAGCAGCGAGTTGAAGATGTCCGGGTGGGCCTTCTCCACCTCGTCGAAGAGGACGACGGAGAACGGCTTGCGGCGCACCTTCTCGGTCAGCTGGCCGCCCTCTTCGTAGCCCACGTATCCGGGGGGCGAACCGAAGAGACGCGAGACCGTGTGCTTCTCGGAGAACTCCGACATGTCGAGGGAGATCAGCGCGTCCTCGTCACCGAAGAGGAACTCGGCGAGCGCCTTGGACAGCTCGGTCTTACCGACACCGGACGGGCCGGCGAAGATGAACGAACCACCCGGACGCTTCGGGTCCTTCAGACCGGCACGCGTACGGCGGATCGCCTTCGAGAGCGCCTTGACGGCGTCCTTCTGGCCGATGACCCGCTTGTGGAGCTCGTCCTCCATGCGCAGCAGACGCGAGGACTCCTCCTCGGTCAGCTTGAAGACCGGGATGCCGGTGGCGGTCGCGAGGACCTCGGCGATCAGCTCGCCGTCGACCTCGGCGACGACGTCCATGTCGCCGGCCTTCCACTCCTTCTCGCGCTTGGCCTTCGCCGCCAGCAGCTGCTTCTCCTTGTCGCGGAGCGAAGCTGCCTTCTCGAAGTCCTGGGAGTCGATGGCCGACTCCTTGTCGCGGCGCACGCCCGCGATCTTCTCGTCGAACTCGCGGAGGTCCGGCGGCGCGGTCATCCGGCGGATGCGCATCCGGGAACCGGCCTCGTCGATCAGGTCGATCGCCTTGTCCGGCAGGAAGCGGTCCGAGATGTACCGGTCGGCCAGCGTCGCGGCCTGGACGAGGGCCTCGTCCGTGATCGAGACGCGGTGGTGGGCCTCGTAGCGGTCGCGCAGACCCTTGAGGATCTCGATCGTGTGCGGCAGCGACGGCTCCGCGACCTGGATCGGCTGGAAGCGGCGCTCGAGGGCCGCGTCCTTCTCCAGGTGCTTGCGGTACTCGTCGAGCGTGGTGGCACCGATGGTCTGGAGCTCACCGCGGGCCAGCATCGGCTTCAGGATCGAAGCCGCGTCGATGGCGCCCTCGGCGGCACCCGCACCCACGAGCGTGTGCAGCTCGTCGATGAACAGGATGATGTCGCCGCGGGTGCGGATCTCCTTGAGGACCTTCTTCAGGCGCTCCTCGAAGTCACCGCGGTAGCGGGAGCCGGCGACCAGCGCGCCCAGGTCAAGCGTGTAGAGGTGCTTGTCCTTGAGCGTCTCGGGCACCTCGCCCTTGACGATGGCCTGGGCGAGGCCCTCGACGACGGCGGTCTTGCCGACGCCGGGCTCACCGATCAGGACCGGGTTGTTCTTGGTACGGCGCGACAGGACCTGCATGACGCGCTCGATCTCCTTCTCGCGCCCGATGACCGGGTCGAGCTTGGACTCACGAGCGGCCTGCGTCAGGTTGCGGCCGAACTGGTCGAGGACCAGGGACGTCGAGGGCGTGCCCTCGGCAGGCCCGCCGGCGGTGGCGGTCTCCTTGCCCTGGTAGCCGGAGAGCAGCTGGATGACCTGCTGCCGCACCCGGTTGAGATCTGCGCCCAGCTTGACCAGGACCTGGGCGGCGACGCCCTCGCCCTCACGGATCAGGCCGAGCAGGATGTGCTCCGTGCCGATGTAGTTGTGGCCCAGCTGAAGGGCCTCGCGGAGCGACAGCTCCAGGACCTTCTTGGCACGGGGGGTGAAGGGGATGTGCCCGGACGGGGCCTGCTGGCCCTGACCGATGATCTCCTCCACCTGCTGGCGGACCGCCTCGAGCGAAATCCCGAGGCTCTCCAGGGCCTTAGCGGCGACACCCTCGCCCTCGTGGATCAAGCCCAGGAGGATGTGCTCGGTGCCGATGTAGTTGTGGTTGAGCATCCGGGCTTCTTCCTGAGCCAGGACGACAACCCGCCGCGCGCGGTCGGTGAACCTCTCGAACATCGTTAATCGCTCCTCAGAGCGGTCAGGCAGTAAGGGGTCGGTCCCCTCCCTGTCCTTCCGCAGCTTAGTCCCGCAAGCGGGGACCGCTCATTCCAACTGCCGACACCCGGCCTTCTTCCCGGGGGATCTCCTGCCCCGAACGCCGACATCCTCTCCAACCCGATGGTGCGAGACGATGTTCCCGCAGGCCAAGCGGATAGCCACACCGCCACTACGCCGATGGCGAACGCGGGCTCCCGTGGCCGAGCGTGTCGACCCTCCCACTAGGGATGTCTTACCCGCAGGGACTGACACTCCATGCGGCGCACGCCGGTTCCCTCCGCTACGGGCGAACATCCTTGCCCCGCCGAACACCCCTTTACGCCCCCATTTCGGACACGGAGCGCATTCAACCAACGACACTGCGTAACTTGCGGGTGCTCCCGGCGGTTGCTCCTGGCATGGTCGCCCCCTTTCCCGCCCCGCGCCGGCCGCTCGACGCCGTCCTCCCCGACCAGTGGGTCCAGCAGTGGTACGAGGACGAGCTGGGCTGGGCCACGGCGTCCGGCCCCGACGGGGTGCGGCTGCGCACGGGCCTGCGCTTCGACGTACTGGAGATTCCGGCCGACGCCGGGTTCCGGATGCTGCGCAGGTGCGATCCCCGCTCACCGGTGGCGTTGAACGGGGAGACGATGCAGCTCCTGGTGGCCGCCGGCAGCGCGGACGAGGTGCCGGGGCTGCTGGACTGGCTGGAGTGGGGCGATCTGCCCCTGGACCTCGTCGCCGTCGGGACGGGCGGATTCATCGACGCGCCGACGCCGCCGGGAAGGGCCGGCTCGCAGGAGGCCGCCGTGTGGGTGCGGCCCCCGGAGCCCGGACGCGAGGTGGAGCCGGTACTGCCGGCCCTGACGAGCCTGTCGGCCGTCTCGACCTGGTCGGTCGCAGGGGGCGGTGGGGGCGCCCCCGATCTCGTACGACTCGTGGACACAGCGGCGACCCACTGTCAGCGGGCCCGGCTGCGCCGCGCAACGCACGGAGCGACGCGTCAGCCGTTGGCCTTCTCGTAGGCCTCACGGATGGAGGCGGGGACGCGGCCGCGGTCGTTGACCTCGTAGCCGTTGTCCTTCGCCCACGCGCGGATCTGCGCGGTGTCCTGGTTGCCACCGGACGCGGCGCGCGCCTTGCCCCGGCCACCGGCGGCGCGGCCACCGGTGCGACGGCCGCCCTTGACGTACGCGTCGAGGAGACCACGGAGCTTGTCCGCGTTCGCGGTGGTGAGGTCGATCTCGTACGTCTTGCCGTCGAGCGCGAACGTCACGGTCTCGTCCGCCTCGCCACCGTCGAGGTCATCGACAAGAAGGACCTGAACCTTCTGTGCCACCGGATTTCCTTTCATCGATATCTGAAGGGCCGGCCGTGCGACCTCGGCCGCTGTTTCGCCGTCCCCTTGTTATATGCAGTACTGCAGTACGTCGGAAAGCAAACCGCTTTTGCCGGAAAAACACAAACCCCTGGCTGAGATCCAGGAGAGATCCAGGAGTTGAAGCTGCCCAGGCCGACCGAAAACATGCGCGTTTCGGACATAGAGCCCGGGCCGTTGCAGCTTGCCGGAATATCGGTCCGCGGCGATCACAGATGCAGAAGCATCCGGCTGTTACCCAAGGTGTTCGGTTTCACTCGTTCGAGACCGAGGAACTCCGCGACGCCCTCGTCATAGGAACGCAGCAGCTCGCTGTAGACATCGGTGTCAACCGTATCGACGGGTGTCTCACCGATCTCCACGAAGCCGTGCTTGGCGAAGAACTCGACTTCGAAGGTGAGGCAGAAAACCCGGCGAACACCGATCCAGCGCGCGGTCTGCAGCAGCTTCTCCAGCACCTGATGACCCACGCCCGAGCCCTTGACCAGTGGATTCACCGCGAGCGTGCGGACCTCGGCGAGGTCTTCCCACATGATGTGCAGGGCCCCGCAGCCGACGACCTCGGCGTTGTCGTCGCGTTCGGCGACCCAGAACTCCTGGATGTCCTCGTAAAGCGTCACCGTGGCTTTGTCGAGCAGGATCCCCTGTCGGCTGTAGGCGTCGAGGAGTCGGCGGACCTCCGGCACATCGGCGGTGCGCGCCCGGCGTACGGTGATGGCTTTTGGGGCGGGAGATTCGGGGACCGGGACGACTTCGGGGAGCTCTGCTGGCATGTCCGGACGCTATCGCCCGCGCTCTGGGGCCGCTTCTCCGGGTGGCGCGACTTCGGCCGCGGCTTCGGGGACGGCTTGCGGCGCCGCTTCCGGCACGGGTTCGGAAGTGGCGTCGGGCTGCACGATGCGCATGGCGTCCCTGAGCGCTTCGCGCTGGCGCGGCGACATCATGCCGAAGAAGGCGACGAGCGCGGCGGCGGGGTTGTCGCTCTGCGCCCATGCGTCGTTCATGAGCGCGGCCGAGTAGGCGGCGCGGGTGGAGACCGCCTCATATCGATAAGCCCGGCCCTCCGCTTCGCGGCGGACCCAGCCCTTCTGATGGAGATTGTCCAATACAGTCATGACCGTCGTGTAGGCGATGGACCGTTCCTGCTGGAGGTCCTCCAGCACTTCTCTCACCGTCACCGGGCGGTTCCAGTTCCACACCCGTGTCATGACTGTGTCTTCGAGTTCTCCCAAGGGGCGCGGCACGAAGAGCACAATAGTGGGAGAAGTCGGTAATTCGCCGTCGGACGTGGCGAGAGATGCCGAACGACTTCAATCAATGCCAAAAGGGGCGCCCACCGGGGCGCCCCTGACCAGGGCCGGAGCCTGCGGTCAGCCGGCTTCGGGCTGCCGGGCGGCCTCGGCGCGCGCGAGGGCGGCGTCGACGGCCGCGTCCTCCTTGGCCTTCTTGTCGCCGCCCTGCGACTTCACGATCGTCACGATCAGGCCGATGAAGAACGCGGCCATCACTACCGGGGGCACGAGCGCGGAAACGTATTCCATGCCCCCAGAGTAGCTAGCCCGCGACCAGCCGCTGCGACGGGGCCGGGGGCTGGGCGGGGCGGCGCTTGGGCGGGAAGACCTCGGCCGGGGTCGGCACGGGGCGTTCCGGGGTCGCGGGCCCGGGTCCCGCGGGCCGGTCGGCGGCGGAGAGGCCGCCGGGCAGGGCCAGCAGGCGCGCGCGGGAGGCCGGGACGCGGGGACGCTGCCGGGCCTCGAGCCGGTCGCGCACCCCCTGTTCGGCCAGTGTCCGGCAACGGTCGAGCAGGGCCGCCGCCGTGGCGTTGCCGCGCAGGGCGCGCAGCGCCGCGAGGTCGTCGGCGCCGGGCCGGTGGCCCGCCGCCAGGGCGTCCTGGAGCAGGCTCAGATAGCCGGTGACGGTCCCGGGCAGGGCGGCCCGGTAGCGGTCGAGGTCGGCGAGCAGGAACGCCCGCATGCGGGCGCTCTCCCTGGCGGCCTCGTCGACCGACTCCGCGAGGCGGAGACATTCCCGGACGTCCGTGTCCGAGGCGGGGCTGGGGTGGAGGGCGAGGGCGAGGGCACGTCGGAGCACACGCAGCTCTTCTGCGCCGAACGCCATGCCGCCGCGGTTTCCGTAGGGCGTGGGCATGGGGTGACGGTACGGCTTATTTCGGGCAAATCGGCTTAACCGGCAATTCTCCGGCGCGCCTTCGCTCCGCTCTGACCGGGATTTCCGGGTTGTTCGTTCGTCTGCGGGCCGGTGGGGGCTGGTCGCGCAGTTCCCCGCGCCCCTGAGATGCGCACTGCGTGCGCCATCTCATCAAAAGAGGCGCGGGGAACTGC
>NZ_JBEOYI010000054.1:0-21853 GCF_040297005.1 Streptomyces sp. NPDC001904 | reverse complement strand
GGGGGCAGCCAGAGGCAGTCCACCCCCAGCCACTGGAGATAGTCCAGCTTCGCCGTGATGCCCTTGAGGTCGCCGACGCCGTCACCGTTGCTGTCCTGGAAGGAACGGACCAGGACCTCGTAGAAGACGGCACGCTTGAACCAATCCGGGTCCCGGTCCTTCTGGGGAGTGTCCTCGAAGGTGTCCGGTACGGGCTCATTCATGATCATGGTGTGGGTGACCCTCCGAATTTCTCTTCCAGAGAATTCATCGCGGCGTGGACGGTCGCAGGACGCTGAGGATGTGCGCGGGTGAACGGCCCGGCTCGAGGCGCACGTAGTTCGTCCTGCCCCAGTGATAGCTGTCTCCGGTGAGCTCGTCGCGCACCGCCAGGGGCTCGTGCCAGCCGAGCCCCAGGTGTGGCATGTCCAACGAGACCGTCGCCTCCTGGGTGTGGTGCGGGTCGAGGTTCACGACGACCAGAACCGTGTTCGAACCGCTGCGTTTGGAGTACACGAGGACCGCGTCCTTGTCGGCGTGGTGGAAGTGCACGTCCCGCAGCTGCCGAAGTGCCGGGCTGCGGCGCCGGATGTCGTTGAGCGCGGTCAGCAGCGGAGCGATCGTCCGTCCTTCACGCGCCGCGGACTCCCAGTCCCTCGGCCGTAGTTGGTACTTCTCGGAATGCAGATACTCCTCGCTGCCGGGGCGCAGCGGAGTGTTTTCGCACAGCTCGTATCCGCTGTAGACACCCCAGGCCGGGGACAGCGTCGCGGCGAGCACCGCACGCAGTTCGAACGCCGGACGGCCGCCGTGCTGGAGAAACTCATGGAGGATGTCCGGCGTGTTCGCAAAGAAGTTCGGCCGCATGCAGGCGGCTTTCTCCCCCGCCAACTCCTCGATGTACTCGGTCAGTTCTTGCTTCGAATTGCGCCAGGTGAAGTACGTGTACGACTGCTGGAAGCCGATCTCGGCGAGCGTCCGCATCATCGCCGGGCGGGTGAACGCCTCCGCCAGAAAGATGACATCGGGATCGTCGCGGTTGATGTCCGCGATGACCGCCTCCCAGAAGGCGACCGGTTTCGTGTGCGGATTGTCGACCCGGAAGATGCGCACTCCGTGCGCCATCCAGTGCCGCAGCACCCGGGTCGTCTCCGCGATCAGACCCGGCAGATCCGCGTCGAACGCGATGGGATAGATGTCCTGGTACTTCTTCGGCGGGTTCTCGGCGTACGCGATCGTGCCGTCGGGCCGGTGGTGGAACCACTCCGGGTACTTCTCCACCCAGGGGTGGTCGGGGGAGCACTGGAGGGCGAAGTCGAGCGCGACCTCCAGGTCCAGCTCCCTTGCCTGTGCGACGAACCGGTCGAAGTCGTCCAGGGTGCCGAGGTCCGGGTGGATCGCGTCGTGACCGCCCTCGGGCGAACCGATCGCCCAGGGGACGCCGACATCGTGCGGTCCCGGGGAGAGGGAGTTGTCCGGTCCCTTGCGGAAGGTGGTGCCGATGGGGTGGACGGGCGGCAGGTAGACGACGTCGAAGCCCATCTCCGCGATGGCCGGCAGTCGCTCCGCAGCCGTGGCGAAGGTCCCGCTCACGGGTGGTTTCCCGGGCTCGACGACCGCGCCCTCCGAGCGCGGGAAGAACTCGTACCAGGAGCCGTACAGCGCCCGCTCCCGCTCCACCAGCAGTGGCAACTCCGCGCTGCTGGTCAGCAGTTCGCGCAGGGGATGGCGGGCCAGGACCTCGTCGACGTCCGGGGTGAGGGCGGCGGCCAGGCGGGTCGCGGCCGGGCGGGTGGTGTCGCGCAGCGCGGCGACGGCCGCCAGGACGGGCGCGCGTCGTGGCTCGGGGACACCGGAGACGGCCCGCTCGTACAGCAACGCGCCCTCCTCCAGTACGAGTTCGGTGTCGATCCCCGCCGGGACCTTGATCCGGGCCGCGTGCCGCCAGGTCGTCACGGGGTCGCCCCACGCCTCGACACGGAAGGTCCAGGAGCCCGTCGTGTCGGCGCTGACCTCGGCGCCCCAGCGGTCGGTGCCCGGGGCCAGCTCCCGCATCGGCGCCCAGGGTCCCTCCTGGCCGTCCGGGCCGCGCAGCACGACATTGGCGGCGACCGCGTCGTGCCCCTCGCGGAACACGGTGGCCGTCACCCGAAAGGTTTCTCCCACCACGGACTTGGCGGGCCGGGCGCCGCCGGCGATCAGCGGGCCGACGTCACGGATGGGGATGCGGCCCGTGGTGACCTGCACGGGGGCCGGGGCCGGGGCCGGGGCCGGGCCTGCCGAGGGCGGGGCCGGCGGGGCCGGCTGCTCCGCCGCGGGGGCCACCAGGGCGGCCAGGGCCGCCAGGGCCGGCTGTTCGGGGGTGGGAGCGGAGGCCGGGGGCTCTGCCGGTGCGGTCCTCTTCGCGACGATCTTCTGCGTGGCCGAGGTCTTCGCGACGGCCTTCTTCGCGGCCGCTGTCCTTGCGGCGGTTGTCTTCGCGGCAGTCGTCTTCGTGACGGCCTTCTTCGCGGCGGTTGTCTTTGCGGGGGTGGTCTTCGTGACGGCCTTCTTCGCGACGGCCTTCTTCTGGGGGGCCTTCTTCGCGGCTGTCTTCTTCTGGGCGGGTTTCTTCTCGGGTGCCTTCGTTCGTGCGGGCTCCTTCTTGGCGGGCTTCTTCTGCGCGGGCTGCTTCTGAGCCGGGACCTGTGGTTCGGGAGTTCGCTGAGCCGGTTCCTGCTGTTCAGGCGCCGGCTGATCGGCGTTCGGCTGGGGGGACGGGCGCTTTGGGGGCATGACCGCTCCTGTCCGCGGAGGATTCGGGGGTTGCGGAGGCGCACTTCGAGTCAGAGGGCCGATCGGGGTACCGGAGGAGCCTTCCACGGCCGATGGGCGGGCAATCCGGTGCTTTGTTAACTACTCGCGCGTACGGGCACACACAACACCGGTCCCGCCGTGGGCGACGGGACCGGTCCATGAACTCACCTTCCGCCTAAGGGTTGTCGACCTGCAACAGCTTGTTCGGTGAACCGGGTCCGGCGCCGGTCACCCGGCCCGACACGGCCCGCTCGACGAGCGCCTTGCTCACCTCCGCGGGGGTCGCCCACGCATGATCGGCGAGATACAGCGCGGCGGCGCCCGCGGCGTGCGGAGACGCCATGGACGTACCGGAGTAGGTGGCTTTCCCTGTGTCGCTCGCGTACGACGCGGACGTGATGTCGACGCCGGGCGCGAACAGGTCTACTCGAGTACCCCAGTTCGAGAAACTCGCACGCGCGTCTTTCCGATCCGTCGCACCGACCGTGATCGCCTCCTTCACCCGGGCGGGGGAGTACAGGCTCGCGGGCAGTCCGTCGTTGCCCGCCGCGACCGTGTACGTGACGCCCGAGGCGATGGAGTTGCGGACCGCCCGGTCGAGCTGGGCGTTGGCGTAGCCGCCGAGGCTGAGGTTGGCGACGGCCGGCTTCCTCGCATGCTTGGTCACCCAGTCGATACCGGCGATGACCTGGGCCGTCGTCCCGGATCCGGCGTCGTCGAGAACGCGCACGGCGACCAGGTTAGCCTTCTTCGCGACCCCGTACTCGGTGCCCGCGATGGTTCCGGCCACGTGCGTTCCGTGCCCGTTCTCGTCCTGGGCGACCGCGTCGTTGTCGACGAAGTCCCAGCCGGACGCGGCCCGTCCGCCGAAGTCCTCGTGCGTCGTGCGGAGGCCGGTGTCGATCACGTACACGGTCACGCCCGCGCCCGCCGATTTCGGCCAGGTGTAGGACTTGTCGAGCGGCAGTTCGCTCTGGTCGACCCGGTCCAGGCCCCATGAGGGCGGGTTCTTCTGGGTGTGGTCGTAGGTGACGGTGGTGTCCTGCACGACGGACGCCACCGCCGGATCGGCCGCCAGCCGCCTGGCCCGTGCCTCGTCGGTCCGCACCGCGTACCCGTTGAGCGCGTTGCTGTAGGTGTGGCGTATTTTCGCCCCGTATTTCGTGGCAAGGCCCTTGCCTGCCGTGGACGGAGCGCTGGTTCCCCCCTTCAGTGTCACGATGTAGCTGTCCGCCACGGCGCCGGGTTCTCCGGCGCCCTCGATCCGTCCCTGCGCGGGGGCGGCCCGGGCGGGCAGCGCGATGGCCGAAAGCGCCGCGACTGCCATGAGTGCGGTGAGTCCCCCGGCTCCGCACAGCCTTCGCTTCCGCGTCCCTGGCACGGTCACTGCCATGTGCGAGTTCCCCTCCTCAACTCGGCGTGCAATCACGCCAGTTGGCAGCCTCTCGTGCGGTGTGAAGCACCACAAGGTTGTACGAGGGGGCGGAATCGGCCATATCGCCCGTGGCGGGGTGGGTGCGGCCGGAAGGGTTGCGGCGAATTCCGGCCTACCGGGCCCGCGCGAACCGTCTGCGGCAGGATGACCCCATGTCCATCATTCACCGCACCACCATCACGCCCACCAAGCTCGAACTGCTCGCCGGCTGGCTGCCGAAGCAGTCCTGGTACCGGGGCGCGGGCACCCCCGAACTGGCCAGGGCCGGCGGCTTCCGGCTCGACGACCCGGCCGGTGAGGTCGGCCTGGAGTTCGTCGCGGCGACCGACACCTCGGGGCCGGAGCCGGTGACGTACCACGTGCCGATGACCTACCGGGGCGCGCCGCTGCCGGACGCGGACGGTGCGCTGATCGGGACCCTCGTGCACGGGGTGCTCGGCGAGCGCTGGGTGTACGACGGGGCGCAGGACCCGCTGCTCGTCGGGGAGTTGGCCGCGCTGATCAGGGGGGACGTGCCCGCGCACGCGCAGAGCGTCGACGGCGCCCTCGACCCGACCGTGCACGCCGTCCCCGGCGACGGGCGGCCGGAGATCGTGCGCGTACTGGAGCCCGGCTCCACCACCCCGAGCGGAGTCACCGCCGAATGGGAGTCGCCGGGCGGCAACCGGGTGCGCGGCGTCTTCGCCGTCGTGCGCGCCGACTGACCGGAGCCCCCGCCGGCGGACCGCCCGGACGGGATGTCGGGCACCGGCGCGGCCGCGGTGTCTGACATCGTGGCCTCGTCACCGACAGCTGACCACTGGTGACATGACGTCACGCCGAGTGGGGGAGAAGCAGGGATGAGTTCACCGATGCCAGCACGGACGGACATGACCGCACGCGACGCAGGGCGCCCGACGCGGCCCGGAGGCGGATGGCGACGGCGGGCCGCCCTCGCCGCGGCCGCCTTCCTGACGACGGCCGGCGCGCTGGACGCCGGCGGCGCGCCCGCCCAGGCCTACAGCCCCAACCCCGAGGTCGCCGCCGTCTACCGGGACACGGGCTCCTGCCCGTGCAGCGGCGGCGCGCTCACCGACCCGTACGGCAACACCTCCTTCGCGCGGGATCCGGGCGGCTACGCGGTCAAGCTGGAGCTGACGCGGGGGAGTTCGTTCGTCGGCAAGGTCGAGTTCCACCCGAAGGACGAGAAGCTCCGGGTGTACGACACGAAGAACGACCACGACACCTTCTACGTCCACATCACGTACACCCGGGGCCGGACCACCCACGACCTCGGCACCTACACGGCCCCCGCCACCGCCGCCGCCGTCGACCGCATGACCAAGGACTTCGACATCCCCGAGGGCGCCGGGGTCGATATCACGGTCTACGACGACGCACGCCTGACCGACTACCTCGGCGGGGCCCGCGGCACGGGCGGGGCCGTCGCCTAGGGGGCGGCGGGGGACGGCGGAATCCGGGCGCCCCGCCGTGCGCCGTGGCTAGCGGACGGGGATGCGCACTACCGTCAGAGGCTCGGGCCGGACAGTGCTGTGCCGGCCCGGCCCGCTGTGTCCCTGCGTACTTCTCGAGGTGATCACGTGAAGGCCATCCGTCGATTCACCGTACGTCCGGTTCTGCCCGAACCCCTCGCCCCCTTGCACGAGTTGGCACGCAATCTGCGCTGGTCCTGGCATCCGGGAACGCGCGACCTGTTCGCCCTGGTCGACCCGGAGCGATGGGCCGCGTCCGACGGCGACCCGATGCGGCTGCTCGGTGACGTGCCGCCCTCCCGGCTCGCCGCACTCGCCGCCGACGAAGCCTTCCTGGCGCGGCTGAGCGAGGTCGCCGACGATCTGCGCGGCTATCTCCACGACGACCGCTGGTACCAGAGCCAGAGCGGCGGCCCGGAGCGGCTGCCGTCCTGCATCGCCTACTTCTCACCCGAGTTCGGCGTCACCGCCGCGCTGCCGCAGTACTCGGGCGGTCTCGGCATCCTCGCCGGTGACCATCTCAAGGCCGCGAGCGATCTCGGCGTCCCGCTCGTCGGCGTCGGACTCCTCTACCGGCACGGCTACTTCCGGCAGTCCCTGTCCCGGGACGGCTGGCAGCAGGAGACGTATCCGGTCGCCGACCCCAACGAACTGCCGCTGTCCCTGCTGTGCGAGCCCGACGGCACCCCCGCGCACATCAGCCTGGCCCTGCCCGGCGGGCGCAGTCTGCTGGCACGGATCTGGCAGGCCCGGGTGGGGCGCGTACCGCTGCTTCTGCTGGACTCCGACGTCGAGCAGAACGACGTCCACGAACGCGAGGTGACCGACCGGCTCTACGGCGGCGGCAGCGAGCACCGGCTCCTCCAGGAGATGCTGCTCGGCATCGGCGGGGTGCGCGCGGTGCGCACGTACTGCCGGCTGACCGGGCACGCGCCGCCCGAGGTCTTCCACACCAACGAGGGCCACGCTGGCTTCCTCGGCCTGGAGCGCATCGCCGAACTCGGCGGTCAGGGGCTCGACTTCGACGCCGCGACCGAGGCGGTGCGGGCCGGCACCGTCTTCACCACGCACACCCCGGTCCCGGCCGGCATCGACCGCTTCGACCGCGAGCTGGTCGCCCGGCACTTCGGCGACGGGGCCGAACTCCCCGCGCTCGACGTGGAACGCATTCTCGGCCTCGGCATGGAGACCTATCCGGGCGGCGACCCGAACGTCTTCAACATGGCCGTGATGGGCCTCAGGCTCGCCCAGCGCGCGAACGGCGTCTCGACGCTGCACGGCTCCGTCAGCCGGGAGATGTTCTCGGGGCTGTGGCCGGGGTTCGACCCGGAGGAGGTCCCCATCACCTCGGTGACGAACGGGGTGCACGCCCCGACCTGGGTCGCCCCCGAGGTGTTCCGGCTCGGCGCCCGCCGGATCGGCGAGCGGCGCACCGAGGACGCCCTGTCGGTCGGCGGCTCCGACCGCTGGGACGCCGTCGGCGACATCGCGGACCGGGACATCTGGGAGCTGCGCAGGTCGCTGCGGTCCCAGCTGGTGGACGAGGTGCGCGCGCGGCTCGCCGCGTCCTGGCGGCAGCGCGGCGCGGGATCGGCCGAACTCGGCTGGATCGACGGCGTCCTCGACCCGGACGTCCTCACCATCGGGTTCGCGCGCCGCGTCCCCTCGTACAAGCGGCTCACCCTGATGCTGCGCGACCCGGACCGGCTGATGCGGCTGCTCCTCGACGAGGAGCGCCCCGTGCAGATCGTCGTCGCGGGCAAGGCGCATCCGGCGGACGACGGCGGCAAGCGCCTGGTCCAGGAACTGGTCCGGTTCACCGACGACCCGCGCGTGCGGCACCGCATCGTGTTCCTGCCCGACTACGGCATGGCGATGGCGCAGAAGCTCTACCCCGGCTGCGACATCTGGCTGAACAACCCGCTCAGGCCGCTGGAGGCGTGCGGCACGTCCGGGATGAAGGCGGCGCTGAACGGCTGTCTCAACCTCTCGGTCCTGGACGGCTGGTGGGACGAGTGGTTCGAGCCGGACTTCGGCTGGGCCATCCCCACCGCCGACGGCACCGCCACCGACGAGCACCGCCGCGACGAGCTGGAGGCGAACGCCCTCTACGAACTCCTGGAGAAGCGGGTGACGCCCCGCTTCTACGAACGCGGCCCCGAGGACCTGCCCGACCGCTGGATCGAGATGGTCCGCCAGACCCTCACCCACCTCGGCCCGAAGGTGCTGGCGGGCCGCATGGTCCGCGAGTACGTCGAGAAGCTGTACGCGCCCGCCGCCCGCGCCGACCGGGCGCTCACCCCGGACGCCGCCCGGGAGCTGGCCGCCTGGAAGTCCCGGGTCCGCGCCGCCTGGCCGCACGTCGCCGTCGACCACGTGGAGGCGTCGGCGGCCTCGGCCGAACTGGGCGCCACCCTCGCGCTCCACGTCCGCGTCGCCCTCGGCGATCTCGGCCCCGACGACGTCGAGGTGCAGGTGGTCGCCGGCCGGGTCGACGCCGAGGACAGCATCGCGGAGGCGGCGACCGCCTCGCTGAAGCCGGTGGCGGGACCGGACGACGACGGCCGCTGGTCCTACGAGGGGCCCCTCTCCCTCGACCGCACCGGCCCCTACGGCTACACGGTCCGCATCCTCCCGGTCCACCACCTCCTCGCCTCACCGGCGGAGACGGGCCTGGTGACGGTGCCGTCGGAGGCGCTGGGCGAGGGGGCGGGCGTGCTGATGCGCTGAGGGCACGAGTGAGGGGCGGCACCTTCCGGTGCCGCCCCTCAACCGCGTTTTCCGGAGCCTTACTTGACGTTCACACCCGCCCAGGCGGCGTCCACGGCCTTGTACTCGGCGGAGTCCGCCCCGTACAGGTCCTTGGCCGCGCTCAGCGTGCCGGTGCGGGCCGCCGCGTAGTTGGTGCTCGACGTGAAGTACGTCGTCAGGGCCTTGAACCAGATCTGCTCGGCCTTGTCGCGGCCGATGCCGGTGACCGTCGAGCCGTCGGAGGTCGGGGAGTCGTAGTCGACGCCGTTGATCGTCTTCTTGCCGCTGCCCTCACTGAGCAGGTAGAAGAAGTGGTTGGCGATGCCCGAGGAGTAGTGGACGTCGACGTTGCCCGCGCCGGTCTTCCACGCGTCGAGCGAGGCGCCGTCCTTGCTGGGCTTGTCCATGTAGCGCAGCGGGGAGCCGTCGCCGTTGATGTCGATCTTCTCGCCGATGAGGTAGTCGCCGACGTCCTCGCTGTTGTTCGCGTAGAACTCCACCGAGGTGCCGAAGATGTCGGACGTCGCCTCGTTCAGGCCGCCGGACTCGCCGGAGTAGATCAGGCCCGCGGTCGCCGCCGTGACGCCGTGGCTCATCTCGTGCGCGGCCACGTCGAGGGCGGTGAGCGGGTTCTTGTTGCCCTCGCCGTCGCCGTACGTCATGCAGAAGCAGCTGTCGTCCCAGAACGCGTTGACGTACGCGTTGCCGTAGTGGACGCGGGAGTAGGCGCCCTTGCCGTCGCCGTTGATCCCGCTGCGGCCGAAGACCTCCTTGTAGAAGTCCCAGGTCTCCTGGGCGCCGTAGGCGGCGTCGACACCGGCGGTCGCGGGGTCGTTGACCGTGCCGTCGCCCCACTTGTCGTCGGCGTCGGTGAACAGCGTGCCCTTGCCGGACGAGCCGTTCTTCAGGTCGTACGTGGAGTGGCCGCCGCGGGTGCCGTCGGTCAGCGCGTACGACGAACCCGACTGGGTCGTGCCGATCTCGACGCTGCCGCTGTACTCGGACTCGCCGGTGCCGGTCTTGATCTCGTCGAACTGGGTGATCTTCTTGCCGGTCGCGGCGTCCGTGACCACGTGCAGCCGGCTCGGCGTGCCGTCCTTCTTGGTGGACTTCACGACCTTCTCGTAGGCGAGTCTGGGCGTGCCGGTCGCCGCCCAGACGATCTTGCGGGCGCCGGACGGGGCCGCCGAGAGGGAGGCGCCGCCGGTCGAGACCTCGATCGACTTCGACGTCGCCCTGGTCACGCCCTCGCGCTTGCCGGACTTCGACTCGTGGACGACCAGGTCGCCGCCGAGGACCGGGAGGCCGTCGTAGGTGCGCTCGTAGCGGGTGTGCGTGGTGCCGTCGCGGTCCTTGACCACGTCACGGACGACCAGCTTCTCCTTGGAGCCGAGCTTCAGCTCCTTCGCCGTGTCGGCGGTCTGCGCGCTCGCGTCCTTGATCAGGTCCGCCCGGGCGTTCGCGCTGAGAGCCAGTGGGGTGGCTCCGGGGGCGGAGGTCTGGGCGGCGGCGCCGGTGGCGGTGAACGTCCCGGCGATGAGCGCGCCGGCGGCGACGGCCGTGGCGATGGACAGAGTGGTGCGACGGGATATGTGGGGAGTCACGAAGAAAGCTCCTCGAGTGAAGTGGGGGGATGAGCTTTGCCGTGCGGGTCGTGCGGGGATGACTCTGACAGTTGAGTACTGCACGTGTCATGTACGCGATAGCAGGTTGGCCGGAATTCGTCCGTTGAGCGATAACTGACGTACGGATTGCGAACACCACATGAACAGGCGCGCCGCACCGGGGAGTTGAACCTCCGGTGCGACGCGCCCAGCTGGTACGGCGGTGCCTACGGGAACGTCAGCTTGAAGCTGTTGATGTAGCCCGTGTCCTGTGCGCCGAGGTCCTGGACCTTCAGCTTCCAGACGCCGTTGGCGGTCTCCGTCGAGGCGTTGACCGTGTAGGTGGCCTGAATGTTGGGGGTCGGGTCGTAGACCGACGAGTGCAGCCGGTAGGCCTTCCCGCTCGGGCCGATCAGGTCGACCTGGAGGTCACCGCTCCAGGTGTGCACGATGTCCACGCCCACCGAGAGGTTCGTCGGCGCCTTGCCCGTGATGCCGGAGACGGTCACGGACGAGGTGACCGCGGCACCCGGGTAGTCGGGGACGGCCACGTCGGCGTCGTTGGTGAACGTCTTGCCGCCGGGCGTACCGCCGCCGGAGCGCGCGCCCACGTTGATCGCGGCGAACGCGTCCTGGACCGCCTTGTACTCGGCCGAGGTCGTCCCGTACAGCTCACCGGCCGCGGCCAGCGCGCCGGTGCGCGCACCCGCGTAGTTGGTCGTCGAGGTGAACTTGGTGGTCAGCGCCTTGAACCAGATCAGCGCCGCCTTGTCGCGGCCGATGCCGGTGACCGGAAGGCCGTCGCTGGTCGGGGAGTCGTAGGTGACGCCGTTGACCGTCTTGGTGCCGCTGCCCTCGCTGAGCAGGTAGAAGAAGTGGTTCGCCGGGCCCGACGAGTAGTGCACGTCGACCGAGCCGATGCCCGAGTACCACGAGTCCTTGGACGCGCCGTCCTTGCTCGGCTTGTCCATGTAGCGCAGCGGCGTGCCGTTGCCGTTGATGTTGATCTTCTCGCCGACCAGGTAGTCGCCCAGGTCGTTGGAGTTGTTCGCGTAGAACTCGACGGCCGCCGCGAAGATGTCGGAGGTCGCCTCGTTCAGGCCGCCGGACTCGCCGGAGTAGTTGAGGCCCGCGGTGTTGGAGGTGACGCCGTGCGTCATCTCGTGCGCGGCCACGTCGATGGAGGTGAGCGGCTTGGTGTTGCCGCTGCCGTCGCCGTAGGTCATGCAGAAGCAGCTGTCGTCCCAGAACGCGTTGACGTACGCGTTGCCGTAGTGGACCCGGCTGTACGCGCCGACGCCGTCACCGCGGATGCCCGTCCTGCCCTGGACGTTCTTGTAGTAGTCCCAGGTCAGTGCGGCACCGTAGTGCGCGTCGGCGGCGGCCGTCTCGGTGTTGGACGCGGCGCCGTTGCCCCACACGTCGTCGCTGCCCGAGTAGAGGGTGCCGGTGCCGGACGTGCCGCGGTTCAGGTTGTACGTCTTGTGGCTGCCGCGGGCGCTGTCGTTGAGGGTGTAGTTCGAGCCCGACTGCGAGGTGCCGAGGGTCACGGTGCCGCTGTACTGGGTGTTGCCCGTGCCCGTCTCGATCGCCTGCCACTCGTGCAGCTTCTTGCCGGTGGTGGCGTCGGTGATCACGTGGAGGGCGTTCGGGGTGCCGTCCTCCTGGAGCCCGCCGACCACGGTCTCGTACGCGAGGGTGGGCTGCCCCTTCTTCGCTCCCTGGCCGAGCCAGACCACCTTGCGCGGCGCCTTGTCGGCCTCGGTCTTCTTCGAACCGTCGGCCTTCGCGAGGGTGAGGGCCTGCGCCTCGGCGGTGGACGCCTTCACGTCCGCCGTCGTGTCCACGCCCTTGAGCTGGGCCTTCGACGCCTTCGTCACGCTCTTCTCGGCACCGGACTTGGCGGTGTCGACGATGAGGTCACCGCCGAGGACAGGCAGCCCGGCGTAGGTGCGCTCGTAACGGGTGTGCGTCGTCCCGTCCTTGTCCTGGAGCACGTCACGCACGACGAGCTTCTCGGAGCTGCCGAGTCCCAGGTCCTTCGCGGTGGCGGCCTTGCCGGCGTTCGCCTCGCGCAGCAGCTCGGCCCGCTTGGCGGGGGAGAGCTTCGCGGGCAGCGCGCCGGGGTCGGCGCCGCGGGCGACGTTCGCCGTGATGCCGGCGGCGGCCGACGCGGTGCTCTGGGTCGCGTCGGCGGAGGCCGGTCCGGACTGGACGGCTACGGCGAGCAGCGCGGCGACGGCTCCGGCGGCGGCTGCCGCGGTGGCGCGGCGTCTGTGGGAGGTGGAAGAGCTTCTCAACGCTGAACTCCTTCTGCGTGGCCGCGGATTGCGCGGCCAGTGGGGTTCGGGCGGCGGGTGGCCGTCCGGGCAGAACGCAGTGCAGGCGGTGCGGGTGGAGCGCATGGAGCAGGTGAAGCGGCCGGAACGCCCGGATGCTGTGAAGCAGTTGTGCGGCGGCCGATGGGAAGAGTGGCACCAGCAAGCGCCGACTGTCAGGAGCGCATCAAGAGGTTGGCCGGATTTGGTTCGGTGGGCGGGTGAGGCCGTCCGCTATACGGAGAGCGTGGTGGGGATGAAAAGAGGGTGAATTTGCGGAACGTACCTGTCCCGCGGCGTGCCGTCGCGCCCGCCCCGGGCCATCACCGCTGAGGTCCACGGCGCCGGCCGCCGCCCCGCCGGGGGCGACGGCCGTCCGAAGGCGCCGTTCCGCTTCGCGTTCGCGGCGAGCACACCGCCGGTTCCCGGCGACGGGCCCGTCCGGCGTCCGGATCCGGGCCGTGGCTGCTTTTCGTCTGGGAGGCGAACCCGGCGGAAATTCCGGCGGGCCGTTCAGCCCGCCAGCGACTCCCGCCAGGCCCGGTGCAGACCGGCGAAGACCCCGCTGCCGCCGATGAGTTCGGCCGGCGATCCGTCCTCCACGATCCGGCCGTGCTCCATCACCAGCACCCGGTCGGCGATCTCCACCGTGGACAACCGGTGCGCGATGACCACGGCCGTCCGGCCGTGCAGCACGGTCCGCATCGCGCGCTGCACCGCCCGCTCCCCGGGAACGTCCAGGGAGCTCGTCGCCTCGTCGAGGATCAGCACCGCCGGGTCCGCCAGCAGCGCCCGCGCGAACGCCACCAACTGACGCTGCCCCGCCGAGATCCGCCCGCCGCGCTTGCGCACGTCGGTGTCGTACCCGTCGGGCAGCGCGACGATGAACTCGTGCGCGCCGATCGCCTTCGCGGCCCGCTCGATCTCCTCCCGGCTCGCCTCGGGCCGGCCGATCGCGATGTTCTCGGCGACGGTCCCGGAGAACAGGAACGCCTCCTGCGTCACCATCACCACGCCCCGCCGCAGCTCGGCGGTGGACAGCTCGCGCAGGTCGACGCCGTCCAGCAGGACCCGCCCGTGCGAGGGGTCGTAGAAGCGCGAGAGCAGCTTCGCCAGCGTCGACTTGCCCGCGCCCGTCGATCCGACGACGGCCACCGTCTGCCCGGCGGGGAGC
Organism: Streptomyces sp. NPDC001904; assembly: GCF_040297005.1. Lineage (NCBI taxonomy): Bacteria > Bacillati > Actinomycetota > Actinomycetes > Kitasatosporales > Streptomycetaceae > Streptomyces > Streptomyces sp. NPDC001904. The sequence goes on along the minus strand of NZ_JBEOYI010000054.1, from coordinate 8,324 downwards.
GCCAGACCGAAGTGCGGCAGCACCTCGCCGCCCGTCCGGTAGCCGAACGACACGTCGTCGAAGACGACCTCGCGGCCCGGCTGCCCGCCGGTCGCCGCGGGCAGCTCGCGCGGCGCCTGCGGCTCCGGCACCGACGGCGTCTGCGCAAGCAGCCCCGCGATCTTCTTCAGCGACGCGGCGGCGCTCTCGTACGAGTTGAGGAACATCGCGAGCCGGTCGATGGGGTCGTACAGGCGCCGGATGAACAGCACCGCGGCGGCCAGCACGCCCAGTTCGAGCGTGCCGCCGGCCACCCGGTAGGCGCCCCACAGCACCATCCCCGCCACCGCCGTGTTCGCGATGAGGCGGGAGCCGACGACGTACCGCGCCATCTCCAGCAGCGCGGTGCCGTTGGCCCGCTCGTGGCGGTGGTTCAGCTCGGCGAAGTGCGCGTCGTTCGCGGCCTCGCGGCGGAACGCCCGCACCGGCCGGATCCCGTTCATCGTCTCCACGAACTTCACGATGACCGTCGCGATCGCGGAGGACCGCTCCCCGTACGCCTTCGCGGCCCGCCGCCGGTACGCGCGGATCAGCACGTACAGCGGCACGAACGACGCCGCGGCCACTGCCCCTATGCCGAGATCCAGCCAGAGCAGGCTCACCGTGATGTACACCGACGCCAGGACGACGTTGACGAGTTCCTGGAGGCCCTCGCTCAGCAGTTCCCGCAGCGACTCCACGTCCGTCGTCGCCCGCGAGATGACCCGGCCCGACGTGTACCGGTCGTGGAAGTCGACGCTGAGCGCCTGCGCGTGCCGGAAGATCCGGCCGCGCAGCTCCACCAGCACGTTCTGACTGACGCGGGCCGACAGCCGGATGTACACGTACTGAAACGCCGCCGACACGCACGCCGTCAGCAGGAAGGCGACGCCGACCGCGATCAGCGGCCCGTAGGAGTGGTCGCGGAACGCCGGCACCGCGCTGTCGATCGCGTACGCCACGATCAGCGGCCCCGACTGCACGGCGCCCTGCTGGAGCAGCAGGGCGAGCACCGTCAGCCAGGCCGTCCGCCGGTGCGGCGCGAGCAGCGAGCGCAGCAGCGTGCCCGTCGCGCCCTTCGGCGTGGGCAGATCGTCCTGGTCGTACGGGTCACCGGCGGCGCCCGGCCGCACGTCCTCGTCCGGTACGCCCTCGTCGGGGGCCGGCGCTCCCGTGGTCACCTGTGCCGTCGTCGTCATGCGTGTGCCGCCTCTCCCGCCTCGGCGGCGTCGTGTTCGTCGTCCCCCGACATCAGGTGCCGGTACTCGGCGCTGCTCCGCAGCAGCTCCTGGTGCGTGCCGACCGCCGTGATCCGGCCCTCCGACAGCAGCGCCACCCGGTCCGCGAGCAGCACCGTCGACGGCCGGTGCGCGACCACCAGGGCCGTGCTGTCCGCGAGGACGCGCCGCAACGCCGCCTCCACCGCGGCCTCCGTGTGCACGTCCAGCGCGGACAACGGGTCGTCCAGCACCAGGAACCGGGGCCCGCCCACGACGGTGCGGGCCAGCGCCAGCCGCTGCCGCTGCCCGCCGGACAGGCTCAGGCCCTGCTCGCCGACCTCGGTGGCCGCCCCCTCGGGCAGCCGCCGCACGAAGTCGGCCTGGGCGACACCGAGCGCCCGCTCCACGTCGTCCTCCGTCGCGTCCGGGGCGCCCATCAGCACGTTCGCCGCGACGGACGCCGAGAACAGCGTCGGCTCCTCGAACGCCACCGACACCAGCGTGCGCAGCTCCTCACGCGGCATCGATGTCACGTCCCGCCCGTCCAGCGTGATCCGCCCGGCCGTGACGTCGTACAGCCGCGGCACCAGCGCGGTCAGCGTGGTCTTGCCGCTGCCGGTCGCGCCGACCAGCGCCATCGTCTCGCCGGAGCGGATGTGCAGATCGATCCGGGCCAGCGTCGGCACCGAGCCGGGGGCCGCGTCCGGGTAGCGGAACTCGACGCCGTCGAAGCGCAGTCCGCTCCTGTCGCCGCCCTGCGCGTCCACCCGCGTGCGCTGTTCGTGGACGTGCGGGTCCTCCTCCTGCTCGTCCATCACTTCGAAGTAGCGCCGGGTCGCGGTCGCCGCCTCCTGGCTCATCGCGAGCAGGAACCCGATGGACTCGATGGGCCAGCGCAGCGCCAGCGCCGTCGACAGGAACGCCACCAGCGTCCCCGCCGACAGGTCGCCGTCCGCGACCCGCACCGTGCCGAGCACCAGGGCGGCGCCGAGCGCCAGCTCCGGCAGCAGGGTGATCACGCCGAGGATCCCGGCGAGCAGCCGCGCCTTGGTCAGCTCGGTGCCCCGCACGGTCTGCGACAGCTCACGGAACGCGCGCGCCTGGCTGCGGTGGCGGCCGAACCCCTTGATGATCCGGATCCCGAGCACCGACTCCTCGACGACCGTGGTCAGATCGCCGACCTGGTCCTGCGCCCGCCGGGACGCCTCCGCGTACCCGTGCTCGAACCGGTAGCAGACCGCCATCAGCGGCACCGCGGGCGCCAGCAGCACCAGCCCGAGCCCCCAGTCCTGCACCACCAGGACGGCCAGGCCCGCCACGATGGTGACCGCGTTGACGATCAGGAACGTCAGCGGGAAGGCGAGGAACATCCGCACGACCATGAGGTCGGTGGTGGCGCGCGACAGCAGCTGCCCGGAGGCCCACTTGTCGTGGAACGCCACCGGCATCCGCTGCAGGTGCCGGTACAGATCGGCCCGCATCCCCGCCTCGACCCCGGCGAGCGGCCGCGCCACCAGCCAGCGCCGCAGCCCGAACAGCAGCGCCTCCACGACACCGAGCACGAGCAGCACCCCGGCACCGAGCCACACGCCGGACGGGTCCCGGTCGGTCACCGGCCCGTCGACGATCCACTTCAGCACGAGCGGGAACACCAGGCCGAGACACGACGCGAGCACGGCGACCACGGCGGCCCCCGCCCAGCGCGCCCGCACGGGCCGTACGTACGGCCACAGCCGCGCCAGCGTGCGCACGGCCGACTCCCGCCCGGGCGCGGGCGGTTCGGACGGCGGGCCGCTCCGGTCAAGATCCGTGGTCGGTGCATCTTCAGTCGTCATCAGAGGTGAGACTACGGTTCACCACTGACAAGGCCCACCGAGTTTCGGCCCGCTCCGGCGCCGCGCGCGCCGGGGGTCGTACCCGGCGGTCAACCGATCGGCTGATGCCCCTTCGAGCGCGTTGGCCGATGCGGGGACCGCCCCCGTCCCGCGACGCTGGACCCATGACAGCAGCGAGCAGGGCCACAGCCGGGGGACCGCTCATCGAGGTGAGCGGCCTGCACAAGGCGTACGGGGGCCGGACCGTCGTGGACGGGGTGTCCTTCAGCGTCGCCGAAGGGGAGATCTTCGGGATCCTCGGGCCCAACGGGGCCGGGAAGACCACCACCGTCGAGTGCGTCGAAGGGCTGCGCGCCCCCGACGCGGGGCGGATCCGTGTCGCCGGGCTCGACCCGGCCCGCGACCACGCCGCCGTCACCCGCATCCTGGGCGCCCAGCTCCAGGAGAGCGAGATCCAGCCCAAGCTCACCGTGCGGGAGGCCCTGGAGCTGTACTCGGCGATCTACCCCGACCCCCTCGACTGGCGGCCACTGGCCGAGCGGCTGCGGCTGACCGAAAAACTCGGCACCCGGTTCGCGAAGCTCAGCGGCGGCCAGAAGCAGCGGCTGTTCATCGCCCTCGCGCTCGTCGGCAACCCGCGCATCGTCGTCCTCGACGAGCTGACCACCGGCCTCGACCCGCGCGCCCGCCGCGACACCTGGTCGCTGATCGAGGACGTCCGGGACAGCGGCGTCACGGTGCTGCTCGTCACCCACTTCATGGAGGAGGCGCAACGGCTCTGCGACCGCATCGCCGTCATCGACAAGGGGCGGGTCGCCGCGCTCGACACCCCGGCCGGACTGATCCGGCAGGCCGCGGGCGCCACGGTCATCTCCTTCACCCCGTCGGCGCCGCTCGACGAGGCCGCGCTCGGCGCGCTGCCCGGCCTCGCCTCCCACGAGCACCGCGACGGCCGGATCACCCTCACCGGCGGCGACGAGACCGTCAACGCACTGATCAGCCTGCTGGCCCGGCGGCACATCACGGCGCACCAGCTCCGCGTCACCGACGCCACCCTCGACGACGCGTTCCTCGACCTGACCACGGACCTCACGACGGGAGTCGGCCAGTCATGAGCACCGCCACCGCACCCACCGCAGCCACAGCCGGGGCCAACAAGGCTGTCCTCAAGGCCGAGTTCACCCTCTTCCGGCGCGAGGCCGGCAGCCTCATCGGCATTCTGCTGTTCCCCGTCGTCCTGCTGGTGATCCTCGGCTCGATCCCCTCCTTCCGGGAGGCCGACGCCGGGCTCGGCGGCATCCGGCTCGTCGACGCGTACGTGCCCGTCACCGTGCTGCTCGCCATGATCGCGGGCGGCATCCAGTCCATGCCGCCGATCATCACCGGCTACCGCGAGCGGGGCATCCTGCGCCGGATGTCGACGACGCCGGTCCGGCCGTCCGCGCTGCTCAGCGCCCAGATGGGGATCCACGGCGTGGCCGTCCTCGTCGGCGTCGCGCTCTGCCTCACCGTAGGACGCGCAGCCTTCGGCGTCGCCCTGCCCCGCGAGATCCCCGGCTACCTCCTCGCCCTCGTCCTCTCCGTCGTCGTCGCCCTCGCCCTGGGCGCGCTGATCGCCTCCCGGGCCCGTACGACGAAGATCTCCAACGCGATCGGCACCGTCGTCTTCTTCCCGGCGATGTTCTGCGCGGGCGTGTGGGTGCCGGTCCAGGCGATGCCGGACGCGCTGGCGCACATCGTCGAGCTGACCCCGTTCGGCGCCGCCGCCCAGGCCCTGAACCAGTCGATGGCGGGGGACCGGCCCGGCTGGTCCCACCTGCTGGTCCTCGCCGTGTGGGCCGCCGGCCTGTCCGGCGCCGCCGCCCGCTGGTTCCGCTGGGAGTGACCATGACGCACGGCGCGACCAGGCCCACCCGGCACACTGACGGCATGCCCCAAGGACCCGCACGCGACCGCACGGCCGCCGAGCTCGCCGACGCCGTCGCCACCGCCGAGAGCCCCTGGCGCGTCGTGCACCGCTACGGCGCGTACGTGCTGCTGGCCATCGCCGTCGTCCTGCTGGCCGCCACGTCCGAGGTGATCGGCATGAGCCGCACCGACTGGTACGTCGCCGCAAGCCTCGCCGCCCTGGCGCTCCTGCTCCAGCTGTGGTGGACCGCGACGGAGCCGGACCCGATGCGGGTGTCGGCCGCGAGCGCGCTCTTCTACTGGGCGCGGTGGGCGATCGCGTTCGTCGTCACCCTGATCAACCCGTTCTTCGCGTTCTTCGCCGCCGTCGGCTACTACGACGCCGACCGGATGCTGCCGCGCTGGCAGCAGCGGCCCGCCATCCTCGCCTCGGTCGTCATCGTGGCGGGCTCCCAGTCCGGCGGGCTGTGGCCCGACAGCCCGCTCGGCTGGGCCGTGTTCGGCGCGCTCGTCGTCGCCAACACGGCCTTCGTCGTCATCACCGGGCACCTCCAGGAGAAGGAGCAGGAACGCGCCCGCGTCCAGGTCCGCACGATCCACGAGCTGGCGGAGACCAACGCGGCCCTCCAGGCGGCCCTGGACGAGAACGCCCACCTGCACTCCCAGCTCCTCGTCCAGGCCCGTGAGGCGGGCGTCGCCGACGAGCGCCGCCGGCTGGCCGCCGAGATCCACGACACCATCGCGCAGGGTCTGACCGGCATCATCGCCCAGCTCCAGGTCGTCAAGAACGCCCCCACCCTGGAGACCGCCCGCGAGCACCTGGACCGGGCCGACGCCCTCGCCCGGCACAGCCTCGGCGAGGCCCGCCGCTCCGTGCACAACCTCTCGCCCGCCGCGCTCGCCGACGCCAGCCTGCCCGAGGCCCTGAAGAAGACGGTCGCAGACTGGGGCGGACGCACCGGCGTGCGCGCCGAGTTCACCCTCACCGGCACCGCCCAGCCGCTGCACGACGAGATCGAGGCCACCCTGCTCCGGATCACCGAGGAGGCCCTGTCGAACGCCGCCCGGCACGCCCGCGCCACCCGCGTCGGCGTCACCCTCTCCTTCATGGCGGGCGAGGTCACCCTCGACGTGCGCGACGACGGCTGCGGCTTCGACCCGATCGCCCTGCCCGCCAGAACCGGCAGCGCGGGCTTCGGCCTCGACGGGATGCGGGCCCGCGCCGAACGCCTCACGGGCGACGTCACGATCGAGTCCGAGCCGGGGAGCGGCACGGCGATCTCCGCTCGCGTACCTTTGGTGCCCCATGACCAGTGACAGCAGCGCCATCACCCTCCTGATCGTCGACGACCACCCGGTCGTCCGCGACGGCGTCCGCGGCATGTTCGAGTCCGCCCCCGGCTTCACGGTCCTGGGCGAGGCGGCGAACGGGGTGGAGGCGGTCGCCCGCGTCGCCGAACTCGACCCGGACGTCGTGCTGATGGACCTGCGGATGCCGGGCGGCGGCGGTGTCGACGCCATCCGGGAGCTGGCCCGGCGCGGCGCCCGCGCCCGCGTCCTGGTGCTGACCACGTACGACACGGACTCCGACACCCTGCCCGCGATCGAGGCGGGCGCCACCGGCTACCTGCTGAAGGACGCCCCGCGCGAGGAGCTCTTCGCGGCGGTGCGCGCGGCCGCCGAGGGCCGCACGGTGCTCTCCCCGGCGGTCGCCTCCCGCCTGGTCACCGCGGTCCGCACGCCCGCGGCCCCCGCCGACGAGACCCTCTCCGCCCGCGAGCGCGAGGTCCTGGTGCTGGTCGCCCGGGGCACCTCGAACAAGGAGATCGCGCGCGAGCTGTTCATCAGCGAGGCCACCGTCAAGACCCATCTCACCCACATCTACGCCAAGTTGGGCGTCAAGGACCGCGCGGCGGCGGTCGCGGTGGCCTACGACCGCAAGATCCTCGGCTAGGCGGTCTCCTCCGGCGCGGCGGCTCTTACCGGCCTTCTCCCGACACAGCCGGATTCCCCGTTGTTCCGCCGCGCCCGGCGGCGACACGCTGACCGCCGTGGGTATGTCCTCCGCCACCGCGCGCCGCGACGACGTCCCGGCCCCGCGGCCGCGGCCCGCGGGTGTGCTGCGCGCCCTCGCCGTGTTCGCCGCCGTCCGCCTCACGGGCCTCGTCCTCGTCGTCCTCCTCGACCGCCTCGTGGGGCGCTCGCCGGCCAGGACGCTGACGCATTCCTGGGACTCCAAGTGGTACTTGAGCATCGCCCGGTACGGATACGACCACCACTGGAGGGAATCGGCGGCAGGGCTGATCCAGACCGACCGGGCGTTCTTCCCGCTGTACCCGGCGCTGATCAGAGCCGTCTCCACGGTGCTGCCGCTGTCGACCGGCCAGGCGGCGCTGCTGATCGCGTGGAGCGCGGCGCTCGTGGCGGCCTACGGCGTGTACGCCGTCGTCCACCGGATCCACGGGGTCGCCGTCGCCACCGTCACCGTCGCGCTCTGGGCGATGCTGCCGCACTCGGTCGTCCTCACCCTCGCCTACACCGAGCCGCTGTTCTGCGCGCTCGCCGCCTGGTCCCTCTACGCGGCGCTCACCTCCCGCGTGCTGCTCGCGGGCCTGCTGTCCGCGCTCGCGGGCCTGACCCGGCCGAGCGGTTTCGCGATCGCCGCGGCCGTCCTGGCCGTGGCCGTCCACGAGGCCGTACGCCACCGGGGGCGGATCCCCGCCACCGTGTGGGCGGGGGCGCTGCTGGCACCCGCGGGCTGGCTCGGCTACGTGCTGTGGGTCGGCGCACGCACCGGGGACCTGCTGCACGGCTACTTCACCGTGCAGGCCGCCTGGAACTCGCGGGTCGACTTCGGCGTGCAGGGACTGCGCTTCCTGCGCGCGCTGTTCCTGGACGGCGGCAAGGCCGGTTACCCGCTGGCCCTGGTGATCGTCGCGGCGGCGCTGCTGCTCTTCGCCCTGCTGTGCCTGGACCGCCCGCCGCCGGCGCTCCTGGTGTACACGGGCGCGCTGGTGGCCCTGGTGGTGTTCGCCTCCGGCCCCTTCGGCTCCAAGCCGCGCTTCCTGCTGCCCGCGTTCCCGCTGCTGATCCCGATGGCGCGGGCCATGGTCCGCGGCTGGTGGGCGCGCCGGGCCCAGGTCATCGCGGTGGCGACGGCGCTGGGCGCGGTGTCCCTCTGGTACGGGGCCTATCTGGTGGTGCTGGCCCGGCAGCCGCTCTGACCCGGCCGGGTGCGGGTCCGGTCCAGGGCCTGTCCGGCGGATCTTGTCGCGGGCGCGGGGTCTGGCACGCCGACCTGCGGCGTTGTCGTCGGTTGCCGACGCTCCGCGTCGACGCCCTC
>NZ_JBEOYI010000053.1:0-22620 GCF_040297005.1 Streptomyces sp. NPDC001904 | reverse complement strand
GCCGCCGTGGTCAACTCGGGCGCGGACTGGCCGCGAGCCGCGCCCCTGACAGGCCTGCGGCCTTCAGGGGAGGCTGCGCGCAGCGCATGCCTCAGGGGCGCGGGGAACTGCGCGAGAAGCGGCCACCGGCCGGGCCGGGCTTCCCGGGGAGGGGCGGTGCGGGTCAGGCGTCCAGGGCCTCGCGCCAGGTACGGACCGAGGACGCGGAGACGGGCCCCGACCAGCCGGCAGGCCGCGACGCACCGCCGATGTGAAAGGCCGACACCCCGGCCCGGCGCAACCCGGCGACATGCTCCAGGCGGAGCCCCCCGCCGACCAGAATCTGCTGCTCGTACCCGGGCTCCCCGGCACCCGCCCGAGCCGCCTCGGCGACGAGGACGTCGAGTCCGGCGTCCACCCCGTCCGCCGAACCCGCCGTCAGATACGTGTCCAGCCCCGGAAGATCGGCGAGCTGCTTGCGCAACGCGTCCCGGTCCGCGGCCCGGTCGATCGCCCGGTGGAACGTCCACCGGCACCCGTCCAGCTCCGCCACCAGCCGCTCGACGGCCACCAGATCGGGCCCCCCGTGCTCGTCGAGGAACCCGAGCACGAACTCGTCGGCCCCGGCGGCCCGCAACGCCCGCGCCCGCGCCACCAGCGCGGAGACGTCCCCGGCGGCGAAACCGTCCGCGAGCCGCAGCATCACGCGCAGCGAGATGTCCACGGCCCCGCGGATCGCCGCGAACGTCTCCACCGACGGCGTCAGCCCGTCCGCGGCCATGTCCGTGACCAGCTCAAGGCGGTCCGCGCCACCGGCCTGGGCGGCCACCGCGTCCTCGGCGTCGAGAGCGATCACCTCCAGGACTGCACGCTTGCTCATGACGCTCCCGAAATAGGTCTAGTCCAATGTCCCGCTCAGCCTACGCCGCGTGCACCGTGAACGCAGCCGTCCTGACCTCGCCGCCGTGCTTGAAATCGAGGAAGAGCCGGTACGTCCCGGTACTGGGCGCGGTCGCGGTGAAGGAAACCTCCGGCCCCGGCCTGCCCTCGTGCGGGTGTACGTGAAGGTAGGCCAGGTCGCCCGCGCGCAGGGCGACCAAGTGCCCGTACGCGCCGAGGTAGGGGTCCAGATCGGTGACGGGCCGGCCGTTCTTCGTGGCGGTCAGGGTCAGCTCGCGGGCCGCGCCCGCCGTCAGTGCGCCGTCCACCCGAACCTCGTAACCGCCCGCGACGCGCGCCGTCGTGGAGTGCTCCGGCAGCGGCGCGGGCGCGTACGTTCCCGCGACGCCGAGCCCGGCGCCGAGGGTGAGGCCCTCCCGCGCGCCGCGCGGGGTGAAGTCGGCGAAGACCCGGTAGTCCCCGGCCTCGGGCAGCGAGATGGGCGTGGACCAGGTGCCGTCGGCCGCCCGCACCGGGTGCAGGTGGCGGTAGGCGGTCAGGTCGAGCGAGGCGACGATCAGGTGCAACTGCTTGCCGTGCTCGGTCTCGTACGAGGTCAGGGGCTTGCCGGTGCGGTCGTCGCGGATGGTGAAGCGGAGTTCGCCGGCCGGGCCCGGGAGGCGGTCGCGCTCCAGGTCGAGGGTGTAGCCGCGGTCGGAGACCTGGAGTCCGCCGGGGGTGCTCGCGGCCCGGCCGTCCCGCTCCTCCTCGCCGTGGCTCGCGTGTGCGGGCTGCTGCCGCTCGGTGATCACGGGCGCTACCCCGCTGCCCACCCCGTACGCGGTGCCGAACGTGGCGGCTGCCGCGGCCGCGACGGCGGCGATCTTCAGTCCGGTGTGCATGACGGGCTCCTCGTGGCGGGGGCGGGTTTCTCCGACCATACCCATGGGGGGTATCCTGTCAAGGCGGATCAAGGCTTGTCCTGCGTACCCCCCAGGGGTATACATGGATCATAGTGAGGGACAGCAGTGAGGGTTTCAGGGGTGCTCGCCCCCGGGCCCCGACCGAAGGAGGCACCATGTCGGCGCACACCGTCGCACCGCCCGCCCGGGTGGAACTCGCCATCGGTGGCATGACCTGCGCGTCGTGCGCCGCGCGGATCGAGAAGAAGCTGAACCGGATGGACGGCGTCGAGGCGACCGTCAACTACGCCACCGAGAAGGCGCAGGTCAGCTACGCGGACGGGGTGTCGGTCGCCGATCTGATCGCGAAGGTCGAGGCCACCGGTTACACGGCGCACGAGCCCGAGCCGCCGGCCGCCGCCGAGGACGCGGCGGGCGCGGACGGCGCCGGGGCCGCCGACGACGAGCTGCGGCCGCTGCGCCAGCGCCTGGTCACCGCCGTCGTGCTCGCCGTGCCCGTCGTGGCGATGGCGATGATCCCGGCCCTCCAGTTCCAGTACTGGCAGTGGCTGTCCCTGACCCTCGCCGCGCCCGTCGTCACGTACGCGGCCTGGCCCTTCCACCGGGCGGCCTTCACGAACGCGCGGCACGGCGCCGCGACGATGGACACGCTGATCTCGCTGGGCACCTCGGCCGCGTTCCTGTGGTCGCTGTGGGCCCTGTTCTTCGGCACCGCGGGCACCCCCGGCATGACGCACCCCTTCGAGCTGACCATCGGGCGCGGCGACGGCGCGGGGAACATCTACCTGGAGGCCGCCGCCGGGGTCACCGCGTTCATTCTCGCGGGCCGCTACTTCGAGGCCCGGTCCAAGCGGAAGGCGGGCGCCGCGCTGCGCGCCCTGCTCGAACTCGGCGCCAAGGACGTCACCGTGCTGCGGGACGGCGGGCGTCAGGCGACCGTTCCCATCGGGGAGTTGAAGAGCGGGGACCGGTTCCTGGTGCGGCCCGGCGAGAAGATCGCCACCGACGGTACGGTCGTCGAGGGGTCCTCCGCCGTGGACGCCTCCCTGCTCACCGGCGAGTCCGTGCCGGTCGAGGTCGCGGTCGGCGACACCGTCACCGGCGCCACGCTCAACGCCGGGGGACGGCTCGTCGTCGAGGCCACCCGGGTCGGCGCCGACACCCAGCTCGCCCGGATGGCCCGCATGGTCGAGGACGCGCAGAACGGCAAGGCCGCCGCCCAGCGGCTCGCCGACCGGATCTCCGGGGTCTTCGTCCCGGTCGTCATCGCCCTCGCCCTCGCCACGCTGGGCTTCTGGCTCGGCAACGGCGCGGGCTGGACGGCCGCCTTCACCGCCGCCGTCGCCGTCCTGATCATCGCCTGCCCGTGCGCCCTCGGACTCGCCACCCCGACCGCGCTCATGGTCGGCACCGGGCGCGGCGCCCAGCTCGGCATCCTCATCAAGGGCCCCGAGGTCCTGGAGACCACCCGCCGGGTCGACACGATCGTCCTCGACAAGACCGGCACCGTGACGACGGGACGGATGACGCTGCTCGCCGTCCATGTCGCCGACGGGGAGACGGAGGACGAGGTGCTGCGGCTCGCGGGCGCGCTGGAGCACAGCTCCGAGCACCCGATCGCGCGGGCCGTGGCCGCCGGGGCCGCCGAGCGCGTCGGCACCCTGCCCGTCCCCGAGGACTTCGCGAACGTCGCCGGGCTCGGGGTGCAAGGTGTCGTCGACGGGCATGCCGTGCTGGTCGGGCGCGAGAAGTTGCTGGGGGAGTGGGAGATCCGGCTGCCCGACGCTCTGGCGCGCGCCAAGGCGGAGGCCGAGCGGGGCGGGCGGACCGTGATCGCGGTGGCCTGGGACGGGGCCGCCCGCGCGGTGCTCGAAGTCGCCGACGCCGTCAAGGAGACCAGTGCGGAGGCCGTGCGGCGGCTGCGGGGGCTGGGGCTGCGGCCCGTTCTGCTGACCGGTGACCATGCCGCCGTCGCGCGGGCCGTCGCCGCCGAGGTCGGGATCACCGACCCCGCCGACGTCATCGCCGAGGTGCTGCCCCAGGACAAGGTCGACGTCGTCAAGCGGCTTCAGGGCGAGGGGCGTTCCGTGGCCATGGTCGGTGACGGGGTCAACGATGCGGCGGCGCTGGCGCAGGCCGATCTGGGGCTCGCCATGGGGACCGGGACCGATGCCGCCATCGAGGCCGGGGATCTGACGCTGGTCCGGGGGGACCTGCGGTCGGCGGCCGATGCCATTCGGCTGGCCCGGCGGACGCTGGGCACGATCCGGTCGAATCTGTTCTGGGCGTTCGCCTACAACGTGGCCGCGTTGCCGCTCGCCGCGGCGGGGCTCTTGAATCCCATGATCGCCGGTGCCGCCATGGCCTTCTCCTCGGTCTTCGTGGTCGCCAACAGCCTCCGCCTCCGCCACTTCAGCCCCGCCACCTAGCCCGTCCTCCGGGTGCGCCACCGTCGTGGCTGGTCGCGCAGTTCCCCGCGCCCCTGAGGCATGCGCTGCGCGCAGCCTCCCCTGAAGGCCGCAGGCCTGTCAGGGGCGCGGGGTGGATCAAGCCAATCGGGGCGCGGGGGCGGGGGGTGAGGGGTCAGACTCGGGGCGCTGGAACCGACGGACGAAAGGCACCCCGTGACCGCCCTGCGCCCCCGCCACGGCACCCTCACCCTCGTCACCCTGACCCTGACCCTGACGGCCTGCACCTCCGGCGGCCCGGAGAAGGACAGCCCCGGTTCCGCCGGGACCGGCCCCGGCACGCACACCGTCAAGACCGCGATGGGCGACGTCGAGGTCAAGGACCACCCCCGCCGCGTGGTCGTCCTGGACACGGCGGAGCTCGACTCCGCGATCACCCTCGGCGTCACACCGGTGGGAGCCACCCGCGCCGGCGCCGAGAACGGCTTCCTCTCGTACCTCCCCCAGGACAGGACCAAGGGCATCACCGAGGTCGGCGAGATCGCCAACCCCGGCCTGGAGAAGATCGCCGCGCTGAAACCCGACCTCATCCTCAGCAACAAGGTCCGCGACGGCGGCCGGTACGAGCAGCTCAGCGCCATCGCCCCGACCGTGCTCACGGAGACGACCGGCTACCCCTGGAAGCAGAACTTCCTGGTGCACGCCGACGCGTTGGGGAGGAAGAAGCAGGCGCGCGCGGCCGTCAGGACGTACGAGAAGCGCGCCGCCGCCGTCACCGAGGCGCTCGGCGGCAAGGAGAGGGCGGCGGGCGTCGACGTCAACGTCGTACGGTTCGTCGAAGGCGCCGACATCCGGATCTACGGCAGGAAGAACTACATCGGCACGATCCTCGCCGACGTCGGCATCGGCCGCCCCGCGATCACCGACAAGGCCAAGGACGGGTTCAGCTACGACGTGAGCCCCGAGCAGATCGACAAGGCGGACGCGGACGTCATCTTCACGTCCACGTACGGCAGTCCGGGCAAGGCGAAGGTCACCGAGACCACCACGAGCGGCCTGTGGCGCAAGCTGAAGGCCGTGCGGGACGGCAAGGTGTTCCAGGTGGACGACGAACTGTGGATCCAGGGCATCGGGTACACGGCCGCCGGCCGGATCCTCGGCGAGCTCAAGTCCGACCTCGCCAAGTAGCCCGCCCGGAGAGCGGTGTCGGGCGTCAGGCGTCGGGCGTCAGAAGCGGGTGCGCTGGGAGCGCCACAGCAGATACAGCGCGGAGGCGACAGCGGCGCACCGCAGCACCCACGGCCAGGTCTCCTGGAACGCGCCGTTCATCTGCCCCTCGGCGATCCCCGCGCCCCATTTCCCGGCACTGCGCCCCCACAGCCAGACGACCCCGCCCGCGACGGCCAGACCGGGCAGCCCGAACACCGCCACCTTCTTCTGGAAGTCGGTCAGCCGGCGGGAGAGGAAGACGACGGCCCAGCCGGCCAGCAGGACAAGGATGTTGCCGAGGACCGCGCCGACGACCAGGGCGGCGGCGGCCAGCAGCAGGAAGGGGTTGGTCGGGCCACCGGCCGGGACGACGGCGCGCCGCAGCCGGCGCACCCCCTTCACCCGTCCACCCGAGCCGCTCTTCTTCGCCTCCGCCTCCGCATCGGCGTCCCGCTCGTCCTCCGGCTCGTCGTCCTCGACCGGTACCGACGGGCGCTTGCGCAGGTCCGGACCGTCCTCGCGGCCCTTCGGCGGTTTGAGCATGTCGGGGATCTCCACGCCGCCGACGAACCCGGGCACGCTGTCGATGTCGGTCAGCGAGCCGGGGGCGCCGTCGCCCATCCGCCACCAGTCGGTGACGTCGCCCGACACGCCCAACTCGTCGGTGCCGGCCAGGTGCGGGGGCGCGGGCACGTCGGCGGCGGCCGGTTCGGGCGCGGCCGCGCGGCGGGGGCGCGGCACTCTGCGGCGCAGGCCGCCGGTCCGGTCCGCCTTGCCGGTGGGCTGCTCGGGCAGCGGCCGGACGAGCGGCGCCGCCGGGTCGGCCCCGCCGCCACCGTCCTGCGCGCCCGTCACTATCCGGTCCGGGGTGCCCAGGTGCTCCAGGATGCGGCGCACGGCGGCCGGGCTGTCGACGGTCGTCTTCGCGCGCCGCCGGTCGATCTCCCCCCGCAACTCCGTGACCAGGCGCATCCGTGTCGCGGACGGCAGCTGGCGCTGCTGGGCCAGGTCGCCGACCCGGCTCAGATAGTCGAAGACGAGCTGATCACTCTCGATCCCCACGAAGTCCCCTCCGGGGTGGCACAGTTGACTCCCCGACGGTACAGCGCCCCGCAGGGGCGCGGGGAACTGCGCGACCGGCCCGCCGCCGAGCCGCGCCCGGTAGCGGACAGAGGCAGCAGCCCCGTGGCCCGCTACCGTGGGACAGATGAGCCCCAACGAGCAGACCCCGGCGGCACCCCGCTCCCTGGCGGAGGCACTGCGCGGCAGGGACGACACCTCCCTGGCCCGCCTCCTGCGCGCACGCCCCGACCTGCTCAACCCGGTGCCGAACGACCTCGGGCAGCTCGCCACCCGGGCCGGCACCCGCGCCTCGGTGGTCCGCGCCCTCGACCGCCTGGACCGCTTCACCCAGCAGGTGGCGCAGGCCCTCGCGGTGGCCCCGGAACCGGCGACGTACGAGGCGCTCGCCGCGCTGCTGCCGGGACCGGACACCGCGGACGCGCTGGCGCCCGCCGTGACCGTCCTGCGCGAGCAGGCACTCATCTGGGGCGGCGACGACCAGCTGCGGCTGGTGCGCACCGCCCGCGAACTGCTGGTGCCGACCCCGCAGCACCCCTCGCCCACCGGACTCGGGCCGACCGTCGCCGAGGCCACCTCCGGGATGTCGCCGGGCCGCGTCCAGGAGATCGTGGCCGCCGCCGGACTGCCCAGCACCCACGACCCGGTGTCGGCGCTCGCCGCGCTCACCGCCCTGTTCACCGACCCCGAGCGGATGTCGGCGCTGCTCGACGGCGCGCCCGCCGAGGCCATCGACGTACTGAACCGGCTCGTGTGGGGACCCCCGTACGGGCAGGTCACGGCCCGGCCCGCGGCCCACCTGCGCTGGCTGCTCGACCGGGCGCTGCTGGTGCCGACGACACCGGGCACCGTGGTGCTGCCCCGGGAGGCGGCGCTGCACCTGCGCGGCGGGCGGGCCCACCGCGCCCTGGAGCCGCTGCCGCCCGAGGTCACGGCGCGGACCGAGCACCGTCCACAGGTTGTGGACGCGACCGCGGCGGCGCAGGCGTACACCGCGCTCGACACCGTCGAGGAGCTGCTGAAGGACTGGGACGAGGGAGGCCCGGCCGTGCTGCGCGCGGGCGGCCTGAGCATGCGCGACCTCAAGCGCACCGCGGCCGCCCTCGACACCGACGAGCTGACGGCCGCCTTCTGGGTCGAACTCGCCTACGCCGCCGGGCTGCTGGCGTCCGACGGCGAGGCCGACGAGCGGTACGCGGCGACCCCCGCGTACGACGAGTGGCTGGAGCGGCCCCCGGTCGAGCGGTGGACGCGGCTCGCCACGGCCTGGCTGGCGGCGACCCGCACCTCGGGCCTGGTCGGCGGCAGGGACGGCAAGGACCGCACGCTGTCCGCGCTCGGCCCGCACCTGGACCGGTCGGCGGCGCCCGAGGTGCGCCGCCACGTCCTCGGTCTGCTCGCCTCGCTCCCGGAGGGCGCCGAACCCGGCCCGGAGTCGGTCACCGCCCGGCTGACCTGGGAGCGCCCATCGCCCGCCACCCTCGACCTGCGCACCCGGCTGGCCCGCTGGACGCTCGCCGAGGCCGAACTGCTCGGCTTCACCGGGCGCGGGGCGCTGTCCGCGCACGGCCGGGCGCTGCTCTCCGTGCACACGGCGGCGCCGGACGCCTCGGCCGAGTCGGCCGAGGCCGTCGCCCGCGCCGAGAAGCTGCTGGCGCCGCTGCTGCCCGACCCGCTGGACCACGTGCTGCTCCAGGCCGACCTGACCGCGGTCGCCCCCGGCCCGCTGGAGCGGCCGCTCGGCGAGGCGCTGGCCGTGCTCGCCGACGTCGAGTCCAAGGGCGGCGCGACCGTCTACCGGTTCACGCCGGGTTCGGTACGCCGTGCGCTCGACGCCGGCCGCACCGCCTCCGACCTGCACGCCTTCCTGGCCGCGCACTCCCGCACACCGGTTCCGCAGCCTCTCGCGTACCTGATCGACGACGTGGCCCGGCGGCACGGGCACCTGCGCATCGGGGCCGCCTCCGCGTACGTGCGCTGCGACGACGACGCCGTGCTCGGCGAGATCCTCGCCGACAAGCGGGCCGCCGGGCTGCGCCTGCGCCGCCTCGCGCCCACGGTCCTCGCCGCGCAGGCCGACCCGGGCACGCTCCTCGAAGGGCTCCGCGCGATGGGCTTCGCCCCGGCCGCCGAGACCGCCGAGGGCGATGTCCTGATCACCCGCGCGCATGCCCACCGGACACCGCCGCGCACGGCTCCCGAGCCGGTTCCCGACGGGCCGCCGCTGCCCGACGGCACGCTGCTCGGCGCCGCGATCCGGGCCATCCGCGCGGGGGACACCGCGGCGACGGCCCCGCGCAAGCAGGCGCCGGCCACCAACGGTGAACTGCCGCGGACCAGCCCCGCCGACACGCTCGCGACGGTGCAGGCGGCGGTGCTCACGGGGGACACGCTGTGGATCGGGTACGTCAACGCGGAGGGCTCCGCCAGTCAGCGGGTCATCGCGCCGATCCGGGTCGAGGGCGGGTTCGTGACGGCCTACGACCACACGGCGGACGAGGTCCGCACCTATCCGCTGCACCGGGTGACGGGGGTGGCGGAGCTGGAGCCCGACGGGGGGTGACCCCGGTTGTCGTCCGACCGCGACCAGCCCCCACCGGGCCGCGGACGAAGACGATCACGTGCGGTGCGGAGCATGAGGCACACTGGATGTTTGGCCTACGGAAAGGGTGCCGCGCGTGAACGGTCCACTCATTGTCCAGTCGGACAAGACCCTGCTCCTGGAGGTCGACCACGAGCAGGCCGACGACTGCCGCCGGGCGATCGCTCCGTTCGCCGAGCTGGAGCGCGCACCGGAACACATCCACACCTACCGCCTCACCCCGCTCGGCCTGTGGAACGCGCGGGCGGCCGGCCACGACGCGGAGCAGGTCGTGGACGCGCTCGTCCAGTACAGCCGGTACCCGGTACCGCACGCGCTGCTCGTCGACATCGCCGAGACCATGGACCGGTACGGACGGCTCACGCTCAGCAAGCACCCCGCCCACGGCCTCGTCCTGACCACCACCGACCGCCCGGTGCTGGAGGAGATCCTGCGCTCGAAGCGGGTCCAGCCGCTGGTCGGCGCCCGGATCGACCCCGACACCGTGGCCGTGCACCCCTCCGAGCGCGGCCAGATCAAGCAGACGCTGCTGAAGCTGGGCTGGCCCGCCGAGGACCTCGCCGGGTACGTGGACGGTGAGGCGCACGCCATCGAGCTGGCGGAGGACGGCTGGACCCTGCGCCCGTACCAGAAGCAGGCCGTCGAGGGCTTCTGGCACGGCGGCTCCGGCGTCGTCGTGCTGCCGTGCGGCGCGGGCAAGACGCTGGTCGGGGCGGGCGCGATGGCGGAGGCGAAGGCGACCACGCTCATCCTCGTCACGAACACCGTCTCGGCCCGCCAGTGGAAGCACGAGCTGGTGAAGCGGACCTCGCTCACCGAGGACGAGATCGGCGAGTACAGCGGTACGAAGAAGGAGATCCGGCCGGTCACCATCGCCACGTACCAGGTGCTCACCACCAAGCGGAAGGGTGTGTACCCGCACCTGGAGCTGTTCGACTCCCGCGACTGGGGGCTCGTGATCTACGACGAGGTGCACCTGCTGCCCGCGCCGGTCTTCAAGTTCACCGCCGACCTCCAGGCGCGGCGCAGGCTCGGCCTGACCGCGACCCTCGTACGGGAGGACGGCCGCGAGTCGGACGTCTTCTCGCTGATCGGGCCCAAGCGGTTCGACGCGCCGTGGAAGGAGATCGAGGCGCAGGGCTACATCGCGCCGGCCGACTGCGTCGAGGTCCGGGTCAATCTCACCGACTCCGAGCGGCTCGCGTACGCCACCGCCGAGGCCGAGGAGAAGTACCGGTTCTGCGCCACCACGGCCACGAAGCGCAAGGTCACCGAGGCGCTGGTCAAGAAGCACGCGGGGGAGCAGACCCTCGTCATCGGCCAGTACATCGACCAGCTCGACGAACTCGGCGCTCACCTGGACGCCCCGGTCATCAAGGGCGAGACGACGAACGCGGTGCGCGAGAAGCTGTTCGACGCGTTCCGCGAGGGCGAGATCAGCGTCCTGGTGGTGTCCAAGGTCGCGAACTTCTCCATCGACCTGCCGGAGGCGACGGTCGCGATCCAGGTCTCGGGCACGTTCGGCTCGCGGCAGGAGGAGGCGCAGCGGCTCGGCCGGGTGCTGCGGCCGAAGGCGGACGGGCACGAGGCCCGCTTCTACTCGGTCGTCGCCCGCGACACCATCGACCAGGACTTCGCCGCGCACCGGCAGCGGTTCCTGGCCGAGCAGGGCTACGCGTACCGGATCGTCGACGCCGACGAACTCCTCGCCGAGAGCTGACCCCAGGCGGCGATCAGGACCAGGCCGAGCAGCGGGTAGGGCGCCGCGAGCGGCTGCTGCCACCACGGGAGGGCCAGGTCCAGGTCGCCCTGGTGCGGCAGCAGCCACATCGTGCGGGCGGTGAAGACGACCGCCACCGCCACGGCCGTACGGCGTTGTCCGTCCGCCCACAGCAGCGCGAGCAGCGGCACGCACCACACCCAGTGGTGCGACCAGCTGATCGGGGAGACGAGCAGCGCGGTGACGGCCGTGACGACGATGCCGCGCGGGGCGGGCAGGCGGGTCGCCGCGTACAGTCCGGCGACCGCGACGAGGACCGCCGGGACCGCCCAGAGCAGGCCCGGTCCGGTGGTGTGCAGGGTGCGGGCGACGAGCCCCTGGAGCGACTGGTTGTCCACGATCCAGGCCTTGCCGACCCGGCCGGTCTCGTAGAGCGTTCTGGTCCAGAACTGGCCGCTGGCGTACGGGAGTACGAGCGCGCCGACGGCCGCCGTGCCGACGAAACCGGCGGTCGCGTAGCCGGCTTCGCGGCGCTTTCCCGTCAGGAACAGGTACGCGATGAAGACGGCCGGGGTCAGCTTGATGCCGGTCGCTACGCCGAGCGCGAGGCCCTTGGCGGGGGCGCCGTCCCCGCGGGTCAGGTCCCAGAGGATGAGGCAGGCCAGGGCGAGGTTGATCTGGCCGAACACGGCGGTCTGGAAGACGGGTTCCAGCCAGAGGGCGAGTGCCGTTGCCGTGCAGAGGGTGGTGGCGCGGGCGGGGAGGCCGGCCAGGCGGTGCCAGGAGAGGTGGACCAGGGCTGCCGTGAGGGCGATGTTGGCCAGGAGGAAGACGGCCTTCAGGGCGGGGAGGGGGAGCCAGGCGGTGGGGATGAAGAGCAGGGCGGCGAACGGGGGGTAGGTCGCGGGGAGTTGCCACTGCGTGACGGTGAAGTCGTAGAGGTGCCGGCCGCCGGCTGCGGCGGCGGTGCCCTCGGCCCGGTAGACCAGGACGTCGGACATGGGGGTGTGCTGGGTGACGCAGAGGGCGATGAGCGCGGCCGCCGAGGTGGCGGGGAGCAGGTAGGGGGCTGCCTTATGTGTGCGGGGGGTCACGTTGGGTGAGCCTATGCGCCGCGGGGGTTGGGGGTGCGTGGGCGAGTGCGGGTGCGTCGTGGCTGGCCGCGCAGTTCCCCGCGCCCCTGTTGGGTTGTGGTTCGTCTGCGGCCCGGTGGGGCTTCTCGCGCAGTTCCCCGCGCCCCTGAAGGCATGCGCTGCGCGCAGCCTTCCCCCCTTGAGGCTGCGCTTCGCGCGCCTCTTGATGAGATGGCGCACGAAGTGCGCATCTCAGGGGCGCGGGGAACTGCGCGAGAAGCCCCACCGGGCCGCGCGTGACGAACTGCCCAGGGGCGCGGGGAACTGCGCGGCCAGCCACGACGGTGGCGCGCTCGACCGTCAGGCTGTGGGTGGGTGCCAGGGGGAGGTGGGGATGATCAAGGGGGAGGATGTCACCGGGTCGGGGATGACGATGCAGGCCAGGCCGAAGACCTCTTCGACCAGCGCGGCCGTGATGATCTCGGACGGCGGCCCCTCGGCCACGATCCGGCCCGCCTTCATCGCCACCAGATGATCGGCATAGCGCGCGGCCTGATTGAGGTCGTGCAGGACCACGGCGACCGTACGGCCCTTGTCGTGGTTCAACTGGCGCACCAGATCGAGGACTTCCACCTGGTGCGCGATGTCCAGGTACGTCGTCGGCTCGTCCAGGAGCAGGATGTCGGTCTCCTGGGCGAGCGCCATGGCGATCCAGACGCGCTGGCGCTGCCCACCGGAGAGTTCGTCGACGCTCCGGTCGGCGAGGGCGGCGACGTCGGTGCGCTCCATGGCCTCGGTGACGGCGCGTTCGTCGGCGTCGGACCACTGCTGCCACCAGTGCTGGTGCGGCTGCCGCCCGCGCGATACCAGGTCGCCGACGGTGATGGCCTCGGGCGCAACCGGCGTCTGGGGCAACAAACCGATCTGTTGGGCGATCCGCTTCGTGGGCAGCTCGGCGAGGGCCCGCCCGTCGAGCACCACCGACCCGCCGGCCGGCTTGAGCAGCCGCCCGAGCGCCCGCAACGTCGTCGACTTGCCGCACGCGTTGGGCCCCACGATGACCGTGACCTGCCCGTCGG
The DNA here is from genome assembly GCF_040297005.1 of Streptomyces sp. NPDC001904. Lineage (NCBI taxonomy): Bacteria > Bacillati > Actinomycetota > Actinomycetes > Kitasatosporales > Streptomycetaceae > Streptomyces > Streptomyces sp. NPDC001904. The sequence continues at coordinate 9,668 of NZ_JBEOYI010000053.1, read as the reverse complement.
GCACGGCGAGGTCGAGCCCGCGCACGACCTCGCGGTCGTCGTAGGCGAGCGTCAGGTCGCGGGCGGTCAGCCGGCTCATGCGGTACCTCCGGAACGGGCGGAACTCGTGCGGACAGCACGGCTGCGGATGATCAGCCAGATGAGATAGGGCGCGCCGACGGCCGCCGTCAGGACGCCCACCGGCAGTTCGGTCGGCGAGAAGAGGCGGCGGGCCAGCAGATCGCCGACGACCACGATCAGTGCGCCGAGCAGCGCCGAGGTGACCAGCGGGATCTGCGCGGTGCGGGTGACGCGCCGGGCGATCTGCGGGGCGAGCAGCGCCACGAAGTCGACCGGCCCCGCCGCCCCGGTGGCCAGCGACGCGAGGACCACGCCCAGCGCGACGAGCCCCAGGCGTACCCGGCCGAGCCGCACCCCGAGCGCGGTCGCGGTGTCGTCGTCGAGGGAAACGGTGCGCTGTGCGCGGGCGGCCCAGGCGACGCAGGGGAGCAGGACCAGCAGCGCCCAGGCGAGCGGGCGCGCCTCGGCCCAGCCGCGCCCGTTGAGGGAGCCGGTCATCCAGATCTGGGCCTGCTGGGCGACGAGATAGTCGCCCTTGGTCATGAACAGGGTCGTCACCGACCGCAGCGCGATCGCGAAGCCGATGCCGATCAGGACGAAGCGGGTGGCGTGCAGGCCGCCCCGCCACGCGAACAGGTAGACGAGCGCGGCGGCGACGACTCCGCCGGCCACGGACACGTACGGCAGATACGCGTACGAGGTGAGGCCGAACGTCATCGCGGCGACCGTCACCGCGCTCGCGCCCTGGCTGATGCCGATGATGTCGGGGCTCGCGAGGGGGTTGCGGGCGACGGTCTGGATCAGCGCGCCCGCGATGCCGAACGCCGCGCCGACCAGCAGACCGACCACCATGCGCGGCTCGCGCAGCGTGCCCACGACCAGTTCGTCCGGCGACGGCTGCCCGGTGAGGACCTTGAACACCTCGGCGGGGCTGGTGAACGACTCCCCGACGCACAGATAGGCCACGCAGGAGACGGCCAGCAGCACGGCGCAGACCGCCGCCACGACGCTCGCCCTGCGATGCACCAGGAACCGGGCCCGGCCCGCCCGCAGCACGGCGTACCCGGCGGGACGCACCCGGCGCACCTCGCCGGCCTCCTGCACCGCGCTCACGCCGGCACCGCCTTCCGGCGCACCAGGGTCACCAGGAACGGCACCCCGAGCAGCGCGGTCATCACCCCGGCGGGCACCTCGCTCGGCGGGAAGACGATCCGGCCGACCGTGTCCGAGACCAGCAGCATCACGGGCCCGACGAGCGCGGCCATCGGCAGCAGCCAGCGGTGGTCGGAGCCGACCACGGCGCGCGCGATGTGCGGCACGGCGAGCCCGATGAAGGCGATGGGTCCGGCGGCCGCGACCCCGACCCCGGTCAGCACCGTCGCGCCGAGCCCGCCCACGATCCGTACGGTCGCCACCCGCTGCCCGAGCCCCTTCGCCACGTCCTCGCCGAGCGCGAGCGCGTCCAGGCCGCGCGCGACGGAGAGGACGAGGACCACGCCGACCAGCAGGAACGGCCAGATCTGGCCGATGAGGTCGGCGTCCCGGCCGGACAGCGAACCGACCTGCCAGAACCGGAACTCGTCCAGCGCGGACGCCTTCGTCGTGAGGACGGCCGTCGTCACGGACACCAGCAGCGCGTTGATCGCGGCGCCGCCGAGCGCGAGCTTCACCGGGGTCGCGCCGCCCCGCCCGGACGCGGCGATCGCGTACACGGCGACGGCCGCGATCCCGGCCCCGGCGAACGCGAACCACACGTACCCGGTGAGCGTGTGGATGCCCAGGTACGCGATGGCCAGCACGACGCCGACCGAGGCGCCCTGGCTGATGCCGAGGATGCCGGGGTCGGCGATGGGGTTGCGGGTGATGCCCTGGAGCACGGTTCCGGCCAGCGCGAGGGCCGCGCCGACCATCACCCCGACCACGGTGCGCGGCACCCGCAGACCCCGGACCACCTCGGCGGCGTCGCTGTGCCCGCCGTGCAGCAGGGCGTCGAGAACGTCCGACGGCGCGATCGCGCGGGCGCCGACCGCGAGGCTGAGCAGCACCGCGAGCGCCAGGGCCACGGCCGCGGCGACGAGCGCGCCCACCCTGACGGCGCCGGTGGCACCGGGTCTGACGGGCATGGGCGGGCTCTCCAAGGACGTGCGCGGGCATGGTAAGGCTTAGCTAAGTGCGGGCTGTGCGAGGTCATCGTATGCCCGGGCACAATGGCGTCCATGGCTGCCCTCACAGATCCCCAGAACCCCGCCCCCTCCACCGTCCCCGGCCCCGTGGTCGGCTTCGACCTCGACATGACGCTGATCGACTCGCGCCCCGGGATCCGTGCGACCTGGGTGGCCCTGGCCGAGCGGACCGGCACGTACATCGACGCCGATCTGGTCGTCACCCGGCTCGGCCCGCCGCTCACCGACGAGCTGGCGAACTGGTTCCCGGCGGAGCGGATTCCGGCCATGACCGCGCTCTACCGTGAGATGTATCCCACATACGCGATCGAGCCGACGCTGCCGATGCCGGGCGTCCACGAGACGATCGCCGCCGTGCACGCGGCGGGCGGCCGGGCGATCGTCGTCACGGCGAAGTACGAGCCCAACGCCAAGCTGCACCTGGCGCACCTCGGCATCGACGCGGACGCCGTCGTCGGAGACCTGTGGGCCGAGGGCAAGGGCGAGGCGCTGCGCGAGCACGGCGCGAGCGTCTACGTCGGCGATCACATCGGTGACGTACGCGGCGCACGCACGGCGGGGGCGCTGTCGGTGGCGGTGCCGACCGGTCCGTGCGACGCCGACACCCTGCGCACGGCGGGCGCGGACGTGATCCTCACGGACCTCACCGCGTTCCCCGCGTGGCTGGAGGGTTACGTCGCCGAGCGGGCCTGACGGCGCTGGACGGCGATGCCGCGCAGCACTCCGGCCGCGGCCAGCAGAAAGCCGACGCCCATCAGCATGCACACCGCGTAGGCGACGGACGGGAACGGGTCGGTGCCGAGGAACAGCGGGGCCATCGTGACCAGGGTGGCGATCGCCCCCACGACGAAGACGATGCCGCCCGCTTTCACGAGCCCGTCACCGGGGCCGCTCTCGGCCGCCCGGGAATTGAGTTGGGTTTTGTCACGCACCCCGTCAGGGTAGTTCCCAGCCCAGAGGGGCCCATAGTCTAGGTGGCGGCGGGCCGGTCTCGGCCCGCTGTATTGCTGTCCAGAGCTGTCCAGAGCGTTTTCTTTCTAGTACGAGGACGAGGACTTCACGTGCCTACCGGCAAGGTCAAGTGGTTCAACAGCGAGAAGGGCTTCGGCTTCCTCTCCCGCGACGACGGCGGCGACGTCTTCGTGCACTCCTCCGTACTTCCGGCCGGCGTCGACGCTCTCAAGCCCGGTCAGCGGGTCGAGTTCGGGGTGGTCGCGGGGCAGCGCGGTGACCAGGCGCTCTCGGTGACGATTCTCGATCCGACGCCGTCCGTGGCGGCCGCCCAGCGCCGCAAGCCGGACGAACTGGCGTCGATCGTGCAGGATCTGACGACGCTGCTGGAGAACATCACGCCGATGCTGGAGCGGGGCCGCTACCCGGACAAGGCCGCGGGCGCCAAGATCGCCGGCCTGCTCCGCGCGGTCGCCGACCAACTCGACGTCTGACCTTGTCCGCGGCTCCGGTGGGAACTGCGCGAGTAGCCCCACCGGGCCGCGGACGACAACGGCACCCGTCCTACCGGGCCTGGGTGCGGAGCCACTCTTCGATCGTCGGGCCCACGATGCGGGCCGTGGCGGGGGCCAGTTGGGCCCCTTCGGAGAGTTCCGGGACCGCCGCGGGGACGGTCGTCACGGGACGGTCGTCGCCGCGCGCCGCCAGCAGCCGGGCCGTCAGTTCCGGCAACCGGACCGTCTCCGGACCGGACAGCTCGACGATCTCCGGCGCGTCGTCGGCGACGACCAGTTCGGCCACGACATCGGCGACGACATCCGCGGCGACCGGCTGAATCAGCCAGTCCCCGACGGTCACCGCCCCCTCGCCGAAGGCCACCGCGGCCGGATTGGTCGCGAACTCGTGCCACTGCGTCGTCTTCACGACCGTCCCGCGCAACCCACTCGCGGCCACCGCCTTCTCCTGCTCGCGCTTGGCGACGTAGTACGGGTTCGTGTCGAACACCGGGTTCTCGATGTTGCAGATGGAGACCAGCAGGAACCGCCCGACCCCCAGGTCACGCGCGGTGTCGAGCAGCAGCCGGGTCGCCCCGGCCACGGCCTCGACGACATCGGCGGCCGGGTCGGACGGGAACGCGTTCGCCGCGTCGATCACCGCGTCCGCCCCGGCGAGCGCCTCCTTCAGGCCCGCACCGGTGCGCAGGTCGACCCCGGCGGCGCGGGAGACCGGCACCACGGTGTGACCGGCCGCCGTGAGCCGGGCACTGATCTTCGTGCCGACCGTTCCGGTGGCACCCGCGACGGCGATTCTGCTCATGTTCCGCACCCACTTCTATGACGTCCGCTCGGTACGTCATCGAATCTACGGCGCGAAAAGACCCGCCGAGTGGTGCATTGAGGGGTCAGAAATCCGGGTCAATCACGGGAAGGCGAGCGCGTCCGGAGCCAGCGCAGGGACCAGGCCCTCGGCGGCGGCCCGGGTGAGCAGCCCGCGGATCGCCGCGTAGCCGTCCTCGCCGAGGTCGGCGGTGAACTCGTTGACGTAGAGCCCGATGTGCTGGTCGGCGACGGACGGGTCCATCTCCTGCGCGTGCTCCATGACGTACGCCCGCGAGGCCTCCGGGTCGTCCCAGGCCAGCCGGACGGAGGCGCGCACGGCGTCCGCGTACCCGCGCAGCGTCTCGGCGCCGAGGTCGCGCCGCGCGATGATCGCGCCGAGCGGGATCGGCAGGCCGGTCGTGGCCTCCCAGTGCTCGCCCATGTCGGCGAGCTTGTGCAGGCCGTAGTTCTGGTAGGTGAAGCGGGCCTCGTGGATGACGAGCCCGGCGTCGATCTTCCCGTCGCGCACGGCGGGCATGATCTCGTGGAACGGCATCACGACGATCTCGCCGACCCCGCCGCCGGGCACCGTGTCGGCCGCCCACAGCCGGAAGAGCAGATACGCGGTCGAGGTCTCGCTCGGCACCGCGACGCGCTTGTCGGAGAGGTCCACGCCCGGCTCACGGGTGAGGACGAGCGGCCCGCAGCCACGGCCGAGGGCGCCGCCGCAGGGCAGCAGCGCGTAGTCGTCGAGGACGTACGGCAGGACCGCGTAGGAGACCTTCAGGAGGTCGAACGCGGGGTCGCGGCGCTCGGCGACGCCGTTGGTGATGTCGATGTCCGCGAAGGTCACGTCCAGCGCGGGGGCGCCGGGGACGCGGCCGTGGGCCCAGGCGTCGAAGACGAAGGTGTCGTTCGGGCAGGGGGAGAACGCGATGCGCGTCGGGGCCGCAGTCTGTGCCGTCGTGGCTTCCGTCAGGTGTTCCGTCGTGTGTTCCGTCATGTGTTCTTCCAACTCTCCAGTACGGGCGCCGCCTTCCCGAACGCGTCGGCGAGCGCGGCGAGCGCGTCACCGATGCGCCAGGCGGCGCGGTCGCGGGGCCCGACGGCGTTGGAGACGGTGCGTATCTCGGCCACGGCCGCACCGTGCGCGGCGGCGGCCTCGGCGACGCCGAAACCCTCCATCGCCTCGGCGACGGCGCCGGGGTGCCGCTGGGCGAGCAGGGCGGCGCGGTCGGCGGTCCCGGTCACCGTGGAGACGGTGAGCACGGTGCCGACGGTCGCCCCGGTGCGGGCGGCGAGGTCTCGTACGAGGGAAGCCGGCGGACGGTGGGTGACGGTGCCGAACCCGAGTTCGGTGACCGGTACGAAGCCCTCGGGGGTCTCGGCGCCGAGGTCGGCGGCGGTGATCGCGTCGGCGACCAGGACCGTGCCGGGCGGGGCGGTGAAGCCGCCGCCGATGCCGGCCGAGACGACCAGCGTGTACGGGTGACCGGCGAGCGCGGCCTTCGTCAGGGCGGTGGCGGTGCTCGCCGCCGCGGCCGCCGGGCCCACACCCACCGCCACGACGTCGATCGCCGGGCGGTCGGCCGTGCCGACGGCACGCAGACCCCGTGCCACCGCGTCCCGTTCCGCCGGGACCGCGGTGGCTACGAGGACGTGCGCGGTGTTCGTCAGGAGTCCTTCTTCAGCTTGAACGACCACAGGCCGTACGCCTTGGAGTTGCCGCCCTCCAGGATCGTGACCGTGGTGGCCGAGCCGGTGGCGCCGTACTGCTGGTTGAAGAACACGCTGCCGGGGACGGTGCGGTAGGTCTTCTTGCTGGAGTCGGTCAGGGCCTGGCCGTTCATCAGCAGCGTCCAGCCCTTGTCCGCGACCTCGGGGTCGACGCCGAAGCGGACCGTCGCGTCGGGGTCGACCTTGATCGTCTTGGCGTCCTTGTCCTTCAGGCAGTCCTGGAGGGAGGAGGTCTTGAGCGCCTTGCCGTCGTTGTAGCAGCTGGCCTCGGAGTTCACCGTGCTGCGGTCCACCGTGACGGTGGCCAGCGGGGTCGGCTTGTCGCAGGCGGAGAGGACGAGCAGTCCGGCGCCTACGGCACCGACGGCGGCCAGGGCGCGGCGGTGGCGCGCGGCGAAACGCTGGGAGGTCATGGCGGAAGGCTATCTGGCGGCTTCGCTGCCGCTCGGGGTGGGGCGTGTGTCGGCGTGGCCGGGGTGGGCTGCCGCCCGGGTGCGGGTTGTTTCGTGGCTGGTCGCGTGGTTCCCCGCGCCTCTGTCGGGTTGTTCTTCGGGTGCGGGCCGGTGGCCGCTTCTCGCGCAGTTCCCCGCGCCCCTGAACTGCGCACTTCGTGCGGCATCTCGATCGACGGTGGTTAGGCGACCCGGGCCGGGCGGGGTGGGGAGTGGTGGGCCGCTGTGAGGAGGCCTCGGACCGTGGTGAGCCAGCCGAGGGCCACGATGGCGGCGGCGACGGCGAGGCCGAGCGTTCCGACCAGCGGCAGGGCGATGCCGATGGCCCCGCCCACGACCCAGGCCACCTGCAGCAGCGTCTCGGACCTGGCGAAAGCGGACGTCCGCACCGCCTCCGGGACATCCCGCTGGATGGTCGCGTCCAGCGACAACTTGGACAGGGCCTGCGCGAACCCGGCCACCGCCGCCAGGCACGCCGTCATCAGCGCCCCGAAGAACACCGCCGACAGCACCGCCACCGCCAGCACCACGGCCACCACGGTCACGATGATGATCTCGGGCGCCCGGGCCTTGAGCCAGGCCCCCACAGCCGTCCCCAGCGCGTTCCCGGCGCCCGCCGCCACACCCACGATGCCGAGCGAGACGGCCGCGCTCTGCCCGGTCATCGGATGCTCGCGCAGCAGGAAGGCGAGGAAGAAGATCAGGAAGCCGGACAGGCACTTCAGCGACGCGTTCGCGGCGAGGGCATGGGTGACGGCGGGCCCGACGGTGCGCAGGCCCGGCTTGCGCTGCCGCTTCCCGGGGCCGTGCAGATGCTCCTCGTCGGCGGCGAGCAGCGCCTTGCTCTCGCCCTTCGCCGAGTCCACCTTGCGCGGCATCGAGAACGACAGGAACATCCCGGAGACGTAGAGCACGAACGCCCCGAACAGCGGCCAGCGCGGCCCGATCGCCTGCAATCCGGCGCCGATCGGCGCCGCCACGCCGGTGGCGAGCAGCCCGGCGAGGGTGACCCGCGAATTGGCCTTCACCAGGGAGAAGCGGGGTGGCAGCAGCCGCGGCACGACGGCCGAGCGCACCACGCCGTACGCCTTCGAGGCGACCAGCACACCGAGCGCCGCCGGATACAGCTGGAGGTTTCCGCCCACCACGGCGCTGGACAGCACGAGGGCGAGCAGCGCCCGCGCCAGCATCGATCCGGCCATCGCGGCGCGCCGCCCGTGCGGCAGCCGGTCGAGCAGCGGCCCGATCACGGGGGCCAGGAGGGTGAACGGCGCCATGGTGATCGCCAGATAGAGGGCCACCCGGCCGCGCGCCTCGTCCGTCGGCACCGAGAAGAACACCGTCGAGGCGAGGGCGACGGTGATCATGACGTCACCGGCGCCGTTCACCGCGTGGAGTTCGATGAGTTTTCCGAGGCCCGACTCGCCCGCGCCGTGCGCGTGCGTCGCCTTCCGGATGCCGCGCGCGGTGCCCGTGAACGGCAGTCTCAGGGCACGGCCGACCTTGCGGACGGCCCCGCGCACCGGGCCCGCATCGCTGTATTCGTACCGTGTCGCACCGGACGACGACCTTGCGGCAGCCACCCAGTCATAGTGCCCCCTGAACGGCCATACAAGTGCCGATACGCGCATGCGGGTCTGCTCACACATGCCCGGCGATCGGGCGCGGCTCGTACGTCGGTGTGGGCGCAGGGCGTGGAAGGAGGTAGCGTGCGTAGCGCGCCCGCGGCGGTTGTTCTCGGCCGCGCGCCTCTCGGCCATCCCGCAGAATGGATGGCGTAGGTGCGCCCGGAACGTCGGGCGCGGACGTCGACGCGGCCCTCCGGTCCGCTCCGTCCGCGCTCCCGCACACAGGATGGCGCACTCGAGAGACGGCGTAGGAGAGAAGCGATACCTGTGAGCGCAGCGACAACGCGAAGCCGCACCCCCGACCGTCTGTGCGCCGAGGCGGTCGACATCGCCCGGGCGGCAGCCGACGAGGCCGCGGCCCCGGGAGTGGTCGGCGAGCACGTCGAGACGGTCGTCGAGGGCGACCGCGTCGTCACGCATCTCTTCGAGTGCAAGGACTTCGGGTACCGGGGCTGGCGCTGGGCCGTCACGGTCGCCCGCGCCTCCCGCGCCAAGTACGTCACCCTCGACGAGGTCGTCCTGCTTCCGGGCCCCGACGCCCTCCTCGCGCCCGAGTGGGTGCCGTGGAGCGAGCGGCTGCGCCCCGGTGACCTCGGTCCCGGCGATCTGCTGCCCACCGAGTCCGACGATCTGCGGCTCGAACCCGGGTTCTCCGGCGAGGACGCGCCCGCGCCGAACTCGCCCGTCTCCGACGACATGGCCGAGCTGGTCGAGGCCGAGGACGTCGAGCTGACCGCCGGGCCGGTCTCCGAGCTGCCGGTGGTGCCGTCCCGCGGGTCGATCGCCTCGGTCGCCGAGGAGCTGGGCATGCGGCGGGCCCGGGTTCTGTCGCGGTACGGGCTGCACGTCGCGGCCGACCGCTGGGAAGAGGGCTTCGGCGCCAAGACCCCGATGGCGCAGGCCGCGCCGGCGACCTGTGTCTCGTGCGGGTTCCTCTGCCCGATCGGCGGTTCGCTCGGGCAGGCGTTCGGGGTCTGTGCCAATGAGTTCTCGCCGGCCGACGGGCGGGTCGTGTCGCTGTCGTACGGGTGCGGGGGGCATTCCGAGGCCGCCGTCATGCCGAAGCCGCCGCGGCGGGCCGAGCCGGTGATCGACGAGACCGTGGTGGACGTTCTTCCGCTGCGGCCGGAGCCCGACGCGGGTTCGGTCGACGCCGTCGCCGCCGGCCCCGACGACCTGGGCCACTCCTAGCACCGTTGTCGTCTGCGGCCCGGTGGGGCTTCTCGCGCAGTTCCCCGCGCCCCTGAGACGAGCTCCGCTCGCCCAGGGGAGGCTGCGCGTCAGCGCATGCCTCAGGGGCGCGGGGAACTGCGCGGCCAGCCCCCACCGGCCGGCAGC
>NZ_JBEOYI010000052.1:0-23951 GCF_040297005.1 Streptomyces sp. NPDC001904 | reverse complement strand
CGGGCGTGGCGGCTTCGGTCATCCCCCGAGTATGGGCGCAGAACCGATCATTGCCACCCCGGGGGACACCGACTCGGCGACGCGCGGCCGGTCAGGGCATGATCGGCGGGCGCGGGTCGGCGTCGTCCCGGCGCGGGCCCGGGTACTCGTCCTCGTGGACGACCTCGCCCTGGATGACCGTGGAGCCGGGCTGGTGCATGCGCGCCTGCTGGAACGCGTTCCCCAGCGTGCCCGGGGGCGCCGCGCTCATCCTCTTCTCCAGCGTCCGCTCCGTGTAGCGGCTCAGGGCCGTGCGCAGCGGCGGGAGGAGGAGCAGCAGGCCGAAGGCGTCGGTGATCAGTCCGGGGATCATCAGCAGGAGGCCGGCGAGCAGCAGCAGCCCGTTGCCCGGCTTGCGCTGCTCCCCCGCCTCCACGACGCCCTGCTGCTGGCGCCGGAGCGTCTCGTTCAGGCTCTGGAAGGCGCGGCGGCCCGCTGCCTTGACCACGACGGCGCCCAGCACGAAGCCGGCGACCAACACCAGGAAGTACGGGAATCCGCCGATCGCCTGCGCCACCACGGTCCCCAGCCAGATCTCCAGGACCACCCACGCGGCGACGCCGATCGGCAGGAGCGTACGGGCACGGGAGCGCCGGGCTCCCGTGGGCTTGCGGGGCGGAGTACCAGTGGTCATGCCCCCAGTGTGCCCGCCGGCGCGTCCGAGTGGCGTAAGCGGAGGATCAGAAGTGCCCGGTCAGGAGGGGCTCAGCGGGTGTCGGGGCCGCGCCCGAGCACCTTGCCGACCCGCTCCCCCACACCCCACGTGGTGACCCGCCAGAGCGCCTCCACGACGATGTCCTTGCTCATCTTGGAGTCGCCCAGCTCGCGCTCGACGAAGGTGATCGGCACCTCGACCACGTGGTAGCCGGCCTTGATGGCGCGGCGGGCCAGGTCGACCTGGAAGCAGTAGCCCTGCGAGGCGACCTCGTCGAGGCCGAGGCCTTCGAGGGTCTCGCGGCGGAAGGCGCGGAAGCCGCCGGTGACGTCGCGGATCGGGACGTCGAGCAGCAGGCGCGAGTACGTGGAGCCGCCGCGGGAGAGGAACTCGCGGGACTTGGGCCAGTTCACGACCCGGCCGCCCGGCACCCAGCGCGAGCCGAGCACGAGGTCGGCGCCCTTGAGCGCGGTGAGCAGCCGGGGCAGTTCCTCGGGTTGGTGCGAGCCGTCGGCGTCCATCTCGATCAGCACGCCGTAGTCGTGCTCGATGCCCCAGGCGAAGCCGGCCAGATAGGCGGCGCCCAGGCCCTCCTTGCCGGTGCGGTGCAGGACGTGCACCTGGTCGTCGTCGGCGGCCAGCTCGTCGGACAGCTTGCCGGTGCCGTCCGGGCTGTTGTCGTCGGCGACCAGGACGTGCGCCGCGGGCACCGCCGCCCGGACGCGGCCCACGATGGACGTGATGTTCTCCGCCTCGTTGAAGGTCGGAATGATCACCAAGGCCGTACCCAGAGGGCCGAACTTCCGCCCACCGCCGTCGCTCACAGCTTCCCCTTAAAACTTCCGTTCACCAGGGGACCACCATAGCGAGCAGGAATGATCACGCCGACCCGGCGCCCCAGGGGCGGGTGCGGGAGAACTGCGGATCGGGGCCGGGCGTCCTTCGGGCCGACCTGGGGCCCGCTGGCTGCGGGTCGACCTAAAGCCGTTGTCTACTGAACGCCCGGGCCCCACCCGGGTCGCACCTGGCTCGACCGGCCGGAACGTTCCAGCGCCCCGTGGCGCGGGCGCTGGGCCTGGCTCCCAGTGGCGGTGCGCCGGTGCGGCACACCACCCCCTGACCCAGCTGCGTTCGACGACTGCGTGGACTTCCCCGGTCGTGCCTGCAAGGTGGTGGACCCGGCCGAACCTACCCGTCCCCCGCCGCGTTCTGTCAACAGCCGTTTGACCTGGGGGTCTTCGACAAGGCCCCTGGTCAGGGCGGAGGATGCGCAGGTCGTACGGGACGGCGCGGGCCCGCGATCGGACGCACGCCGCCCCGGTATCTCACTCGTCCGGCCGTACGAAGACCGTCTGTCCGAACACGACGGTCCGCAGACAGACCGGGAGCGCGGCACCGGGGGTCAGGTCCGGCAGGCCCGGGGTGCCCGAGCGCGGGTCGGTCGACCAGCGGGCCACCCGGTCGTCCGGGGCCTGCACGACCAGCTCGTCGGTGCGCCAGACGGCGTAGTCGGCGGGGGCGCCCGGGACGAGGACGCCCGCGTCGTCGCGGCCGACGGCGCGCCAGCCGCCGCGGGTGTGGGCGGTGAACGCGGCCCGCACGGAGACGCGGTGCTCGGGGGTGCGGTGGAAGGCGGCGGCGCGGATGGTGCCCCACGGGTCCAGCGGGGTGACCGGGCTGTCCGAGCCGAAGGCGAGCGGGACACCGGCCTTCAGCAGGGCCGCGTACGGGTTGAGGGTGCGGGCCCGCTCGGCGCCGAGGCGGTCGGCGTACATGCCGTCGGTGCCGCCCCACAGGGCGTCGAAGGCGGGCTGCACGGACGCGGTGAGGCCGAATTCGGCGAAGGCGGCGACGGTTTCGGGGGTGAGCATCTCGGCGTGCTCGACACGGTGTCGTGCGGCGCGCACGCGCGCGAGGCCGACCTTCTCGGCGGCCGCGCGCATCCCGTCGACCACGGCGGTGCAGGCGGCGTCGCCGATGGCGTGGAAACCGGCCTGGAGGCCCGCCTCCGTGCAGGCCACCACATGGGCGGCGACGTCGTCCGCCGTGAGGTAGGCGGTGCCGCTGTGGGCGGCGTCGGCGTAGGGCTCGTGCAGGCACGCCGTGTGCGAGCCGAGGGCGCCGTCCACGAAGAGGTCACCGGCGGCGCCGAGCGCGCCCAGGCTCCGGACCCGCTCGATGTCCCGGTCGGCCCAGTAGCCGGCGACGCGCGGTCCGGGCTCGGACCGGGCGAGGTCGAGCAGGCCGGTGAAGTCGTCCTCGGAGGAGATGTCGGGGCCGCCGCACTCGTGCACCGAGCCGATGCCGAGCGAGGCGGCGTGCCGGAGCGCGGCGCGCTGGGCCTCGGTGCGCTGCTGGGGGCCGACCGCGGCGAGGGCCGCGGCGCGTACGGCGTGGTGGGCGTCGCGGGTGAGGGGGCCCTCGGGGTCGTATCCGGCGCGGTCGGTGATGCCGGGGACGAGGTCGAGCAGGGCCGTGCTCACGACGGCGGAGTGCACGTCGATGCGGGTGAGATAGACGGGACGGCCGCCGGTCGCCTCGTCGAGTTCCGCGCGGGTGGGCGGGAGGCGGTCCGGCCAGCGGGCGGCGTCCCAGCCGTGACCGAGCAGGACCCGGTCGGTGGGGCGGGCCGCGGCGTGGTCCCGGACGAGGGCGAGGGCTTCGGCGCGGGAGCGTGCGGCGGTGAGGTCGAGCCCGGTGAGGGCGAGACCGGTCGACGTGGTGTGCACGTGGGCGTCGGTGAACGCCGGGGTGACCAGGGCGCCATCGAGGTCGACGGTCTCGTCCACGCCGTCCGCGAACGCGTCCGCCGCGCCTTCCGAACCGACCCAGGCGACATGGCCGGCCTCCACGACCATGGCGGTCGCGAAGGGGTCGGCGGGGCTGTGGACCTCGCCGCGGCGCAGGAGGACGGTGCGGGTGCTGGGGGGCGTGCTCATGGGGAACAGTTTCCCGTGTCGCGCGGGGTGCTCCGGTCCCGGGGTGCCGTTGCCGAAGCGGGGCAGCGACTAGATGCGGGGCGGGCGGGACTCGTACGGGGTCGAGAGGACGACCGTCGTGCGGGTCGAGACTCCGGCGAGGGAGCGGACCCGGGCCAGGAGGTTCTCCAGTTCGTGCGGGGTCTCCACACGGACCTTCAGGATGTAGTTCTCGTCGCCGGCCACGCTGTGGCAGGCCTCGATCTCCGGTACGCCCGCGAGGCGTTCGGCGATGTCGTCGGGGGCGCTCGGGTCGAACGGCTTCACCGAGATGAACGCCGTCATCGGCAGCCCGACCGCCTCGGGGTCGACGACCGCCGCGTAGCCGCGGATCACTCCGCGCTGTTCGAGCCGGCGCACCCGCTGGTGCACCGCTGACGTGGACAGGCCCGTGGCCTTGCCCAGGTCGGTGTAGCTCATCCGCCCGTCCTTGACGAGCAGCTGCACAATCTGTCGGTCGAGCTCCTCCATGGCGACGAACCTACCCGTCCCTTGATCCTCCCGGTACCGCGAAGGCCCTCTCGTCTACCGCGTCACCGGCACGCGCAATCGGCATGTGACGAAGGCCACACCATTCGGACCGTGTCCTGAGGCATCGCGCGGTTACCTCGCGCACGGGGCGGGAAGTGCTTGCTGTGGCCGAGGCCGCGACCCATGGACATCCGCGGCCGGCCCACCCGAGGGGGAGAATCCCATGCAGAGTGTGAAGCGTCCCGGACGCGCTGCCGTGCGCGGCAACCGCAAGCAGGCGGTCGTCGAGCCCCAGCCGGAGGGTGTCGAACCCGGCTTCGACGAAGGCGTCGGCGACGAGCTCGACGCGTACGACACGTTCGAGATGTACCGGGTGATCTGCCCGGACTGCGCCCAGCCCATCGCCCTCCTCGCGGACGAGGACGAGCTGCCCGAGCACGCCCACGTGGTCTCCCCCTGGAACCCGTTCGGCCTCTCCGTGTGCGCGGGCACCGGCCGTGCGGCCGCCGACGCGCGCCCCGCCGACGAGACGACGGGTACTCAGGAGCAGGACACCGCGCTGCTGTTGACGCTCCCTCAGGGACTCGACTGGCGCACTCAGCCGTTCTCGCACGTCGGCGGGCCCGGTTCGCGCCCGATCCGGGTGCCCCGGCAGCGCAGCAGCGCCGCCTGACCCGCTCGGGGTCTCACCAGTAACTGCCCTGCACCATGGCGCGCAGACTGTCGTGGTGCAGGATCAGTGTGTCCGGATCCGCGGGCACGGCGACCTCGCCGAAGTGGGCCTGCCGGTAGGCGACCCTGAGCATCACCACCGCGTGCCGCAGGGCGGCGTAGAGCGTGTAGAAGTCCATGTCGCGCGGGGTGTGGCCGGTGCGGCGCGCATAGCTCTCCTCGATCCGGTCGCGACGCAGGAACGCGGGCAGCCCCGGCTGGCCGAAGCTCACGGTGAGGTCCTGGAAGAAGCGGTGCAGATAGACGGTCCAGCCGAGGTCGACCTCGCGCGGGGCGAGTGCCGCCATCTCCCAGTCGAGCACGGCGGCCGGTTCGAAGCCGTCGTAGATGATGTTGCCGATCCGGGCGTCCCCCCAGTTGAGGACCGCGGCGCCCTCCTCGCGCGGCCACAGCTCCTCGAGACGGTCGAAGGCGCGCTCGATCAGCGGTGAGGGGGCGAGACCGGCCACCACCCAGGCGTAGTAGGCCCGTTGGGCGGTGACATGGCGGCGCAGCGGGCTGCCCGCGCCGGGCAGCGCCAGGAACTCCGCGTCGGTCGCGGGCACGCCGTCGTGCAGCCGGGCGATGACGCCGACGCTCGCCTCTTCGAGACGGGCGCGCTCGGCATCCGTCGCCGCGTGCAGCCAGTTGCCCTCGTACGTGTACGGCATCACGTCGGGCGGCACTCTCCCGGCGACTCGTTCCATGACGAAGAAGGGCGCTCCGAGCGGGCCCGGGTCCTCCTCCAGCCACAGCACGCGCGGCACCGGGATCCCGGCGCGGTCGGCGGCGAGCCGCATCGTGCGGTACTGACGCGGCATGTCGTACACCGGGAAGACCGTGTACGCGGACGGGTCGGCCGCGAGACGCAACGCGCAGGCGCGCACCGGGGGTTCGGGGTGGTCGATGTCGAAGAGGAGCGTCTCGCTGGACATGCCGTTGGACTCGGGGACGGAGACGTTCACCGCCTCGGCACCGGGAAGTCTGCCGCCGAGCCACACGGTGAGGCGGCGGGCGAGCTCTTCGGGTTCGCGGGTGGAGGTGCGCGGGCGCGGCGCTGTCGCCATCGTCGAACTCCCTCTGGCTGTGGGTGGGTTACGGACGGCCCGGGGCCACCGAGTCGAAGCCGGTGAAGCCGCTCGGGTCGTGCCGGCCGAAGCTGCCGTGCTCGAAGATGCCGTGGCCGACCTGTCCGTCGAGGGTGAAGCGGGCCGCGTGGTCGGTCACCCCGTACGCGGCCAGGGGGTGCGCGGACGGGTCGGAGAGGTCGTAGTCGCGCCGGTCGGTCCAGCCGGGGCCCTGCCAGGTGCCGTGCTGCCAGTCGTCGGCGGGCGGATATCCGGCGCCGAGCGCGAGGGGCGAGGAGGTGAGGATCTCCACGCCGAGTTCGAGGGGCTTGCGGGTGGCCGGATCGGTGAGGTGGACGACCGCGCTCTCGGGGTGGCGGGTGCCGGGACGGTAGCTGATGTCGGTCCGGGGCCAGCCGAGTTGGCGGTCGCGGTGCCCCTCCTGGACGAGGGTGGCGTCCGTGAGGGTGCGGTACCCGTCGGCGTCCTCCTGGGTGACGACCATGAGGAAACGGTCGTCGAAGCGGACCGGCGCCCAGATCCAGTGGAAGCCCTCGGTGGGATGGTCCTGGGCGAGCCGTCCGCCCTCCTCGCCGGGCACCGGACGGACACCCCAGCTGCGGTCGCGGGTGCCGGTCCAGTCGCGTACCTCGATCTCGCGGCCGCCGATGCGCAGCCGTCCGTCGACCCGGCCCGCCTGCACGAACCGCTTGCCCTCCAGCGTCAGCCGTCCGCCCCTGCGCTGGAGGTGGTGCGGCTCAAACAGCGCCGGGAAGGCGGCCTTCCAGGTCATCTCGTACGAGAGTCCGTCCGGGTCGTCCGGGTCGGCGGCGCAGGTGAGGACGAACTCCTCGAGCGGGCGCTCGACCCGGATGCGCAGCGGGCCGACCTCCATCCGCATCCGGTCCGCCTCGTCCAGCGCGTCGGAGGCGCGGACGGCGTGCAGGGTGTCACCGGCGCGGAGCGTGGCGTAGGCGTCGACGACGCCGAGGTTGGGATAGACGCCGAGGCCGAGGATGAGCAGGAAGTGCCCCTCGGGGTCGACGAGATGGAAGATGCAGCGGTCGTAGGCGTTGCGGTCGCCGGTCGCCACGTGCTTCATCGACAGCGGGACCTGGTGGACGGGGTACTCGTCGAGAGGCACGGGACGTTCGTCGTCGGTCACGGGCATCCTCCCTGCGTGCGGACCGGTTGACGTCGCCCGGAGGGGTACGGCCTGCCCGGCGGCGAAGTTGACGGTACGTCAGCTCCACGCGGCTGAGAAGACGTGCGACAGCCGCTCCCGGCACGCGGTTATGCCGCGAACGGACGCTCGATACCGTCAACACGTGACCTGACCCGTCGCCCGAACGTTGATCTGGCATGACCCCGACGGAGATCCCGGCCTCTGCACCCACCGGACGACGCAGGCGCATCCTCGTCCCTGTTGCCGCAGAATCGGTTCATCATCAGCAACAGCAGGCACCTCAGCCCCACCCGGCACATCAGACCCACCAGACACAGATGTCACATGCGACGCACCCGGCGCAGTTTTCACACGCCGCCCCGCAACCTCCGCGTCCCGCTCCGCCGCACGCCCATCAGCGGGTCGCGGCGGCCCCCGTGGCGAACCCGCCGCACCCGGCTCACCCGGACCCGCCCATCTACCGGGCCCTGATCGCGAGCTGGGCCGACCGCGGCAGGACGCTGCCGGGCCGGCCCGACCCCGAGTGGGTGCGCCTGGTGGCGCCCACCGTGCGCAGCGGGCAGTTCAGCGGGATTCAGGTCCCGCGAGGTGACGGGCGATGACCATGCGCTGGATCTGATTGGTGCCCTCGACGATCTGCAGCACCTTGGCCTCGCGCATCAGGCGCTCGACCGGGAAGTCCGCCGTGTAGCCGTATCCGCCGAGGACCTGCACCGCGTCCGTGGTGACCTTCATCGCCGCGTCGGTGCACAGCAGCTTCGCCATGGCCGCCTGCTTGGAGAACGGCCGGCCCGCGTCCCGCAGCCGGGCCGCCGACAGGTACAGGGCGCGGCCCGCCTCGATCTGCGTGGCCATGTCGGCGAGCATGAAGCGCAGGCCCTGGAAGTCGGCGATGGGGTGGCCGAACTGGGACCGGCCCTTCGCGTACGACACCGCCTCGTCCAGCGCCGCCTGCGCCACGCCGATCGCGCAGGCCGCGATGCCGAGCCGGCCGGAGTCGAGCGCGGACAGGGCGATCTGGAAGCCCTGCCCCTCGTCCCCGATCCGCCGGGCGTCGCCGATCCGCACTCCGTCGAAGTGGACCTGCGCGGTGGGCGAGCCCTTCATGCCCATCTTCTTCTCGGGGACGGCGGCGCTCAGTCCGGGCGCGTCGCCGGGCACCAGGAACGCCGTGATGCCGCGGGCGCCCTCGCCGCCGGTGCGGGCGAGCACCGTGTAGAAGTCCGCGACCCCGCCGTGGGTGATCCAGGCCTTCGTGCCGGTCAGCACCCAGTCGTCGCCGTCGCGCACCGCCTTCGTCCGCAGGGAGGCGGCGTCGGAGCCGGACGAGGGCTCGGAGAGGCAGTACGCGCCGAGCAGCCCGCCGCCGAGCATGCCGGGCAGATGCTCGGAGCGCTGCTGCTTCGTGCCGAAGTTGGCCAGCGCGTGGCAGGCCAGCGAGTGGACGCTGACGCCGAGCCCGACCGTCAGGCGCGCGGCCGCCAGCTCCTCCAGAGCCTGGAGGTACACCTCGTAGGGCTGATCGCCGCCGCCGAACTCGGCGTCGTAGGGCAGTCCGAGCAGTCCGGACGAGGACAGCAGCGCGAACGTCTCGCGCGGGAAGCGGCCGGCGTCCTCCTCCTCGGCCGCGCGCGGGGCGATCTCCCGCTGCGCGATGTCACGGACCAGCTGCATCAGGTCCTGAGCTTCGTCCGTCGGCAGCTGACGCTCGACTCCTGGCTCCGGCATGGCGACGCTCTCCTCCCTGGCGGGCGCTGCGGTGGGCCACGGGGTGAGGCGGCGCCACCGGTCGGTCACTACCGAACCGATGCTGCCCTTCCGGGTCTCGGAAGCGGCTGACCAGCGGCTGCGGCGTGTTGAGTATTCCCGATCCGGGGCCTCGCGTCACTAGTTAACGACCGCTTACTCCAAGTTTTTCGCGGGCTTCCCGGGCGTGTGCGGGAAGTGGGGAGATTGGTCCGGACCATTGACCCCACTGGTCTAGTCCTCCTACTGTTCCGTCCGCAGGTCCAGCACGGAATCCCCCACATCCCGCGTGTTCCCCTCCCCCACGAGGAGACAAGATGCTCAGACCGCACCTCCCCCGCATGCGCCTCAAGGCGCTGGCCCTCGCCGTGTCGGGCGCCGTCCTCGGCGCCGGACTGCTCGCCTCCGCGGGCAGCGCGACGGCCCAGACGGAGACCGGCTCCGGTACGACGGCGGCCGGTTCGAAGGTCGTCGGATACTTCACCGAATGGGGTGTCTACGACCGGAACTACCACGTCAAGAACATCGAGACGTCCGGCTCCGCCGACAAGCTGACGCACATCAACTACGCCTTCGGCAACGTCCAGGGCGGCAAGTGCGCCATGGGCGACTCGTACGCCGCGACCGACAAGGCGTACACCGCCGACCAGGCCGTGGACGGGGTCGCCGACACCTGGGACCAGCCGCTGCGCGGCAACTTCAACCAGCTGCTCAAGCTGAAGAAGTTGCACCCGAACCTCAAGATCCTCTGGTCGTTCGGCGGCTGGACCTGGTCCGGCGGGTTCGGCGAGGCGGCGAAGGACCCGGCCGCGTTCGCCCAGTCCTGCTACGACCTCGTCGAGAACTCCAAGTGGGCCGATGTCTTCGACGGCATCGACATCGACTGGGAGTACCCGAACGCCTGCGGCCTGACCTGTGACACCAGCGGTCCCGACGCGTACAAGAACCTGATGGCGGCGCTGCGTTCGAAGTTCGGCAGCGACTATCTGATCACCTCGGCCATCGCGGCCGACGCCGAGGACGGCGGCAAGCTGGACGCCACCGACTACGCGGGCGCCGCCCAGTACGTCGACTGGTACAACCCGATGACGTACGACTACTTCGGCGCCTGGGACGCGCAGGGTCCGACGGCCCCGCACTCGCCGCTGACCAAGTACGACGGGATCCCGAAGGAGAGCTGGAACTCCTCGGCCACCATCGACAAGCTCACGGCGAAGGGCGTCCCGGCCTCCAAGCTGCTGCTCGGCATCGGCTTCTACGGGCGTGGCTGGACCGGCGTCACCCAGGACGCCCCCGGCGGCACGGCGACGGGTCCCGCGGCCGGCAAGTACGAGCCGGGCATCGACGACTACAAGGAGCTGAAGACCAAGTGCCCCGCGACGGGCACGGTCGGCGGCACCGCGTACGCGCACTGCGGCTCGGACTGGTGGAGCTACGACACCCCGCAGACCATCGCGGGGAAGATGGACTACAAGAACCAGCAGGGCCTGGGCGGCACCTTCGTCTGGGAGCTGTCCGGTGACACGTCGGACGGCGAGCTGATCAAGGCGATCGACTAGCCGCGCGGGAACGGCGTGAGGGGCGGGGCCGGATTCCGGCCCCGCCCCTCACGCCGTCGTGGTCACGGTGGCCGGACAATCGGGCTCGAACTCCGCGATCACCCGCAGGGTTTCGACGAGGGTGCGCACCAACAGGGCCCGCACCGTGTCCCGTTCGACCTCCCGGCGGCCGATCCACTCCAGCGTGACGCCCTCGACGCCGCACAGCCAGCCGAGCAGGGCGAGCCGGGCCAGCTCCGGCACGTCGGGCTTGCCGTAGGCGCCCCGGGCGATGGTCGCGATCATCTCCTCGCGCACCCCGTTGCGCAGGGCCTGCACCTCGGCGTCGAAGCCGACCCCGCCCGTGATGATCGTGCGGTAGGCGGCCTGGTGGTGCTCGGCGTAGCGCAGATAGCCGTCGACGGTGCGGTGGACGCGGTCGACCGGGGCCAGATCGCCGGCGCTGCTCGCCCGGTCGACGAGGTCGCCGACGGAGTCCTCGATGATCGCGAGGTAGTAGCCGCGCTTGGACGTGAAGTAGTAGTAGATCAGCCCCTTGGCGACCCCGGCGTGCCGGGCGATGTCGTCCATCGACAGAGCGTCGTAGGACGTGTCGGCGAACAACTTCCGCCCGATGGCGATGAGTTCGGCGCGGCGCGTGGCGGAGCGGTCGGTGCCGCGCACCCGCTGTTCACTGTTCTTCAATTCCGGCCCTGGTGTCCGACTCCTGCGGATTTCGCAGTATGGCACCTCGCGGACCGGCGGTGACGCGGATCACCTCACGCCGGGTGGCGGGAGCGTCACATCCAGCCGAGCTGGGTGACGAGCATCGCCACCACCACGACGAAGGTCCACCCCAGGACGTGCTCGAGGATCTTGGGCCCGTCCTGGGGGCCACCGGTGCGGGCGCGGGTGGTGGGGGCGACGGTGGCGGAACTGGCGGTCATGGGCGTCTCGCTCGGCTCGTGATCAGGGGCCTGATCGGGGCAGGTACTCCCCCCGAGGGCGCCCGACTCCCCTCCGGCGCCCTCTCCACCATGCCATCGGGTGAACCGGTTGCGACCGAGACCTTCGACACACGCCCGGGGCGCGCCCTAGCGGACGCCCACCTTGGCCAGCGCGCGCCGCTGCGCGGGCGTGGGGTGCGCCGGGAAGTAGAGGTAGCAGACGCCGCCGGTGCCGGAGGAGACACCGCCGGAGGCGTTGTACCGCTTCGTGCGCAGCCAGATGTTCTCCCACTCACGGCGCTGGTAGACGCGGCGGACCGCCGGGTCGTCCTTGGAGGCCGGGTCGTTGGCGATCACGTCGCCGTCGGCGGTGAAGCCGATGACCGTCATCAGGTGCCCGGAGGTGCCGTATCCGGCGCCGGTCAGCTCGGTCTTCAGGAACGACTGCGACGTTATGGCCGGGATGCCGGCCGCGATCAGCGTCTCCAGATCGGTGAGCGAGCCGAGCCGGGTGACGACGCCCTGGAGATCCTTGTACGTGGCCGCGTACGCGGCGTTGAACGGCCAGTTCCCGCAGCCCTCGTACTGGTAGTCGTACGTGGAGCGGGCCGCGAGGCAGACCTGCGGGTCGGCGTAGGACGGGTCGACCCAGGCCAGCTGCCCGGCGCTCGGCTTCCGGCCCCAGGACTCGATGATCATCTGCGAGGAGGTGGGGCTGCACCACGCCTCGCCGCCGCCGTCGTACTCGGGGTACTGGCCGGCGTGCACGTCCTGCGAGTAGCGCGGCACGGCCAGCTCGCCGGCGAAGCCGGGCACGGAGGCCGGGACGGTGAAGCGGTCGGGCACGTCCGAGCCCATCGCGCCGAGCCGCCAGACGGTGGGCGCGGTCTTGGTGCCGGGAGTACGCAGCAGGGTCAGGCGCAGACTGTAGGAGGGAAGGCGCAGGCCGGACGCCGCGTCGTCGATGGAGAAGGTGTCGGTCCAGATGCTGGAGCGGCCGTCGCTCTGGTCGTCCACCGAGGTGCGGCGGATGTCGACCTTCTCGTCGTCCCCCGCCGTCCAGCGGCCCATGACGTACCAGGGGGTGAGGGTGCCGTCGGTGTACGTGCCCCGCAGCTCGACCTGGATCCAGGTGCCCGCCGGAGTGTGCGCGTTCCAGGAGGCGATGACCTCGGTGGCGGGCACGGCGAGCGCGTGGACGGGCGAGGTCCAGGTCGCGTACTCCCAGTCGGCCGTCCGGTTCAGGTGCGGATCGGTGTAGCTCATCGTGCCGGCGGCCCTGGCGAGGGTGACGCCGGTCCGGGGCCCGGCGAGGGCACGGATGCCGTGGCCGGTACCGGAGCGCCAGTCGGTGTGCGTCGTCCAGGTGCGGTTGTCCACGAGTCGGACGGGGGCCTTCTGGTGTGCGGGGGCCGAGGCGTGCGCGGTGGTGGCCGTGGTCGCGGCGAGCGCGACGCCCGCGGCCGCCGCCAGCACGGTTCTGCGGGACGGAGTCGATGCGGTCGGCTGGTCGGGGCGGGTCATCGGGAGGATCCCCCTGTCGACGGTTCGGGCGGACGGGACGGGCGCGCGGGATGTGCTCCGGGTGGAACAGTGCGCCAACTATGGCTCCCGGAGCGGGATTTCCACCAGCGTTTCGGGGGTGCTCCGCGCGACCAATATTGGTCTTCACCACTGGCATGACCTGCGGTGGCGTCGACGAAACCGATCCTCGCGGGACATACCCTTGCGGGCGTGGACTATCAGCACGTGCCCCTCGCCCCGTACGCCGAACGGCTGCGCCGGCTGCCGCCCTCCTGCGGTCCGGTCCGGCTCGTCGGCGTCGACGGACACGCCGGATCCGGCAAGTCGACCTTCGCCGGCCGGCTCGCGCGGGCGCTCGGCGACGCGCCCGTGCTGCACCTCGACGACCTCGCGAGCCATGACGCCCTCTTCGACTGGACCGGGCGGCTGCGCACCCAGGTCGTCGAGCCGCTGTCCCGCGGCGGGGCCGCGCGCTACGAGACGTACGACTGGAACACCCGGCGCTTCGACGGGGCCGGGCTGCTGCCGCCCGCCGAGGTGATCCTCGTCGAGGGTGTGGGGGCCGGGCGGCGGGAGGTGCGGCCGTTCCTCGCGGAGCTGCTGTGGATGGATCTGCCGCGTGAGGCGGCATGGGGGCGGGGACGCGCACGGGACGGAGCGGCCCAGCGAGAATTCTGGGACGGCTGGATTCCAGCGGAGCGGAAGCATTTCGCACAGGACCCGTCGCGGCCGTTCGCCAAGAAATTGGTAAGAGAGTGCCCCGAGGGGTACGAGATGCGCGAAGGCCCTGCTGGGACCACGCAGACTCGTCACTCCGTCACTCACCGTGAGGGTCCGCCAGCGGTGCGCTGAACGGTCGGAAAGCGCCTTCCGCCAGTTTCGGCGAGTGCCTCAACTCGGCTTGACCCAGGGGCCGTACAGGACTTACGTTCTGAATGTGCGGCCCCTAGGGACCGCCCGCAGTCGCGAAGCCCCCGGTTGTTCCCCCGTGATCGGGGGCTTCGTTCTGCCCGCAATGCCCCTTCACCGGCGCTCCGCGGCCCTCTTCGTTCACCCAGAGTCACCCTGCGGTACCGCGCTCACCTGCACCGAATCCCCCACTGTCGCACCGATCCGACCCCGTTGCGCCCTTCGGCCCACCCTGTGCCCGCAGGTACGATGCCTCTCGGTGCGGCCTCTGGACGGCTCGCTGTCCGCATCGCGACAACTCCCGTCCATGACAGCTTGGTTAAGGGCGGATCAGGTTCATCGGGGGCACGGCGTGTGGGGGACGTGATGAGCTTCGGCACTGGGGCACCACCGACGGGCCCGGCCGACCTCGCGTGGCTGCGGGGCGTCGACGCCTACACGATGGGCGCGTATCCACAGGCGGAGGAGGAGTTCCGGGCCGCCGTGCGGCTGGATCCGGGAATGGCGGACGGCTGGCTCGGGCTGCACGCCCTGCGCATCGACACGACGACGGCGCTGCTGCGGATGTTCCGCCACCGCGAGCGGTTCGGGGAGCAGCGCACCCGGCACCGGCGCACCCTCAACTCCTGGTACTGGCTGGGCTGGTGGGTACAGCCGGTGCTCGAGCATCCGCGCGATCTGCTGCTCGCGCACGCCTCGCACTGGCTGGACGGCCGTCATGTCCCGGACCTGGACCGGGCGTTGGCCACGCTGCCGCCGGTGGACGCGGACCGGCAGGTGCGGTTCCTGCACGCGTGCCGGTCCTATCTGGTCAAGGACTGGGAGCAGTTGGTCCGGCACACGGACCCGCTGGTGGACGATCCGATGCTCGGGATCGAGGCGGGGCTCTTCGGCGGGATGGCGCGGGTGCGCCTCGACATGTACGGCCAGGCCGAGCCGCTGCTCTCCTCGGCGCTGATGCGCTGCCGCAGCGAGCAGCCGCAGCGCAAGGAGCTGCGGTACTGGCTGGCGCGCGCCCACGAGGGCACCGGTCGTTCGGCGGCCGCGCTGCCGCTGTACCGGGCCGTGCACCGGGTCGACCCCGCGTTCATGGACACCGCGGCGCGGCTCGCGGCGATCACCGAGGGGGACGGGTACACGGACTTCACGGACGGCACCGATCTGGCCCCGATGTCCCTGACGGGATTTCAGGACGGCCTGGACGGCGGGGAGTCCGTCGATCCGCTGTTCGCCAGTGACGGCCGCGACCTGAAGGTGTCCGAGCCCGATCTGCCGCCGCCGGGCGGCGGCGCCGACGACGAGGCCGACATCGTCAGGGAGAAGGCGGTGGTGCCGGTGACGGCGGCGCCGCTGCCGCCCGGTCCCGCGGATCCGACACTGCTCGACGAGGCCCTCGCGGAGCTGGAGTCGATGGTCGGCCTGGAACCGGTCAAGCGGCAGGTCAAGGCGTTGTCGGCGCAGTTGAACATGGCGCGGCTGCGCGCCGGGCAGGGCCTGCCGGTGCAGCCGCCCAAGCGGCACTTCGTCTTCTCCGGCCCCTCGGGCACCGGCAAGACCACGGTCGCCCGGATTCTCGGCCGGGTGTTCTACGCGCTCGGGCTGCTCGGCGGCGACCATCTGGTGGAGGCGCAGCGGGCCGACCTGGTCGGCGAGTACCTGGGCCAGACGGCCGTCAAGGCGAACGAACTGATCGACTCGGCCATGGGCGGGGTGCTCTTCGTCGACGAGGCGTACGCGCTGTCGAACTCGGGGTACGGCAAGGGCGACGCGTACGGCGACGAGGCCCTCCAGGTGCTGCTGAAGCGCGCGGAGGACAACCGCGACCATCTCGTGGTGATCCTCGCCGGATACCCGGAGGGCATGGACCGGCTGCTCGCCGCCAACCCGGGACTGTCCTCGCGCTTCACGACCCGGGTCGACTTCCCCTCGTACCGGCCCCTGGAGCTGACCTCGATCGGCGAGGTGCTGGCGGCCGAGAACGGGGACGTGTGGGACGAGGAGGCCCTGGACGAGCTGCGCTCCATCGCCGGGCACGTGGTCGACCAGGGGTGGATCGACGAACTGGGCAACGGACGGTTCCTGCGGACCCTGTACGAGAAGTCGTGCGCCTACCGCGATCTGCGGCTGACCGGCTATCTGATGGAGCCGTCCCGGGACGATCTGGCCACGCTGCGGCTGCCGGATCTCATGCAGGCGTACGGCGAGGTGCTGTCGGGGCGGGGACCGGGCGGTCTGTGACGGCGTGCGTGCGGGACGCGCCCGAGGACGCGTCCCGCACGAGGGTCAGGCCGGTACGCCCTGCCGGGCGCGGGCCGGCGGGACCACCGGCTCGTCCCGGTGGGCCGGGTCCCTGACCTCGCCGACCAGGAGTTCCAGGACGTCCTCCAGCGCGACGAGCCCCAGGACCCGCCCCGAGGCGTCCGCGACCTGCGCCAGGTGGGTCGCCGCGCGGCGCATCACCGTGAGCGCGTCGTCCAGCGGCAGCTCCGCGCGCAGGGTCGTCATGGGACGCCAGACGTGCTGCGGGACGGCCCGGTCGGTGTCGGGGCCCTCGATCAGGTCGAGGACGTCCTTCACGTGCAGGTAGCCCATGAACGCACCGGTGTCCGCGCAGATCGGGAAGCGGGAGTAGCCGGTGCGGGCGGTGAGGGAGATGACCTCCGCCGGGGTGACCGACGGGCCGACCGTCACCAGCGACGCCTTGGGCAGCAGCACGTCCATGACCGGGCGCGAGCCCAGTTCCAGGGCGTCCTCCAGGCGTTCCTGCTCCTCGGGGTCGAGGAGGCCGGCCTGCCCGGAGTCCTCCACGAGGCGGTTGAGCTGCTCGCTGGTGAACACCGCCTCGACCTCGTCCTTGGGCTCGACCCGGAAGAGCTTGAGGATCAGCCGGGCGCAGGCGCCGAGCGCCAGCGTGATCGGCCTGCACAGGCGGGCGAAGGCGACGAGACCCGGGCTGAACCACAGCGCGGTCTTCTCGGGCGCCGCCATCGCCAGGTTCTTCGGGACCATCTCGCCGATGACGAGGTGGAAGAAGACCACCGCGGCGAGCGCGATGACGTAGCCCAGCGGGTGGATGACGCCGTGCGGCAGGTGGATCGCCTCGAAGAGCGGTTCCAGGAGCTTCGCGACGGTCGGCTCGGCGACCGCGCCGAGGGTCAGCGAGCAGACGGTGATGCCGAACTGGGCCGCCGCCATCATCTGCGGCAGGTGTTCGAGCCCGTACAGGACCTGGCGGGCGCGGTTGCCGGGGATGGGTTCGATCTGGCTGCGGCGGACCGACACCAGGGCGAACTCGGCTCCGACGAAGAAGCCGTTGGCCAGGACCAGGAGGGCGGCGAAGAAGAGTTGCAGGGCGCTCATCGGGCCGCCTCCAGGACTGCGGTCCGCGCGGTGTCCGCGGTGCGGACGATGCGGACCCGCTCGGCACGGTAGTGGTCGACCTGGCGGACGGAGAGCTTCCAGCCCGGGAGTTCGGCCTTGTCGCCGGGGGCCGGGATGCGGCCGAGGAGGTCGGCGACGAGTCCTGCCACCGTCTCGTAGGGGCCTTCGGGGACGTCGAGGCCTATGCGGCGCAGGATGTCGACGCGGCATCCGCCGTCGGCGTCCCAGGCGGGGCGGCCGTCCTCCGGCGGCGCGGTGGCCAGCTCGGGGAGGTCGAGACCGTCGTGCTCGTCGCGGACCTCGCCGACGAGCTCCTCCACGATGTCCTCCAGGGTGACGACCCCGGCGGTGCCGCCGTACTCGTCGACGACCACGGCCATCGGCTGCTCGCTGCGCAGCTGGGCGAGGAGCGGCTGGACCGGGAGCGTCTCGGGGATCAGCAGCGGGGCCTGGGCGATCCGGCTCACCGGGGTGCGCAGGCGTTCGTGCGCGGGCACGGCGAGGGCGTCCTTGAGGTGGACGACGCCGATGACCTCGTCGATCCGCTCCCGGTAGACGGGGAAGCGGGACAGGCCGGTGGCGCGGGTCAGGTTGACCACGTCCGAGGCGGTCGCGGAGGCCTGGAGCGCGCTGACCTTCACCCGCGGCGTCATGACGTGCTGGGCGGTCAGCTCGCCGAGCGAGAGGGTGCGCACGAACAGGTCGGCGGTGTCCTGCTCCAGGGCGCCGGCCTGCGCGGAGTGGCGGGCCAGCGACACCAGTTCGCCCGGGGTGCGGGCGGACGCCAGTTCGTCGGCGGGTTCCACGCCGAGCGCCCGGACGAGCCGGTTGGCGACGGTGTTGAGCAGGGCGATGACCGGGCGGAACAGCCGGGCGAAGACCGACTGCGGGCCGGCCACGAAGCGGGCCACCTGGAGCGGCTTCGACACCGCCCAGTTCTTGGGCACGAGTTCGCCGATCACCATCTGCACGGCCGAGGCCAGCAGCATGCCGACGACGACGGACACTCCGCCGACCGCGCCCTCGGGCACGCCGACGGCGGTGAACGGGCCGCGCAGCAGCTCGGCGAGGGCCGGCTCGGCGAGCATGCCGACGACCAGGGAGGTGATGGTGATGCCGAGCTGGGTGCCGGAGAGCTGGAAGGAGAGTTCCTTCAGGGAGCTCACGACGGTGCGGGCGCGCTTGTCGCCCGCGGCCGCGGCCTGTTCGGCGTCGGGGCGTTCCACGGTGACGAGGCCGAATTCGGCCGCCACGAAGAAGCCGTTGGCGAGGATGAGAAGAAAAGCGGCCGCGAGAAGCAGCAACGGGATGGTCATGCCGCCGCCTCCGAGGACGTACGCGAGCGGGTCGCGCTATGTCGGGAGGGGGCGGCGCAGGTACTACCGGACGATCCGTCCATCGCTGGAGGGAGTCACTCCTCGGTTAGCAGGAACCCCGGACGGTCGGGCCGGGGCGGGGCGGCTCTCGGCGCACGCCCTGCCAACAGATTAATCAGTAGGGGGGCAGGGCGTCAGGGGCCGGGCGCCCGAGTCAGTTCTGGGGTCGTGCGTGGGCCTGGTCGGTCAGGGCGCGCAGGGACTTCGCGTCGCGGATCGCCGTCTTCCTCGCCAGGCCGGGCTGGATGCCCATGGCGGCCATGCTGGTGCCGTCGGTGAGGTTGAGGAACACCCACGGATCGCCGGGGCGCAGGTTGACCTGCACGATCTCCGCCCACGACAGGCGGCGGCTGCGCGCGATGTTGACGACGGTGACGCCCTCGCCGTCGGCGACCACCTTGGGGCGGGCCAGCAGGCCGAGGACGCCCCAGAACAGCGCCGCCGTGAAGACGAAGCTGGTCTTCTCCGCCGGGCTCATCCCGTTGAGGATGAGCGCGACGACGGTGATCGTGACGAAGGAGGCGGCGCCGAGCGTGTGCAGGATCACGCGGGTGCGCCCCGGCCTGAAGGTGACGGGCAGGCTGGGCAGGGCTTCCGGCATGGTGGTCTCGGTGTCCTCAGAGGCGGCAGGCGTGGATGGCCGTCGTCAGGATGGCCCGCGCGCCCAGGGCGTACAGGTCGTCCATGATCCGCTGCGCGTCCTTGGCGGGGACCATGGCGCGCACGGCGACCCAGCCCTCGTTGTGCAGCGGCGAGACGGTCGGCGACTCCAGGCCGGGGGTGAGGGCGACGGCCCGCTCCAGGTGCTCGGCGCGGCAGTCGTAGTCCATCATCACGTACGTCCGCGCGACGAGAACGCCCTGCAGGCGGCGCAGGAACTGCTGCGCCTTGGTGTTGTCGGTGTCGGCGCCGGTGCGGCGGATGACGCACGCCTCGGACTTCATGATCGGGTCGCCGAAGACCTCCAGGCCCGCGTTGCGCAGCGAGGTGCCGGTCTCGACGACGTCGGCGATGGCCTCGGCGACGCCGAGCTCGATGGCGGTCTCGACCGCGCCGTCGAGGTGGACGACGGACGCGTCGACGCCGTGGTCGGCGAGGTACTTGCCGACGATGCCCTCGTACGAGGTCGCGATCGTCTTGCCCGCGAGGCCGGCGAGGTCCTTGACCGCGCCGGGCCGGGAGGCGAAGCGGAAGGTGGAGCGGGCGAAGCCGAGCGGCAGGATGGTCTCCGCGTCGGCGCCGGAGTCGATCAGCAGGTCCTGTCCGGTGATGCCGATGTCGAGCTTGCCGGAGGACACGTAGATCGCGATGTCCTTGGGGCGGAGGTAGAAGAACTCCACCTCGTTGTCCGGGTCGACCGTGACGAGTTCCTTGGACTCCTTGCGCTGGCGGTATCCGGCCTCATGCAGCATCGCCGACGCAGGTCCGGACAGTGAACCCTTGTTGGGGACGGCGATGCGCAGCATGAGGCGGGATTCCTTTGCGTGATCAGGGAGTTGAACGAACGGCTGAGGCGGTGGCTCAGAGGTGGGCGTACACGTCGTCGAGGGAGATGCCGCGGGCGACCATCATCACCTGGACGTGGTAGAGCAGCTGCGAGATCTCCTCGGCGGCGGCGTCCTTGCCCTCGTACTCGGCGGCCATCCAGACTTCGGCGGCCTCCTCGACGACCTTCTTGCCGATGGCATGGACACCCTTGCCGACCAGCTCAGCGGTGCGGGAAGTGGCGGGGTCGCCGGTGGCGGCCTTCTGCTGGAGCTCGGTGAAGAGCTCCTCGAACGTCTTATTGGACATGGTGCTGCCTACTTTACGCGGCTCTCCCCGGCCCCTAGCGCCAGGGCTCGGCGATGGTCCGCAGCGTGGTCGCGGTGGCGACGGCGGCGGTGACGGCCTCGTGCCCCTTGTCCTCGTTGGAGCCCTCGATGCCCGCCCGGTCCAGGGCCTGCTCCTCGGTGTCGACGGTCAGCACGCCGAAGCCGACGGGGACGCCGGTGTCGACGGAGACCTGGGTCAGGCCCTGGGTGACGCCCTGGCACACGTACTCGAAGTGCGGGGTGCCGCCGCGGATGACGACGCCGAGCGCGACGATCGCGTCGTAGCCGCGGTCCGCGAGCCGCTTGGCGACGACCGGCAGCTCGAAGCTGCCGGGGACGCGCAGCACGGTCGGCTCGCTGATGCCCAGCTCGTTCAGCGCCCGCAGGGCGCCGTCGACCAGGCCGTCCATGACCTTCTCGTGCCACTGGGCGGCGATGACGGCCACCCGCAGGTCGCCGCAGTTCTCCACGCTCAGTTCGGGTGCACCCTTGCCGCTCACGCGCTTCTCCTCGTGTGTACGTCGATCGGTTGTACGTAGATCAGTGGATGGAAGAGGGGGTTACTGGTTGTTGCAGGCGGACGTGCGGGGCGCGTCCAGCCAGGGCAGGTCGTGGCCCATCCGGTCCCGCTTGGTGCGCAGGTAGCGGAGGTTGTGCTCGCCGGCCGTGACGGGCATCGGCTCGCGGGCGGTGACCTTCAGGCCGTGCCGGGTCAGGGCCTCGGTCTTGTCGGGGTTGTTGGTCATCAGCCGCAGGCTGCGCACCCCGAGGTCGTCGAGGATCTGGGCACCGGCCGCGTAGTCGCGGGCGTCGGCGGGCAGGCCGAGCTCCAGGTTGGCGTCGAGGGTGTCGCGGCCCTGCTCCTGGAGTTCGTAGGCGCGCAGCTTGGACAGCAGGCCGATGCCTCGCCCTTCGTGGCCGCGCAGGTAGACGA
This sequence comes from Streptomyces sp. NPDC001904, assembly GCF_040297005.1. Taxonomy (NCBI): domain Bacteria; kingdom Bacillati; phylum Actinomycetota; class Actinomycetes; order Kitasatosporales; family Streptomycetaceae; genus Streptomyces; species Streptomyces sp. NPDC001904. The sequence continues at coordinate 2,675 of NZ_JBEOYI010000052.1, read as the reverse complement.
CGACACCGCGGCCCGCCTCGACGACGCGGCGCATGGACTCCTCCAGCTGGGGGCCGCAGTCGCAGCGCAGCGAGTGGAAGATGTCGCCGGTCAGGCACTCGGAGTGGATCCGCACGAGGATGTCGTCGCCGTCACCGACCTCGCCGTGGACGAGGGCGACGTGCTCGACGCCGTCGACGGTGGAGCGGTAGCCGTACGCGGTGAACTCGCCGAAGGCGGTGGGGAGCTGGACGGTCGCCTCGCGCTTGACGGTGGGCTCGGCGCTCCTGCGGTACGCGATCAGGTCCTCGATGGAGATGATCGTCAGGCCGTGCTTGCGGGCGAACGGGATCAGCTCGGGCAGCCGCAGCATGACGCCGTCCTCGCCGGCGATCTCGACGATGGCGCCGGCCGGGCGCAGGCCCGCGAGCCGGGCCAGGTCGACGGCGGCCTCGGTGTGGCCGTTGCGGACGAGGACCCCGCCCTCCTTGGCGCGCAGCGGGAAGATGTGGCCGGGCCGGACGAAGTCGCCGGACCGCGCCGTGCCGGAGGCCAGGAGCCGGAGGGTGGTGGCGCGGTCGGCGGCCGAGATGCCGGTGGTGACGCCGTGCGCGCCGGAGGCGTCGACGGAGACCGTGAAGGCGGTCTGCATCGACTCGGTGTTGTCACCGACCATCTGCGGCAGGTCGAGCCGGTCCAGTTCGGGGCCCTCCATGGGGGCGCAGATCAGGCCGCGGCACTCGCTCATCATGAAGGCGACGATCTCGGGCGTGATCTTCTCGGCGGCGACGATCAGGTCGCCCTCGTTCTCCCGGTCCTCGTCGTCGACGACCACGACGGGGCGGCCCGCCGCGATGTCGCGGATCGCCATCTCGACCGGGTCGAGGGAGAGGTCGGCGTCCTGGGAGACCTCGTACAGGTGGGGTGCCGTGCTCATGCGTGCGCTCCTTCCAGAGCGGGGGCGGCGGCCGCGCGGGACCGCAGCCACCAGTCGCGCATGCCCCACAGGACGAGCGCGCCGTAGATGACGTAGACGAAGCCCGAGAAGGCGTAGCCGTTGGCGAAGTTGAGCGGGACGCCGACGGCGTCGACCAGCAGCCAGGCGAACCAGAACTCGACCATGCCGCGCGCCTGGGCGTACATGGCGACGACGGTGCCGACGAAGATGTATGCGTCCGGCCAAGGGTCCCACGACAGGCTCGGGTAAGCCTTGAAGAGCAGTGCAACGGCCACGGTGCCGGCGGCGCCGGCGAGGACCATCAGACCGCGCTCCTTCCAGGTGGCGAAGCGCACGGCGATGGTGCCGTCCTGCGCCTGCTTGCGGCCGCGGACCCAGGCGGCCCAGCCCATGGCGGCCACGACCATGACGACGACCTGCTTGCCGGCGCTGCCGGTCAGGTGTCCGGCGAAGGCGCCGAAGAGGATCAGGCCGGAGACGAACTGCACGGGCCAGGTCCATATGGAGCGCTTCCAGCCGAGCGCGAGCGCGATCAGGCCGAAGGTGTTGCCGATCATGTCGGACCACAGGATGTGCTGGCCGAACGCCGTGAACGCCTCGGTGTTGAGCCAGTTCACTTGGTGCCCCCCTGGTGGTCCTGGCGGGCGCCGAGCATCCGCTCGACGTACTTGGCGATGACGTCGACCTCGAGGTTGACCGGGTCGCCGGGCTGCTTGATGCCGAGCGTGGTCAGGGCGAGCGTGGTGGGGATGAGGCTGATGGTGAAGTAGTCGTCGGCCGCCTCGACGACGGTGAGGCTGACGCCGTCGACCGTGATCGAGCCCTTCTCGACGACGTAGCGGGACAGCTCCGCGGGGAGCGAGACCTTGACGATCTCCCAGTGCTCGGAGGGGGTGCGTTCGAGGACCGTGCCGACCCCGTCGACGTGCCCCTGCACGATGTGTCCGCCGAAGCGGCCGTCGGCCACCATCGGGCGTTCGAGGTTGACGCGCGAGCCGACGGCGAGGGCGCCGAGGCTGGAGCGCTTGAGGGTCTCGGCCATGACGTCGGCCGTGAACGCGTCGTCGCCGTGCTCGACCACGGTGAGGCACACGCCGTTGACGGCGATGGAGTCTCCGTGCTGGGCGCCTTCGGTGACGACGGGGCCGCGGACACGGAAGCGACAGGCGTCGTCGAGCGTCTCGACGGCGGCGATCTCGCCCAGCTCTTCGACGATTCCGGTGAACACTTCCCGGGTCCTCCCTCTTGGGGCCTGGACTCCGGGGCACTGTCGTACGACGACGACAGAACGTACGGACAGCGACACCGGGAACGGCGACGCCGTGTTCGACACCGGTCCCGTGCGGGACCCGTGAAACAGCCGGCGACGCGCACCTGTGGTGCCCGCCCGCCGCGCACTGCCTCCCATCCGGACTTTAACCGTCGGTCCAGGAATTTCACCTGGTCAACCGGCCACTGGACGTGACCGGGTCGCGGACTGTAACCGCCGGTTCGGACTTTCACCGACCCCGGAGTGCGCTGCTTCTGGTACACGCCCAGTCTGCCACGTCCTGTCGATGTGCATGCATACGGTTGCTGTGGGCTGACTCACAGCGCGGGGCGATGGTTTCTTCCTGCGATCGGGAATATCGCGGCCGGTTCTTCGTCTGCGGCCCGGTGGGGGCTTCTCGCGCAGTTCCCCGCGCCCCGAAACAAATACCTTCTATCACCGAATGTTGTCGGGGTAAACGCATACAAA
>NZ_JBEOYI010000051.1:0-26370 GCF_040297005.1 Streptomyces sp. NPDC001904 | reverse complement strand
GCCGATTTCCTCGGGGTCTTGCTTCGCTTTCCGGCCTTTCGGCTTTCCGGCGAGTCCGACTCTATCAGATCCTTTCGGGCCTGATTCCCAGTCAGAGGGCTTGCCTTCCCGGCCTGTTGGGCCGTTCCGACGAGTGAGACTTTAGCGGAATCCCGGCTCCCGAGCTAATCGGGGTTCGGGCCCTCCGGTCTTTCGAACGGAGATTCCTCATTTCGCAAAAGCGCGCGCAAACGGTGTCTCGACGACAGGGAGAAACCAGTCGTCGTGCGTTTGAGTGGATCGTGCGGAATGGCTGTCCGGGGACCAACCGGAGTCGGCGCTCACGTCGGACAACTCGGAGCACACTACGGATCGGCCCGGGGCGTGTCAACCCCATGCCCTGGGCCCGTGCGCGTGGCAGGTGTCAGCTGTTGTTGCCGGAGGCCAGGGCCCGGCTGCGGTCGCGGGCCGCTTCGAGGGCGGCGATGAGAGCGGCGCGTACCCCGTGGTTCTCCAGCTCGCGGATCGCGTTGATGGTCGTACCGGCCGGGGACGTGACGTTCTCACGGAGCTTGACCGGGTGTTCGCCGCTGTCCCTGAGCATCGTGGCCGCGCCGATCGCGGACTGGACGATGAGGTCGTGGGCCTTGTCGCGGGGCAGGCCGAGGAGGATGCCGGCGTCCGTCATGGCTTCGACCAGGTAGAAGAAGTAGGCCGGGCCCGAGCCGGAGAGGGCCGTGCAGGCGTCCTGCTGGTTCTCCGGGACGCGGAGGGTCTTGCCGACCGAACCGAAGATGTCCTCGGCGTGCGCCAGGTGGGCCTCCGTGGCGTGGGTGCCGGCGGAGATGACGGACATCGCCTCGTCGACCAGGGCCGGAGTGTTCGTCATGACGCGGACCACCGGGGTGCCCTCGGGGAGGCGCTCCTCGAAGTACGTGGTCGGGATGCCGGCCGCGCCGCTGATGATCAGGCGGTCGGCCGGGATGTGCGGGGCCAGCTCGGTGAGGAGCGTGCCCATGTCCTGGGGCTTCACCGTCAGGATCAGGGTGTCGGCCTGCTTGGCGGCCTCCTGGTTGGTGACCGGGGTGACGCCGTGGCGGGTGCGCAGTTCCTCGGCGCGCTCCGGGCGGCGGGCGGTGACCAGGAGATCCTCCGGGGCCCAGCCGCCGCGGATCATTCCGCTGAGCAGGGCTTCACCGATCTTGCCGGTGCCGAGTACGGCGACCTTGTGGCTCATGGGCGTGGACCTCCCGTGGTGCGTGTGATGCGTCGTCCCGTCGTCGGGCATCCTCGCATCGGGCGGGCCGGGGACCGGCGGCTGTCCGGTGGGCGGACGAGGTCAGGGCGTGCGGCGGCGCAGGGTGGCCGCGCCGACGACCAGGACCAGGACGGTGCAGCCCGCGACGATCAGGACGTCGCGGAGGTAGGTGACGGTGGGGTCGGTGTGGCGCAGGACCTCGTTCATGCCGTCGACCGCGTACGACATGGGGAGGACGTCCGAGATCGCCTCCAGTACCGGCTGCATACGGTCCCTCGCGGTGAACAGGCCGCACAGCAGGAGCTGGGGGAAGATCACCGCCGGCAGGAACTGGACCGCCTGGAACTCCGAGGCCGCGAAGGCCGAGACGAAGAGGCCGAGGGCCGTGCCGAGCAGGGCGTCGAGGAGGGCGACCAGGAGGAGCAGCCAGGCCGAGCCGGTGACGTTCAGGTCGAGGACCCAGAGCGCGAGACCCGTGGCGAGCGCCGACTGGACGACCGCGACGGTGCCGAACGCGAGGGCGTAGCCGGCGATCAGGTCGCCCTTGGCGACGGGCATCGTCAGGAGGCGCTCCAGGGTGCCCGAGGTGCGTTCGCGCAGGGTCGCGATCGAGGTCACCAGGAACATCGTGATCAGCGGGAAGATGCCGAGGAGCGAGGCGCCGATGGAGTCGAAGGTGCCGGGGCTGCCGTCGAACACGTAGCGCAGCAGGAGCAGCATCAGGCACGGGACCAGGAGCATCAGGGCGATGGTGCGGGGGTCGTGGCGGAGCTGGCGCAGGACCCGGGTCGCGGTGGCGGTGGTGCGGTGGATGTTCATGCCGCGTCCACCAGGTGCAGGAAGGCGTCCTCGACCGTGTCCGTGCCGGTGGTGGTGCGCAGGGCCTCGGGGGTGTCGTCGGCCAGGAGTTCGCCGTCGCGCAGCAGGAGGAGGCGGTCGCAGCGCTCGGCCTCGTCCATGACGTGGGAGGAGACGAGGAGGGTGGTGCCCCGGGTCCGGGTGAGGTCGTGGAAGAGGCGCCACAGGTCGCGGCGGAGGACCGGGTCGAGGCCGACCGTCGGTTCGTCCAGGACCAGGAGGTCGGGGGTGCCGAGGAGGGCCACCGCCAGGGAGACCCGGCTGAGCTGGCCGCCGGAGAGGGTGCCGGCCAGCGCGTGGGTGTGGGTGGTGAGGTCCACGGCGGCCAGGACGCGGTCGATCTCCGCGCGGCGGCGGAAGGCGGCCGCGCGTCCGGCGCCGGGGAGGAGGATCGCGGCGAAGTGGTCCAGGTTCTGGTGGACGGTCAGGTCGAGGTAGACGGACGGGGCCTGGGTGACGTAGCCGACCCGTGAGCGCAGGCTCGGGTGGCCCGCCGGGTGGTCGAGGACCGTGAGGGTGCCGGTGACCTTCGCCTGGGTGCCGACGAGGGCGCGCAGCAGGGTCGACTTGCCGCAGCCGGACGGGCCGAGGAGGCCGGTGATCCGGCCGCGCGGGACCGTGAAGGCGAGGTCGCGCAGGACCCGGCGGGTGCCGCGGACGACGGAGAGGCCGGTGGCGTGGACCGCCGGCCCTTCCGGGGTGCCGGACTGCGGCCGGATCGCTCTTTTATTCATCACTCGATGAATATCTCGCTCGCGGGCGGCCGGGTCAAGGGCGGCGTACGACGGTGAGCTCCACGGCGTAGGCGTCGTCGACCGTGCCGTCGGGGAAGTGGCGCAGGAGGTGGGCGCGCTCGTCGTCCAGGACCGGCTTCGCGCGCTCCGGGCCCAGCACCACGAAGTACGAGCGGCTGGCGAGATGGGCCAGGTGCAGCTCGACGGGGATGCGGCGGGTCCAGTGCAGGCGGCGGAAGACGGTGGCGGGGGCCGGGGTCAGATCGAGATCGGCGACGAGGCGGGGCGCGTCGGCGCTGACGCCGTGGCGGTGGTAGCCGGGCAGGCGCTCCTGGAGGCGGCGCTCCTGGGCGGCGGACCAGGCGACGTCGGGATCGGGGACGTTCCACCACAGGGCGAGCGCGCCGCCGGGGCGCAGGACGCGCAGGGCCTCGGGGACCGAGCGCGCCGGGTCGGTCCAGTGCCAGGACTGGGCGTACGTGATGAGGTCGGCGGTGGCGTCGGCGAACGGGAGGGCGTCGCCGTAGGCGCGGACCAGCGGGACGTCGGGGAGGGTCGTGCGGAGCTGGGCTCCCATGCCGGGTCCCGGTTCCACGGCGATGACGTCGGCGCCCCGGTCGCGCAGCAGGGCCGTGGCGATGCCGGTGCCCGCGCCCACGTCGAGGACGCGTTTCCCGCGCAGGGAGCCCGCCAGTTCCTCGACGGTGTCGAGGAGTGCGGGCGGGTAGCCCGGGCGGGCCGTGGCGTACTGGGCGGCGACCCCGTCGAAGGAGAGCGCGAAGTCGGCGGCCGGGCGGGCGGCCGGCGGCGGTTCGTCTGTCATGACGCCATCGTCGCCGTGTGCGGCGCCGGACGTCAGGAGGCGGTCAGCCCTTGCGCTGCTTGCCGCCGGACTTCTTCCTCGCCGGGTTGCCGGTGCGCCGGGTGGTGCGGCGCCGGTACTGATCGAGGGCGGTCTCGTACTCCCCCCGGCGCAGCTTCTCGCCCGGGGCCTCGGTCACGCAGCGCACGGCGTACGCGACGAGGACGCCGACGAAGCCGATGGCGAGGAAGCCCCGCAGGGACGCCTGCTTCTCGGGGTCGGGGCGCTCGGAGAAGCCGCTCCAGGTGCGGCTGAAGCCGAGGGCGCTGCAGATCGCGAACGCGGCGACGAGCAGGACGTTCACGAAGGAGCCCACGTCGGCCAGGGCCAGGCCCTGGTAGGCGAAGCGCAGCACGAAGCAGCCGGCGACGGCGAGCACGAGGGCGCCGGCGCCGACGCCCGCGCGGCGCAGCCCGTAGTGACCGGTGTGGTCGACCCAGGCCGTACCGAAGAAACGGATCTCCTCGGGGCGGGGGCCGGGGGTGCCCGGTGTGGGAGTGCTCGCAGTGGGGGTGCCGGTTTCGTCGCTCACGGGTCGATTATCACCGGGCCGGGCCGCGGGGTGCGCGGGACCGGCCCGGTGCGGTCCGTCAGGAGCAGCGCTGTGCGACGTACCCGTCGCTGCCCGTCTTCACATAGGAGTCCGAGACGTACTGGCCGCTGCCGATGTTGTCCCAGACGTTCGTGGTGCCGTAGGTGCCCGTGACCCACTCGCCGGGCTTCTGGCAGGTGATCGGGACGCTGGCGCCGAGCGGCAGGGTGCGCACCAGCTGGTACTGGGTGCCGGGGCCGCTGCGCACCTTGAGGCGGATGCCCGGGGCGACCGGGTAGCGGGTGGCCGTCGCGGCGGCGGCCTCGACGATGCTCTCGACGCCGCCGATGTCCGCTATGCCAGTGTTCTCAACAGCCATGTGCATCTCCCCCGTTGACGTGTGTGACGCGCGTCGCGCCGTGCGACGCGCGCAGGCTAGCAAGCCCCTGAGGCATCGCACGCACCATCGACTAGGCTCCGTGCGTCGCGCTTGCGGACTCGAATACACGGGGGTGGACGATGCCGCCGCTGCGCAGCACCGGACCCGGACCTGAAGCGGAGCGTCCGGGGTATGCCGGTCGCTACCGCCTGGAGGAATGCCTGGGCTCCGGTGGCATGGGCGTGGTCCATCTGGCCACGTCCGCCTCGGGGCTGCGGCTCGCCGTCAAGATCGTGCACGCCCACTACGCGGCCGATCCCGAGTTCCGGGCCCGTTTCCGGCAGGAGGTCAGTGCCGCCCGCCGGGTCAGCGGTGCCTTCACCGCGCCGGTCGTGGACGCCGACCCCGCCGCGCGCCTGCCGTGGATGGCCACGCTGTTCATCCCCGGCGACACCCTCGCGGAGCGCGTGAAGCGGAACGGCGCGCTGAGCGTCTCCGAGGTGCGCAGGCTCGGGGCCGGGCTCGCGGAGGCGCTGCACGACATCCATCGCGTCGGCGTGGTGCACCGCGACCTCAAGCCGAGCAACGTGCTGCTCGCCGCCGACGGCCCGAAGGTCATCGACTTCGGCATCTCGCGTCCCGTGGACAGCGAACTGCGCACGGAGACGGGCAAGCTGATCGGCTCGCCGCCCTTCATGGCGCCGGAGCAGTTCCAGCGGCCGCGCGAAGTCGGCCCGGCCGCCGACGTGTTCGCCATGGGCGCCGTGCTGGCCCACGCGGCGAGCGGGCGCGGCCCCTTCGACTCGGACAGCCCGTACCTCGTCGCGTACCAGGTGGTCCACGACGAACCGGAGCTGTCCGGCGTCCCCGACGCGCTCGTGCCGCTGATCCGGCGCTGCCTGGCCAAGGACCCGGCCGAACGGCCCTCCCCCGCCGAGATCATGGACTGTCTGCGGCAGCTCCCGGAGGAGGAGCTCGCGGAGGAACGGCTCGCGGCGGCGCGCATACCCGCGCAGCGCGGGCCGGATCCGAGCGAGCGGGTCGCTTCCGACGGTGCGCGGGTGCGGACGCGGACGCGGACCGGTCGCGCGGCGGGCACCGGCACGGGTTCCGTGGTGGGCCGCGGGCGGCGGTCGCGGGTGATCCTGGGCGCGTCCGTGGGCGTCCTGCTCGTCGCGGGTGTCGCTGCACTCGCCGCCGGCGCGCTGTCCCCGGACGGTCAGGAGGGCCCGGCGCGGTCCGGGCTCACCACGTCGGCCGCCGGTTTCGCCCCCTGGAGCGTCCGGCTCGACGCGTCGGGCGGCAATCCGCCCGTCTGTGTCGCGGGCTCCGGCGCGCTGTACTGCGTGACCGACGACGGCGTCGCCGCGCGGCTCGACCCGGCGGACGGCCGGGTCCTCTGGCGGCACCAAGCGGGCGGGAAGCCGCAGGGACCCACGGCGCTGTCCGGCGGGCTGCTGCACGTCGTCGCCGACGGACGGCTGACGGCGCTCGATCCCCGTACGGGAAAGGCGCGCTGGACCCGCGGCACCTCGGGCGTCGACTCGGTCGAGCACTGCGCGGACACCACGCTGCTCATCGGGGCGGACGGCACCGTGCGGGCGCTGGACAGCGCCACCGGGCGGCAGCGGTGGAGCCGGGTAATCGGCCGGGCCGGGGCGCAGTGGGTCTCCGACGGCGCGGGCACGTTCTTCAGGACGACGCCCACGGCGGACGGCTCCGCGACCACGGTCAGCGCCGTGTCCGCGGGCGACGGGCGGGTGACGTGGTCGACCCGGACCGCGGGCTATCTGCGCCCCGTCGCGGCTGGGGACGGCGCACTGCACCTGCTCTCCCTGGACCTGCGGCAGATGACCGACGCCGTGGTCAGGGTCGACACCCGCACCCACGCGGCGCGCCGGGTGCCCATGCCGGTGCCGGTCGACCAGGCGCAGGCGGCCGAGAGCGGCGGGACGGTGTACGTGTACGCGGCCAGTGGCCTGCTCTACGCCGTCGACACCCGGCCGGAGGCGGCGGAGGCGGACGCGGTGCGCTGGCAGCGGGACACCTCGGTCAGCCGTCCCTCCCGCCCGGTCGCGGCGGACGGCGGCCTCTACTACACGGCGACCGACGGGCGGCTGCTCGCCGTGTCCGCGCGCACCGGGGCGCCGCTCGCACAGACGCGCCCGCGGCCCGCCCCGCGCTCCGACCGGCTGGTCGCCGAACCGGCGGCGCCCGTGGTGATCGGCGGGAAGGTGTTCGCGGGCGCGCCCGACGGCAGTGTCTTCGGGACGGACGGGAGCCGTCCCGAAGACTGGTGAGCCGGGGTCAGCCCAGCTTGGACACGTCGCGGACCGCGCCCTTGTCGGCGCTGGTGGCCATCGCGGCGTACGCGCGCAGGGCCTGGGAGACCTTGCGCTCGCGGTTCTTCGGGGCGTAGACCCCGTCGAGGGCCGCGCGGCGGCCGGCCAGCTCCTCGTCCGCGACCAGCAGCTCGATGGTGCGGTTCGGGATGTCGATGCGGATGCGGTCGCCGTCCTCGACGAGCGCGATCGTGCCGCCGGAGGCCGCCTCGGGCGAGGCGTGGCCGATGGACAGGCCCGAGGTGCCGCCGGAGAAGCGGCCGTCGGTGACCAGGGCGCAGGCCTTGCCGAGGCCGCGGCCCTTCAGGTACGAGGTCGGGTACAGCATCTCCTGCATGCCCGGGCCGCCCTTGGGGCCCTCGTAACGGATGACGACGACGTCGCCCTCCTTGACCTGCTGGGTGAGGATCTTCTGGACGGCCTCCTCCTGCGACTCGCAGACGACGGCCGGGCCCTCGAAGGTCCAGATCGACTCGTCGACGCCGGCCGTCTTCACGACGCAGCCGTCCTCCGCCAGGTTGCCCTTGAGGACCGCGAGGCCGCCGTCCGCGGAGTAGGCGTGCGCGACGTCGCGGATGCAGCCGCCCGCGGCGTCCGCGTCCAGGGTGTCCCAGCGCTCGGACTGCGAGAAGGCCTCGGCGGAGCGGACGCAGCCGGGGGCCGCGTGCCACAGGTCGAGGGCCTCCTCGGAGGTCGAGCCGCTGCGGATGTCCCAGGTGTCCAGCCACTCCTTGATGGAGGGGGTGTGGACGGTGGTGACGTCCTCGTTGAGCAGGCCGCCGCGGTACAGCTCGCCGAGGATCGCGGGGATGCCGCCGGCGCGGTGCACGTCCTCCATGTAGTACGTCTTCGCGCCCGCGACGTTCGGCGCGACCTTGGCGAGGCAGGGGACGCGGCGCGAGACGGCGTTGATGTGGTCGAGGTTGTAGTCGACCTCGGCCTCCTGGGCCGCCGCCAGCAGGTGCAGGATCGTGTTCGTGGAGCCGCCCATGGCGATGTCGAGCGCCATCGCGTTCTCGAAGGCCGCGTGCGTGGCGATGTTGCGCGGCAGGACCGAGGCGTCGTCCTCGCCGTAGTAGCGCTTCGTCAGTTCGACGACCGTCGCGCCCGCCCGCTCGTACAGCGCCTTGCGGGCGGTGTGCGTGGCCAGCACCGAGCCGTTGCCCGGCAGGCTCAGGCCGATGGCCTCGGTCAGGCAGTTCATCGAGTTGGCGGTGAACATGCCCGAACACGAGCCGCAGGTCGGACAGGCGTTCTCCTCGATACGGAGGATGTCCTCGTCGGAGATCTTGTCGTTGACCGCCTCCGACATCGCGTCGACCAGGTCGAGCGTGCGGACCGTGCCGTCGACGAGAGTGGCGCGGCCGGACTCCATCGGGCCGCCGGAGACGAAGACCGTCGGGATGTTGAGGCGGAGCGCCGCCATCAGCATGCCGGGCGTGATCTTGTCGCAGTTGGAGATGCAGACCAGCGCGTCCGCGCAGTGCGCCTCGACCATGTACTCGACCGAGTCGGCGATCAGGTCGCGCGAGGGCAGGCTGTAGAGCATGCCGCCGTGGCCCATCGCGATGCCGTCGTCGACCGCGATCGTGTTGAACTCGCGGGCGATGCCGCCCGCGGCCGTGATGGCGTCGCTCACGATGCGGCCGACCGGGGCCAGGTGCGTGTGGCCCGGCACGAACTCGGTGAACGAGTTGGCGACCGCGATGATCGGCTTCCGGCCGATGTCCGCACCGGGTACACCGGAGGCGCGCATAAGGGCGCGGGCGCCCGCCATGTTGCGGCCGTGGGTGACTGTGCGGGACCTCAGCTCGGGCATCGCCGCTCGCTCCTTCAGTTCGGGCCCGCGAGCGCGGGCCGTCAGGCAGAAAAGACTGGCTCACGAGCCTACGCCGCCGCTCCGGGATCCGGACCGGGTGTCCGGATGGCGGGACGGCCGTCTCAGCGATCAGTCCGGCCGGGGCCGCCGGCCTACGGTCCCGTGAGGTGCCGCTGGACCACGGGCGCGAGCCGGCTGATGACGTCCTCGGCGTCGGCGGACGCCAGCGGCTCCGCCTTGATCACGTAGCGGAGCAGCGCCGTGCCCACCAACTGCGCGGCGGCGAGCGAGACCCGGAGCTCGGCCTCCTGTTCGGGCACGTCGAGGCGGCGGGCGAGCCGGGAGAACAGCTGGGCCGCGATCAGGCGCCGGAAGACGGCGGCCGCGGTGTCGTTGTTGACGGCGGAGCGCACGATGGCGAGCAGCGGGGCGCGGGTGGCCGGGTTCTCCCAGATCCCGAAGATGAAGCGGGTCAGCCGCTCCCCGACCGCGTCGAGCGGCCCGTCCTCCACCGCGGCGGGCGCTTGCAGGGCGGGCGCGAACGCCATCTCGATCGACGCCGCGAACACCTGTTCCTTGGTGCCGAAGTAGTGGTGCACGAGCGCCGGATCGACGCCGGCCGCCTTCGCGATGCCGCGGACGGAGGTCTTCTCGAAGCCGCGCTCGGCGAACTCCTCGCGGGCCGCGGCGAGGATCAGCTGCCGGGTGTCCGGGCCGCCCTCCGTGCGCGTACGGGACGGGCGTCCCCTGCGGCGCGCGGGTCCCGGTTCCGTCATGGACGCGGCACCCGGACCGCGGAGGCCAGGTGCAGGCGCGTGAAGGCCAGGGCCTCGGCGAGGTCGGCCTCGCGCTCGGCGCTCGACATGGCCCGCCGGGTGTTGACCTCGATCACGACGTGGCCGTCGAAGCCGCCGGTCGCGAGGCGTTCGAGGAGTTCGGCGCAGGGCTGGGTGCCGCGGCCGGGGACCAGGTGCTCGTCCTTGTTGGAGCCGTTGCCGTCCGCGAGGTGGACGTGGCCGAGGCGGTCGCCCATCCGGTCGATCATGTGCATGGCGTCGGTGCGGGCCGTCGCCGTGTGGCTGAGATCGACGGTGAAGTGACGGTAGTCGTCCTTCGTCACGTCCCAGTCGGGGGCGTACGCGAGCATCTCGCGGTCCCGGTAGCGCCACGGGTACATGTTCTCGACGGCGAACCTGACGTCTGTCTCGTCCGCCATCCGCCAGATCCCGCCGACGAAGTCGCGGGCGTACTGGCGCTGCCAGCGGAAGGGCGGGTGGACGACCACCGTCGAGGCGCCGAGGCGCTCGGCCGCGGTCTTCGCGCGCTGCAGCTTCGTCCAGGGGTCGGTGGACCAGACGCGCTGCGTGATCAGCAGACACGGGGCGTGGACGGCCAGGATCGGGATGTGGTGGTAGTCGCTGAGGCGGCGCAGGGCCTCGATGTCCTGGCTGACGGGGTCGGTCCAGACCATGACCTCCACGCCGTCGTAGCCCAGGCGTGCGGCGATCTCGAAGGCCGTCGCCGTGGACTCCGGATAGACCGAGGCCGTCGACAGGGCGACCTTCGCATCCGGGATGCGCACCACTGGTTCTGCCACGGGGACAGAGTACGGGCCTTCGCGTTCGGGTGGGGAGGCGGTCCTTTCCGGGGTGGAACGGGTGGCCGGAAGGTGGGGTGCGGGGGCCGCGGGCCGGGGTGCGGGGCCGACGCGCGCTCGCCCCGCGCCCGGGGCGGGCCCTTACGAGTGCGGGGGCATCTGGTCGAGGTGGCGCAGGATGACGCCCTCCCGCAGGGCCCAGGGGCAGATCTCCAGGGTCTCCACACCGAAGAGGTCCATGGCGCCCTCGGCGACCAGCGCCCCGGCGAGCAGCTGTCCCGCGCGGCCCTCCGAGACGCCGGGGAGCTCCGAGCGCTCGGTCTCCGTCATCGCGGCGAGCCGCGGCACCCAGTCCTCCAGGGATCTCCGCTTCAACTCCCGCTGGACGTAGAGCCCCTCGGTGGAGCGGGCCGCCCCGGCGAGCCGGGCCAGCTGCTTGAAGGTCTTGGACGTGGCGACGACGTGGTCCGGCGCCCCGAACCGGCTGAACTCCCCCACCGTGCGCGCGATCTGCGCCCGCACGTGCCGGCGCAGCGCCTTCACGTCGGCGGGGTCGGCCGGGTCGCCGGGCAGCCAGCCGGCCGTCAGCCGCCCGGCACCGAGCGGCAGCGACACCGCGGCGTCCGGCTCCTCGTCCATCCCGTACGCGATCTCGAGGGAGCCCCCGCCGATGTCGAGGACGAGGAGCTTGCCCGCGGACCAGCCGAACCAGCGGCGGGCGGCGAGGAACGTGAGCCGGGCCTCCTCCGCGCCGCTGAGCACCCGCAGTTCGACGCCGGTCTCGTCCTTGACGCGGGCCAGGACCTCATCGGCGTTGGTCGCCTCGCGCACCGCCGACGTGGCGAACGGCAGCAGGTCCACGACGCCCTTGTCCTCGGCGGCCTCCAGGGCGCCTCTGACCGTGCCGACCAGCCGCTCGACCCCGTCGGGGCCGATCGCCCCGCGCTCGTCGAGGAGTTGGGCGAGCCGCAGCTCGGCCTTGTGCGAGTGCGCGGGCAGCGGCCGGGCACCCGGGTGTGCGTCCACCACCAGCAGATGGACCGTATTCGAACCCACGTCGAGGACACCGAGTCTCATGTACGGAACGCTACTGCGCCCATGAGGCCGCCTGGCAGGGAAGGTCCGACCGAACCCCTCCGCGCGCTTACTCTGGAGCGGTGCCAAAGACGAAAAAGGCCAAGGCCGACAAAAGCGGTAAGAGCGACAAGAAGGCCAAGTCGGCACTGCTGAAGCAGGGCCAGGACTTGAAGCAGGACGAGAAGGCCATCGACTTCCCGCGCGCCTGGGTCGAGTTCCCCGATCCGGCCGACGACGAGCAGGTCTTCCGCTGTGATCTGACATGGCTGACCTCTCGTTGGTCGTGCATCTTCGGCAGTGGCTGCCAGGGCATCCAGGCGGGGCGCGCGGACGACGGCTGCTGCACGCTGGGCGCCCACTTCTCGGACGAGGACGACGAGAAGCGCGTGGCGGGGTTCGTGGACCGGCTCACTCCCGACATCTGGCAGCACCACGACATCGGCACGGAGTCCGGCTGGGTGTCGAAGGACGAGGACGGCGAGCGGCAGACCCGCCCGTACAACGGCTCGTGCATCTTCCAGAACCGCCCCGGCTTCGCGGGCGGCGCGGGCTGCTCGCTGCACATCCTCGCCCTCAAGGAGGGACGCGAGCCGCTGGAGACCAAGCCGGACGTGTGCTGGCAGCTGCCGGTCCGGCGGACGTACGAGTGGATCGACCGGCCGGACGACACGCGCGTGCTCCAGGTCTCGATCGGTGAGTACGACCGGCGCGGCTGGGGTCCCGGCGGCCACGACCTGCACTGGTGGTGCACGTCGGCGACCTCGGCGCACGGCGCCGGCGACCCGGTCTACGTCTCCTACCGCCCGGAGCTGACCGAGCTGATGGGCCCCGAGGGGTACGCGAAGCTGGTCGAGCTGTGCGAGGAGCGGCTGGCCGCCCTGCCCAAGGGGCTGCCCCTGCTCGCGCCGCACCCGGCGGACCCCGCCTCCTGACCCTGCCGGCCCCGGCCGCCACGGTCGGGGCCCTCAGGGGGACTGCGCCGGCGCCGTCGAGTCCCCCTGGCCCGGGCTCGCCGTGTCGGACGCGGTCGGCTCGGGCGCGGTCGTCGCCGGATCGCTCGGTGTCGGGGTGGGGTCCGGGTCGGAGGTGGCCGGGTCGCTGGGCGTCGGCGTGGGGTCGGGCTCGGACGGCGACGACGAGCCGCCGTGGCCGGGGTGGTGGCCGCCGCCCGGACGGCGTCCGTAGCCGTCCAGCGAGATGACCGCCCCGGACGGATCGAGGGCGATGCGCGCGCTCCAGTGCCCGGCCGGCTCACGGTCGTGATCGACGTACACCCGGATCGTGCTCGACTCACCGGGCTGCAACGTCCCCGACGTCCGGCTCAGCCAGAGCCAGGTTGCGCCGGTCGACGCCGACCAGCGCACGGGCCCGCTGCCGGACGCCGTCAGCGTGATGAGCGTCGCGCCGCCGCTGGGCTGCGCCTCCACGGTGAGCCGGCCCGGGCCCGAACTCGCGCCCGTGGGCGGCGAGATCACTTCCACGGAGACGTCCGGTGAACGGCTGCCCGCGGTGAAGCGGGGGTCGGGGGTCGTGCTGGCGTTCCCCGCGTTCTCGTAGCCGAATCCCGTCGCGTCACCGGCACGCTCGCCGGCCAGGCCGCCCGGGCCCTCGGCCTCGCCGGCGCTGACCGAGCGGCCGTCGCTGCCCTCGCCGGTCAGCGGGGCACCCCGGTAGGCCGCCCACAGGGCGAAGACGGGAGCGGCGACGACCGTGGCGACGACCGTCGTCGTGAGGACACGCGCGCGGAGCCGGTCGCGGCGGGCCGCGCGGTCCTTGGGGTCCATCGGGAAGCCGCGCCGGTCGAAGCGCGGGGCCCGCAGGTGCGCGCCGTGGGCGGCGTGCATCGCGTGGTGCAGCGCGGCGCGCGGGGCCTCGGCGAGCGGCAGCGCCGCGGGCGTGACCGAGGTGCCGGGCCAGGCGCCGGGGACGGCGCGCTCGGCGGTGCGGCGGCAGCGCGGGCAGTCGTCCACGTGGCGCACCAGCTCGCGGCGCAGGGCCGCGGACAGCAGCAGCTGGTGGTCGCCGGTGAGGCGGTTGACGCTGGGGCAGGTGCCCGTCTCGACGACGGCGAGCGCGGCGCGGGTGCGCTCGACCTCGCAGGCGGCGACGGAGAGCAGCTCGCGGGTGGCGCCCGGGTCGGTGCCGAGCACGGCGGCGACCTCGGCGGCGGACAGCTGGTGGCGCACCGCGAGCTCCAGCGCCTCGCGCTGCTCGGGGCTGGTGCCGGCCGCCTCCGGCCAGGCCAGCAGCGCGAGTTGGCGGCGGCGCTCCTCCTGGAGGAGGCCGTCCTGCGGTGCCTCCTGGGCGTCCGGGGTGTTCTGTGTCTTATGGGTGTTCTGTGCCTTCTGGGTCTTCTGTATCTTCTGGGTGTGCGAGGCGGATCCGGCCGCGTGCGCCCGCTGCCTGCGGCGCTTGGCCTCCGTCAGGCGGTGCAGACACGACCAGCGGGCCAGCGCGTACAGCCAGGCCCTGCGGTCGCTCTCCGCGTCCGGGCCGCGGGAGCCGCGCCGCTCGGCGAGGGCGAGGGCGTCCCCGAGGGCGGCGATCGCCTCGTCGTGGTCGCAGAGCACGGAGAGGCAGTAGGTGAACAGGCCGTCCAGACACGGCTCATAGCGCGCGGGCGGGCGCTGCGGGGCGGTGCGCGGCACCGGCCGCCTCGCCCCGGCGCGGTGCGCCCGGTGTGCGCCGGTGGGGTGTGTCGGGGTTTCCGGCCTGCTGCTTGTCACCTGTGCGACCGTAGGCGGCGGGTAGGGCCCCTTCCGCCCCCTTGAGCACTTTTAATCCTTACGGGTGAAACGATCCCTCAAAAGAGGACACGAACATCGGCTGCCGGGCTGATGCCGTGGCCAGCGCGGCTACGCGCGGCGACCGGCGGCCGGGTGGGCGGTCCGGGCGGCGGCGGTCGGATTGTCAGTGGCGCCCGCTACGGTTTCGCCCATGGCCACCCGTACCAAATCCGCGAACAGCGGCAAGCAACGACCCTCGTACCGCTGCACCGAGTGCGGCTGGCAGACGGTCAAGTGGCTGGGCCGCTGCGGCGAGTGCCAGGCCTGGGGGACGATCGAGGAGTACGGCGCCCCCGCGGTGCGCACGACCGCGCCCGGCCGCGTCACCACCTCCGCGCTGCCCATCGGCGAGGTGGACGGCCGGCAGGCCACGGCCCGCACCACCGGCGTGCCCGAGCTGGACCGGGTGCTCGGCGGCGGCCTGGTGCCCGGCGCCGTGGTGCTGCTCGCGGGCGAGCCCGGCGTCGGCAAGTCCACGCTGCTGCTCGACGTCGCCGCGAAGTCGGCGAGCGAGCAGCACAGGACGCTCTATGTGACGGGCGAGGAGTCGGCGTCCCAGGTGCGGCTGCGCGCGGACCGCATCCACGCCATCGACGACCATCTGTACCTGGCGGCCGAGACGGACCTGTCCGCCGTCCTCGGCCACCTGGACGCGGTGAAGCCGTCGCTGCTGGTCCTGGACTCCGTGCAGACGGTGGCCTCGCCGGAGATCGACGGCGCGCCGGGCGGCATGGCCCAGGTCCGCGAGGTGGCCGGGGCGCTGATCCGCGCCTCCAAGGAGCGCGGCATGTCCACGCTCCTCGTGGGCCATGTCACCAAGGAGGGCACCATCGCGGGCCCGCGCCTCCTGGAGCACCTGGTCGACGTGGTGCTGAACTTCGAGGGCGACCGGCACGCGCGGCTGCGCCTGGTCCGCGGCGTGAAGAACCGGTACGGGACCACGGACGAGGTCGGCTGCTTCGAGCTGCACGACGAGGGCATCACGGGCCTGGCCGACCCCAGCGGCCTGTTCCTGACCCGGCGCGACGAGCCGGTGCCGGGCACCTGTCTGACCGTCACCCTGGAGGGCCGCCGCCCGCTGGTCGCCGAGGTGCAGGCGCTCACCGTCGACTCGCAGATCCCCTCTCCGCGGCGCACCACATCGGGCCTGGAGACCTCCCGCGTCTCGATGATGCTGGCGGTGCTCGAACAGCGGGGCAAGATCAGCGCTTTGGGCAAGAGGGACATCTACTCCGCGACGGTCGGCGGGGTGAAGCTCACCGAGCCCGCCGCGGACCTCGCGATCGCGCTGGCGCTGGCCTCCGCGGCGAGCGACACCCCGCTGCCGAAGAATCTGGTGGCGATCGGGGAAGTGGGCCTGGCGGGCGAGGTCAGACGGGTCACGGGCGTCCAGCGGCGGCTCGCCGAGGCGCACCGGCTCGGCTTCACGCACGCGCTCGTACCGGGCGATCCGGGCAAGGTTCCGGCCGGTATGAAGGTCCTGGAAGTCGCCGATATAGGGGACGCGCTGCGGGTGCTGCCGAAGAGCCGTCGGCGAGAGGCCCCACGGGAGACGGAGGACCGCCGGTAGACTTTGCCCAGGTCTCGCCCGTGCGTACGAACACGACGGACGAAGGCGAAGAACCCCAGGGCACCCCAAAAGCCTGCGATCCGGAGGAGTGCAGTGGCAGCCAACGACCGGGCGACAGCTCCCGGCAAGTCCGGCGGCAGTTCCGGTGCGGACAGCCTGATGCGGGCCTCGCTGAGCGCGGTGGCGCCCGGTACGGCCCTGCGCGACGGCCTGGAGCGCATCCTCCGCGGCAACACCGGCGGTCTCATCGTCCTCGGCTCCGACCGCACGGTCGAGTCGATGTGCACCGGCGGTTTCGTCCTGAATGTGGAGTTCAGCGCCACGCGCCTGCGTGAGCTGTGCAAGCTGGACGGCGGCATCGTGGTCTCCTCCGACCTCAGCAAGATCCTGCGGGCCGGGGTGCAGCTGGTGCCGGACCCGACGATCCCCACCGAGGAGACCGGCACCCGGCACCGCACCGCCGACCGCGTCAGCAAGCAGGTCGGCTTCCCGGTGGTCTCCGTGTCCCAGTCGATGCGGCTGATCGCCCTGTACGTGGACGGGCAGCGCCGCGTCCTGGAGGACTCGGCGGCGATCCTGTCCCGGGCGAACCAGGCCCTGGCGACCCTGGAGCGGTACAAGCTGCGGCTCGACGAGGTGGCGGGCACGCTCTCCGCCCTGGAGATCGAGGACCTGGTCACGGTCCGCGATGTCACGGCGGTCGCGCAGCGCCTGGAGATGGTGCGCCGGATCGCCACGGAGATCGCCGAGTACGTGGTGGAGCTGGGCACCGACGGGCGTCTTCTGGCGCTGCAGCTCGACGAGTTGATCGCGGGCGTCGAGCCCGAGCGGGAGCTGGTCGTCCGGGACTACGTTCCCGAGCCGACCGCCAAGCGCTCCCGCACGGTCGACGAGGCGCTCTCGGAGCTGGACTCGCTGCACCACGGCGAGCTGCTCGAACTGCCCATCGTGGCGCGGGCACTGGGCTACACGGGATCGCCGGAGGCGCTGGACTCGGCCGTCTCGCCCCGCGGCTTCCGGCTCCTGGCCAAGGTGCCGCGGCTGCCCGGCGCGATCATCGACCGTCTCGTGGAGCACTTCGGCGGGCTGCAGAAGCTGCTCGCCGCCAGCGTCGACGACCTCCAGACCGTGGACGGCGTCGGGGAGGCGCGGGCCCGCAGTGTGCGGGAGGGGCTTTCGCGGCTCGCGGAGTCGTCGATCCTGGAGCGGTACGTGTAGCTCCGCCGGTTGGGCGGGTGTCGCGGTTCGGGGCGCCTCTTGGGGTTCGTCGCGGGCTGTCCCGTCGTGTTGCGTTGCTCGCGCAGTTCCCCGCGCCCCTGACGGGGCGCTAGTCCGCCTTCAGGACGAACGACGTCTGGGTGCCCGTCAGTTGGGGCGCCTTCACCTCTACCAGGTACGTGCCCGGCGCGGCCGAACCGGCCGGCGGGGTCGCGCACCGCGGGGCGCTCGGGTGGCGGTCCCAGGTGAGGGTGCGGGTGACCTTGCCGCCCGCCGGGACGCGCAGCAGCAGCCCCGCCGCGTGGTCGGCCGGGCAGTCCTTCGACGACCAGAACTCCTTGTCGCCGTCCGCCTTCGTGATCGTCACGACCGCCGTGCGCGGGCCCAGATCGACCTTGCAGGACGTGTCCGTGGTGTTCTTCGCGGCCAGCTCGATGCGCGGCTTCTCCCCGGGCGCGTACGAGTTGTGGAGGCTGCGCACCGACAGGGTCACTCCGCCCGCCGTGCAGTCGGGCAGTTTGGATCCGGCCGGCACCTGGTCGCCCGACGACGTACCGCCGCCGCTGCCCGCGCCGTCGCCGCCCGCCGCGTCGTCCGAGCCGCCGGAGCCGCCCGAACCGGCGCCGGACCCGTCACCCGAACCGTCGCCGGAACCGCTGCCCGCGTCGCCGCCCGAGCCGGAGCCGCCCGATGTGTCGCGCCCGCCGGGGTGTTGGCTGATCGCGGGGCCGGAACCGGAGGGTCCGGGCGTGATGGACTGCGTCGGGTGCTTGCCGTTCGCACCCCCCGCGCCGTTGTTCCCGCCACCGCCGCCCAGGTTGACGATCCAGACGACCAGCAGCGCGAGCAACGTCACTACGGACACCAGAACGCCCCTCCGGCGCCAGTAGATGGAGGAGGGAAGCGGCCCGATCGGATTGCGCAGAGATCCCACGGCTCAAACCTTACGAGAGATCGGGCGGTTGTCCGGTGTCCACCCGCCGCACCGGACAGCAAGTTTTCAGGATCATCATCATGCCCCCGTCCCCCGCGGACACACGAAGGTTCTTGATCTTTCGTCAGGTGGTGGCGGCGACCGTCGCCGGACAGGGCTGTCACCTTGTATTGCATACTGTCCGGCACCATGGGAACCATTGACTCCGATCTCTATCGCAACATCCTGCAGTTCGCCCACGACACTCCGTCGTGGTTCCAGCACCTGATGGAGGTGTGGACCGAACTCGGGCTGCTGCTGTTCGCCGTGCTCTTCGTCGTCGCCTGGTGGCGGGCGCGGCGCGGTGATCCGCGGGCGCTCGCCGTCGCGGTGCTCGCGCCGCTGGGCACCGCCGTGGCGTACGTGATCAGCGAGGTGGCCAAGTCGGGGATCGACGAGGACCGGCCGTGCCGGGCGGTGAGCGGGGCGCTGGCACCGCTGATCGACTGCCCCGCCTACGGGGACTGGTCGTTCCCGTCCAATCACTCCACCATCGCCGCCGCGGCGGCCGTGGGGCTCGCGCTGGCCTGGCCGAAGATCGGCTGGCTGACGGTTCCGATGGCGATCATGATGGCGTTCTCCCGGGTCTTCGTGGGCGTGCACTACCCGCACGACGTCGCGGTGGGCCTGCTCCTCGGCACGCTCGTCGCCGTCCTCGTCTCCCGGCTGTGCGCACCGGCGGGGGCGCGGCTGGTCGCGACGATGCGGGGATCGCGGAACGGCCTGGTGCTGTGGTTCGCGGGACCCGGACCGGCCACCGGCGCGGCGGGTTCCCGCACGGCGCCGCGCCGCGGGGCGCACCGCCGCTGAACCCCATCGCCTCGGGCGGCCGCGGTCCCGCGGCCCCGCCCCCTGGTAACAATCCACGGCTCCCGGGTGACGGCCGCGGCGCCGCCCGCTCCGGGCCCACCCCCGATCGTGGCAGGATCGGCAGTGCCATGACTGCGCCCACGAAGACTCCCGAGAACGCACCCACCGAGCGGACCGATCTTCACGAACCGGTCATCGACTGGTTCGACGAGCACGCCCGTGACCTGCCCTGGCGCCGCCCAGAAGCCGGCCCCTGGGGCGTGATGGTCAGCGAGTTCATGCTGCAGCAGACCCCGGTGAGCCGGGTCCTGCCGGTCTACGAGCAGTGGCTCGCGCGCTGGCCGCGCCCCGCCGACCTGGCCGAGGAGGCGCCCGGCGAAGCCGTCCGCGCCTGGGGCCGGCTCGGCTACCCGCGCCGCGCCCTGCGGCTGCACGGCGCGGCCGTCGCCATAACGGAACGGCACGGCGGCGACGTACCGACCGCGCACGCCCAGCTGCTGGCCCTGCCGGGCATCGGGGAGTACACGGCCGCCGCGGTCGCCTCGTTCGCGTACGGGCAGCGGCACGCGGTGCTCGACACGAACGTGCGGCGGGTGTTCGCCCGCGCCGTGGCGGGCGTGCAGTACCCGCCGAACGCGACCACCGCCGCCGAGCGGAAGCTGGCCCGCACGCTGCTGCCGCAGCAGGACGACACCGCCGCCCGGTGGGCCGCCGCCTCGATGGAGCTGGGCGCGCTCGTGTGCACGGCGAAGAACGAGGAGTGCCACCGCTGCCCGATCGCCGCGCTGTGCGCGTGGCGGCTCGCCGGGAAGCCCGCGCACGAGGGGCCGCCGCGGCGCGGACAGACGTATGCGGGGACGGACCGGCAGGTGCGGGGCAAGCTGCTCGCCGTGTTGCGGGACGCCGTCGCTCCGGTACCGCAGGCGGTGCTCGACCGGGTCTGGGACGAGCCGGTGCAGCGGGCCCGGGCACTGGACGGCCTGGTCAGCGACGGTCTGGTGGAGCCCCTCGCGGGCGGTCTGTACCGGCTTCCGGCCGGCTGAGAACCGGCTCGGGCCGGTCCCGGGCCACCGTGGACATCCAGCCGATTCTCAGCTCCGTTACAGAACCGACGGACAGCCGTGCGTTCGTCGAAGGCTGGAACGGACAGTGCCGTGACAACGCCTCCGTAGCTTCTTCTCAACACCGCACACGACCTGTGCGGACCACGGGGAGCAAGCGGGAAACGGGAGGCGGTTCATCATGGCGCACGGCGGTGAGGTGCTCGAGTTCGAGGAGTACGTCCGGACGCGGCAGGACGCTCTGCTGCGCAGCGCCCGGCGTCTGGTGCCGGACCCCGTGGACGCCCAGGACCTGCTGCAGACGGCGCTCGTGCGGACGTACGGGCGGTGGGACGGGATAGCGGACAAGCGTCTGGCCGACGCCTATCTGCGCCGCGTCATGATCAATACCCGGACCGAGTGGTGGCGGGCCCGGAAGCTGGAGGAGGTCCCGACCGAGCAGCTTCCGGAGTCGACGATCGACGACTCCACCGAACAGCATGCGGACCGTGCCCTGTTGATGGACATCATGAAGGTGCTGGCTCCGAAGCAGCGCAGTGTCGTGGTGCTGCGACACTGGGAGCAGATGTCCACAGAGGAGACGGCCGCCGCCCTCGGAATGTCGGCCGGAACCGTGAAGAGCACGCTGCACCGGGCCCTCGCCCGGCTCCGCGAAGAGCTGGAGAGCCGGGACCGGGAGGAACCGGTGGCGGGCGCGCTCGACCGTCGTGAGGAGCGGGAGCGTTGCGCGGCCTAGGCATACGTGCCTCTGGGGTGACGGGGTTCCGTGGAGCCCTGAGCAGGATCCTGCACCGAGCCCTTCGGGGGAGTCTTCGGGCGGGCAAGGCGGGGAGTCCGGTACTGGCCGGGCTCGCCGCCCTCGGACTTTTCGCCGGGGCGCTCGCGGCCTGCTCGGCGGGCGGCACCGGCGCCCGTGACGAGGGGCCCGCCCGTACCGATCCGGTCGGCTCGACCGCGCCGGCCGCCACCGTGAGCCCCGAGCCGGACGAGGCCGCCGCCTCCCCGTCGCCGACTCCCGCGTCGGTGAACGCGGTGCGGCTGGTGAAGGACGACCCGAAGGTCAGCGCCGACATCAAGCGCGACCTGAAGCCGTGCGTGGCCAAGGAGTACCCGGTCGACGTGAGCTACGGGAACCTGACCGGCGGTACGTCGAACGACATCGTGGTCAACGTGATGACCTGCGGCGATGCCGTCGGCATCGGCACGTACGTGTATCGCGACGACGACGGCACGTACAAGAATGTCTTCCAGACCGAGGAACCCCCGGTGTACGCCGAGATCGACCGGGGTGATCTCGTGGTCACCAAGCAGGTGTACGAGAAGGGCGACTCCGTCGCCTCTCCGTCGGGCGAGGAGATCCTCACGTACCGCTGGAGCGGCGGCCGCTTCACCGAGGTGGAGCGCACGCACAACGACTACAGCCACGCGGTGGACGGGGAGTCGCCGTCGCCCGCGCAGGACGGCTGACACGGCCGCCGGACGGCTCGGACGGTACGGGAACGGAAGGGACAGCAGCACATGGCGGAGCGCAGGGGCGAGCAGACCCACGTCCTGTTCGTCGAGGACGACGACGTCATCCGCGAGGCCACCCAGCTCGCCCTGGAGCGGGACGGCTTCGTGGTCACCGCGATGCCGGACGGACTCTCGGGCCTGGAGGCGTTCCGCACGGACCGGCCCGACATCGCCCTGCTCGACGTGATGGTGCCGGGGCTCGACGGGGTCTCGCTGTGCCGCCGGATCCGGGACGAGTCGACCGTCCCGGTGATCATGCTGTCCGCGCGCGCGGACTCCATCGACGTCGTCCTGGGCCTGGAGGCCGGGGCCGACGACTACGTGACCAAGCCGTTCGACGGGGCGGTGCTCGTGGCCCGGATCCGGGCCGTGCTGCGCCGCTTCGGGCACGCGGGCGGTCCGGCGGCGGGCGGCTCCGGCGGTGCGGAGGCGGCGGACGCCGGGTCCGGTGCCGTGCTGCACTTCGGCGATCTGGAGATCGACACGGAGGGCATGGAGGTCACCAAGGGCGGTACGCAGGTGGCGCTGACGCCGACCGAGATGCGGCTGCTCCTGGAGTTCTCCTCGGCGCCCGGCACGGTCCTCTCCCGCGACAAGCTGCTGGAGCGCGTGTGGGACTACGGCTGGGGCGGTGACACCCGCGTCGTCGACGTCCATGTGCAGCGGCTGCGCACCAAGATCGGCCAGGACCGGATCGAGACGGTCCGCGGCTTCGGCTACAAACTGAAGGCCTGAGCCGACTGACGGCACGGGCCGGCACGGCCTGGTGGAACGGGATGGGACAGCAGATATGAGGGGGCCCGCGGACAGGCCCGGGACGGCGCGGCTGCGGCACCTGCTGCCGCGGCGGCTGCGGCGCAGTCTGCGCAGTGGCGTGCGCTGGAAGATCAGCGTGGCCATCGCGCTGGTCGGGGCGCTGGTGGCGCTCGCGCTCAGCCTGGTCGTGCACAACGCGGCACGGGTCTCGATGCTGGACAACGCCCGGGACGTGCAGGACGAGCGGATCCAGTTCGTGCAGCGGCAGTACGAGGCGCGCGGCGGCAATCTGCCGGTCGGCTTCAAGGTCGACGATCCGGCGCTCCCCGCCGAGCTGCGTGCCAAGGTGCTCGGCGGCCGCCGTGCCACCTATGTGTCCGAGCCGTCCGACGGGGTGCCGGACATCTGGGCCGCGGTGCCGCTGGCCGACGGGGGCGTGCTGTCGGTGCACACCCGGTTCACCGATCGCAGCGCGACCGTGATGAAGGACCTCGACCAGGCGTTGATCATCGGCTCCATCGCGGTCGTCTTCGGCGGCAGCGCGCTCGGTGTCCTCATCGGCGGCCAGCTCTCGCGGCGGCTGCGCAAGGCGGCGAGCGCGGCCCGGGAGGTCGCCCAGGGGCAGACGCACGTCCGGGTACGGGATGCCATCGGCGGGGTCGTGCGGGACGAGACCGACGACCTCGCACAGGCCGTGGACGCCATGGCCGACGCGCTCAAGCAGCGCCTGGAGGCCGAGCGCCGGGTCACCGCGGACATCGCGCACGAGCTGCGCACGCCGGTCACCGGGCTGCTCACCGCCGCCGAGCTGCTGCCGCCCGGGCGGCCCAGTGAGCTGGTCAAGGACCGGGCGCAGGCGATGCGTACGCTCGTCGAGGACGTGCTGGAGGTGGCCCGGCTGGACAGTTCGGCGGAGCGGGCCGAGCTGCAGGACATCATGCTGGGCGAGTTCGTGAGCCGGCGGGTCGCGGCCCGTTCCTTCGACGGCATCACGGTCAGCGTGATCCACGAATCGGTGGTGACCACGGATCCGCGCCGGCTGGAGCGCATCCTGTTCAACCTCCTCGCGAACGCCGCCAAGCATGCGCGGCCGCCGATCGAGGTCAGTGTGGAGGGCCGGGTGATCCGGGTTCGCGACCACGGGCCCGGTTTCCCGGAGGACCTGTTGGAGGAGGGGCCGAGCCGCTTCCGTACCGGTGCCGCCGACCGCGCGGGGCACGGGCACGGGCTCGGGCTGACGATCGCCGCCGGGCAGGCCCAGGTTCTCGGTGCGCGCCTCACGTTCCGCAACGTGCGGCCGCCGGGTGCGGTGGCCGGTACTCCGGCCGAGGGTGCCGTGGCTGTGCTCTGGCTCCCCGAGCACGCTCCCACCAACACGGGCAGCTTCCCGATGGTGCAGCTGCCCGACCGGCTCTGAGCTCCGGCGACCGTCAACTCCCCTGCGCGATCAGGGAGTCCGCGAGCCGTACGGCCTCCGTTTCGCCCAACGGAGCGTGTCCGAGCAGGAAGCGGTACCAGAAGACCCCGTACACCTGATCCACCATCAGGTCGAGATCACGGTCGGCCGACAGCTCGCCGCGATCCCGGCCGCGCTCCAGCACGTCACGCAGTACGGCCCGCCGGGACTCCGTGAACTCCCGCATCAGGTCGGCCAGATGGGGGTCCTGCGCGGCCTCCCGTACGAGGGTGCGCAGC
Source organism: Streptomyces sp. NPDC001904 (assembly GCF_040297005.1). Classification (NCBI taxonomy): domain Bacteria; kingdom Bacillati; phylum Actinomycetota; class Actinomycetes; order Kitasatosporales; family Streptomycetaceae; genus Streptomyces; species Streptomyces sp. NPDC001904. The sequence continues at coordinate 2,552 of NZ_JBEOYI010000051.1, read as the reverse complement.
GCCGGGGCGACCGGGGTGCGCTGCGCCCCGGCGAACGTCGCGGTGACCACCGCTCGCAGGTCCTCGCGCAGTGCGCCCGAGTCGGGTACGGGCGCGGCCGCCTCGGCGCGGTCCGTGAGCGCGTCCAGCAGCACCGCCCCCTTCGAGGGCCACCACCGGTACAGCGTCTGCTTGCCGACACCGGCCTCCTTCGCGATGGCGTCCACGCTCACCGCCGCGCCGTCCGCGTCCGCGAGCAGCCGCAGGGCGGCGTCGAGGACGGCACGGCGCGCCTCTTCGTTGCGCCGGCGTCCGGTGTGGGCTCGCCCAGCATTCATTCGACTCACCTTCCTTCGTGGTTCGCGCTTCGCGCTTCGTGACGGAGTTCCGTCGGACCGCGGCCACCGAAACCCCTTGACGAGACCGATAGTCTCGCCAATACTCATCTTGTCGAGACTAACAGTCTCACCAAAAAGTCGGGGAACGCCAGAGACGCAAGGAAAAGGTCACCATGGCTACTACAACGCCCTCCACCACCCGCACCGACACCACCGCCCACGTCGTGGTCATGGGCGGCAGCTCCGGCATCGGCGAGGCGACGGCCGCCCTGTTCGCCGCGAGCGGCGCCGAGGTGACCATCACCGGCCGCGACCGGGCCAAGCTCGACGAGGCGGCGGCCCGCATAGGCGGCAAGACGACCACGCACCGCATGGACGCCACCGCCCAGGACGACATCGACGCCTTCTTCGCCACCACCGCGCCCATCGACCACCTGGTCGTCGCGGTCAGCGGCGCGGCGGGCAGCGGCGCCTTCGCCGAGCTCGACCTCGACGACCTGGCGCACGGCTTCGATGCCAAGTTCTGGCCCCAACTGCGCATCCTGAAGGCGGCGTTGGGGCACCTCACCGAGCGCGCGTCGGTCACCCTCATCACGGCCGCCTCGGCCCGCGCCGCCTTCCCCGGCACCTCGGGCCTGGCCGCGATCAACGGCGCTCTGGAAGCCATGATCCCGCCGCTCGCCGTCGAGCTCGCCCCGCGCCGGATCAACGCCGTCTCCCCCGGCGTCATCGACACCCCCTGGTGGGGCCGGGTCCCCGAGGAGCAGCGCAAGGAGCTGTTCGCGGGGCTCGCGGCGACGACCCCGGTGGGCCGCGTCGGGCGGCCCGAAGAAGTGGCGCAGGCCATCAACTCGCTTGCCACGAACGGCTTCATCACGGGTGTGGTGCTGGACTGCACCGGCGGGGCGAACCTGCCGACGGGCCGCTGAAGCCACGGCACCCGGGATAATCTCGCGGCCATGACCGTATCCCGCCCCGTCGGGCAGATACCCCAACAGGCCGTTGCCGCAAGCGAGTTGCCGCGCCGGGCCACCTGGTTCGAGCTCTTCGGCGACCTGGTCTTCGTAGCGGCGGTCGGGCAGGCCACGCACCGCATCGGCGGCCACCCGAGCGCCGCGGCGACGGCCGCCGCCGCGGCGCTCTTCGTCCCGCTGTGGTGGACCTGGGTGCTCTACACGGTCCGCGCCAACCGCGCCGACCACGACCGGACCGCCCAGCGCCTGCTCACCACGGTGGGTCTCGCCGCGGTGGCCGGGCTGGCCGTCTACCTCGGCGGCGTCGGACACTCCCGGGGCGCCGACATCGGGTTCGTCGTCTCGTACCTCTGCGCGCGGGCCGGCGTCGCCGCGCTCTACGCCTGGGACCTTCGCCGCGATCCGCGACTGCGCCGCATCACGCTGATCTACGTACAGGGATCGGCCGTCACCGCGGTCATCTGGCTGACGGCCACCTTCGCCCTGGACGGCGCTTGGCGCTATCTGACCTGGGGGATCGCCATGTCCCTCGAACTGGCCCTGCCGCTGCTCGCCGGGCGGCGGCTCGCCGACAGCCCCGGCGACGCGGAGCATCTGCGCGAGCGGTTCGGCCTGTTCACCATCATCGTCATCGGCGAGACCGTGCTCGGCTTCACCAACGGCCTGGTCGCGGCGCACACCGCAGTCACGGCGGTGCTGCCCGGCGTCGCCGCGTTCGCGCTCGCGGCGGGGCTGTGGTGGTCGTACTTCAGCGCGTCGAGCACCCGCCCCGGCGCCCACGAGGAACTCGCCGCGGGCGGCCGCCACCTGCACATCTACGTCCTCGGCCATCTCCCGGTCCAGCTCGGCCTCGCCGTCACGGGAGGCGCGGCCGGCGCGGCCGTGAAACTCGGGGACGGCCACCTGGACGCACCGCTGGCGGCCTGCGTCCTGGGCGGCACCGCGCTCTTCCTCACGTCAACAGCGCTGATCAGAGCGTCCTTCACGGGCGTACGGGAATCAGTGGTCGTCATCCGCATCGCAACGGCGGCGGCCGCCCTGTCCCTGCTGCCGCTGACCCCGCACCTCCCGGTGGCAGGAACACTGGCAGCCCCGGCAGCCCTGCTGGCGGCATCGGTCGCCCTGGAAACCCCGGCCCACAGGCGCCGGATCAGGACCGCTTCTTCCTAGGGCGTGTGTCGAAAGTCCCGTCGTCCGCCCGGAGGGCGGGCCCCGCGGTGTCTGGTGCGTGCGATCGCAAGGCGCCGGAGCGCCCTCATAG
>NZ_JBEOYI010000050.1:0-28536 GCF_040297005.1 Streptomyces sp. NPDC001904 | reverse complement strand
CCGTCAACTCAGCCTCTCAGAAAGGACGATGGGCCGTTGTCAGTGGCCACACGTCCGGCCGCGGGCAGTCGGCCGGGCCCGGTGTGTCCCGCGATTCCGCGGGCTCGGCTCAGGCGATGCGCGTGTGCACGACCGCCGAGTTGTTGCCCGTGCTGCGTTCCGGGCTGCTGGTGGTGATCGAGGTGGACAGCTGCACCGTGCCACCGCCGTAGGACGGCGCGCGGCCGGCTATCTCGAGGCGGACCGTGCGGCCGGGTGCGACATCGCCGATGTCGAGGACGATGCGTCCGTCGCCGGTGAGCGTCTCGGACGCGTGTCCCTCGCTGATGCGGTGCGCCAGGTATGTGATGCCGTTCGGCATCGTGGTGGTGGAGCGGACGTTCCTGGCCGTGGCCGATCCCTTGTTGGTGAACTCCACGACCCAGCGCTGCTCCTGGTGGTGGTCGAGGTGGCGGGGGCCGGAGGCGGTCACGGCGACGTCGGCGAGCCGCTGCTTGTCCGTGACGCCGCCGCCCCACGCCTTCCCGTAGTCCTTGTCGTAGCGGTAGTTGTCGGTCCAGCCCTTGCCGTAGTCGCCGTAGCCGCCGTACGTCGTGCCGGCCCGGGGGGCGGGGTGGTCGTCGCCGGAAGCGGCCGACGCGGAGCCCGCGACCGCGAGCGTCGCCGTGACCGTGGTGGTCAGCAGCAGCGCGGCGAGCGCGGTGCGCCGCGTGCGGGAGCGGGGAGTGGTGTCGTGGGACATGGGTGTGTCTTTCCTTGAGTTGCGCGGGCGTCAGGGCGTGAGCGCGGCGTACAGGATGATGTTGTCCGCGCGGTGGCCGTCGACGATGGGGCCGCCGCACGTGATGAGCCGGAGTTGGGGCGTGCTGGTCGCGCCGTACACCTTCCGCGTCGGGAAGTGGTCCTTGGCGACCTGCTGGATCTCCCGGACGGTGAAGGTGGCCGTGCGGCCGTCGGCGCGGGGTACGGCTATCTCGTCGCCGACCCGGACGCGGGCCACGTCGCGCAGGAGCGCGGGACCGTTCGCGGTGTCGTAGTGCGCGACGAGCACGGCGGCGCCCTTCTGACCGGGTGTCACCGATCCGGTCCACCAGCCGGGTTCCTGCGCCTTGTCGACGGGCGGCACCTCCAGGTCGCGGTCGGCTCCGAGCCCGAGCCGCAGCATGGAGGAGGCGTCGACACCGGCCGACGGGATGCGCAGGCCGACCGGGAGCGATCGCGGCAGAGGAGCTGCGGCGTGCTGCGCGTGGTGTGCCGAACGGTTCGTCACCTGTACGTCGTCGGCGGCCGGATGGGCCGTCGAGCAGGCCGTCAGACCGAACAGTCCGGCCGTCAGGGCGAGTGCGAGGCTCGCCGTGCACCGCGTCGTGCGGCGCGGTGCACGGCCGCCACCGGCGTCCCGCCTCGGACTACGGGGCGTGGTCGTCGTCACGGGGGAACTCCCTGGGGAAGGGGTGCGCCGGATTCAGGACTCTTCGCGGCGGGTGCGGCGGACGACCAGGTAGCCGACTCCGGCGCCGGCCAGGGCGAGACCGCCGCCCGCCGCGACCATGAGCGGGGTCTCGGAGCTGTGCGAGGAGACGCCCTCGGCGCCGGCCCGCACGCCGCCCTGCGGCAGCCGTCCCTCGCGCCCGCTCTCGACAGCGGCCGACGTGCCCTTGTCGTGCGCGGTGCGCGCCGCGGAGCCGTGCTGCACGGTCCGCTGGTCGTGGGCGTTCTCGTGGTGCTTCGGCTGGACCTTCTGGTGGTGGTCCGGGTGCGTCTTCTGGTGGGCCGGGTCGGGCTTGTCCTGCTCGCTGTGCCAGCCGTCGGGGTGGACGACGCCCACGAAGCCGTTGGCCTGGTTGAGGACGTAGCGGTAGCCGTTCACCGTGCTGCTCCCGCTGTCGGAGCTCAGGTTCGCGACCCGCTGCCCCTTGACGGTGATCCAGGCCATGTACGACCCGTCGGGGAGGGTGTACACGTGCGCCTGGGCGCCGTTGCTCAGGGAGTATTGCTGCTCCTTGCCCTGGTCCGACGCGGACTGCGTGGGGTCGGGGGAGGCCGAGGAGGTGGTCTGCTGACCGGGCTGCGGCGCGGCGGAGTCCGCGAACGCGGCGGCGGCCGGGACGCTGAGGCCGATGACGAGGCCGGAGACGGCCGCGGTCTGCAGTACACGACGAGGAATCGACATATCGACTTCTTCCTTGCTCCGCTATGGGTGAGATGTCGTCGTTGCGACACATGTGAACCTACGGAGCAGCTGTGTGCACTTCCCGTCGAACATGTAACAACAGCCTCACAGCGCTACGAACCGGCATGAATGGCGACTTTGGTCCCTGGCGCCCGAGGACCACCGCCCCGAGTCACACGTCCCTCCGGACCGATCAATACGATCAACTCGGTCACAAATATTGAGCGATGTGACGGGGCGGCGCTACAACGGTGCGCGAGTCGATCGAAGAGGTGACCCCGTGTACCGCACCCCACTGCGTGCCTGGTTCTGCACAGCCACCGCCGCCGCCTGCGCCACCGTGCTGGCCGCCGCCCCCGCCCAAGCCTCCGTGATCTGGGACGCAGACGCCTCGCAGGGTGTCGGCGTCTTCGTGACGACCCTCTGCGACAGCCCCGGAAATGTCACCACGGGGGACTGGGGCGACGGTCACGGCCCCTTCTTCAAGTTCAACAAGCCTGTCGGGACGCCGCGTTGCGAGGCGCACAGCGTTCGCACCGCCTCGGGCGAGTACACCTTCCGTGACGACAGCACGTACTGGTTCGGCTGGGACTCCATGACCAAGACGGGCGACGCGCAGACTGTCTTCCAGTGGAAGTCCAACGGCACCAACGACCAGAACAGCCAGAACTACCCGGTGCTGATGAAGGTCGAGGACGATCAGCTCAAGGTCTGGTACGTGGCGCCCGGCGAGACCTGGATCTCCATCGGCACCACTCCCTGGACGGCGGGCGAGTGGCACTCCATCCAGCTCGGCATCACCACCGACGCGGGCGGCGCGGGCACGCTGTCCGTCTACAAGGACGGCACCGCCTTCGCCTCCCGGACCGGCGCGCGCACCTGGGACGACCTGGGAAACAAGCCCCGCTGGGGCACCTACTTCGGCACCGACGACACGACGGCCTCCATCAACTGGGTCGCCGGCCTCTCCATGGGCACCGCCCGCTCCGACGTGGACTGAGTCAGGGCCCGTGCCCTGGCTCGCCCCAGAGCCCAGGGTCGGTCCGCAAAGGGAACGCGATGGTCAGCCGTCGGAGGTGGCGGACCCTTCGGCGGTCTGAAGAGTGGTGTTGTGCTCGTGGATGAGCCGGAGCGCCTCGTCCCGGTCGCGCCGGTCCAGGGCGTCGACCAGATCGCTGTGCAGCTCGTGCCGGTGCGCGATGTACTCGCCCAGCGGCTGGTCGCTGCTCGGCAGCACGGACAGGGTGTGCGACTCGATCAGATCGAGCAGGTGGGTGTAGAGCGAGCTGAGCAGGGCGTTCGGACTGATGGCGGCGACAGCGGCGTGCAGGCGCCAGTTCGCGTGCACGAAGGCGACCGGGGCGTCGGCGCCCACGGCGTGCTCCATCGCCGTGATGTGCCGGCGCAGCCCCGCGATGTCGGCGGGGGACGCGTGCCACAGGGCGTCCTCGATCAGCAGCGGGTCGAGGGCGTCGCGGATGCGAACGGCGTCGGCGACGTCATTCGCCTGCGCGTCCAGTGCGAGGACGGAGTTGCCGAGACGGACCATCGGGGACTGCTCGGCGCTGAACAGCCCGCCGCCAGGGCCGGGCTTGACCGTGACCAGGCCACGGGCCTGCAGCAGCCGCAGTGCCTCGTTGAAGGTGCCGACGGACACCTCGCAGAGCGTCCGCAACTCCTCCTTGGTGCCGAGACGCGAGCCGGGCGTGACGCTCTCGATCAGCTCCGTGACCCGCTCGGCCGCCCGTTCGGCGCGACCGGTTGCCGATCCGCGGGACGGGCTCTCGCCGCCTCTGGTGCTCCCGGCCGGCCGCCGGGACCTCGCTGAGCTGCCGTCTTCCGTGGGAGTGGGGCGTGAACGGGCGCGTTCGCTCGCCTCCGGTCCCGCTTGAGACCGGGCGGTCCGCTCCGGGCTGGCGCTCAAGATCACTCCTCAAAGTCGTCATATTCATCATGCTGATTTCGCTCGGACCCCTTGACGCCTAGGTCACGTCGACGCAACATCAGGGTAATCATCATGCTGATTTGCTGGTGAGGGGGCAAGGGCTCCGTTGTCGCCGACGGCACGCCCTGGCCCTTTCGCCTTCGCAGATCGAGCGGCACCTGCCGACGCGGTTTCAGGTGTTCCGCTCCCGTTCCTTTCCGGGAGACCCATCGTGCGCATCGCCAACCTCTCCGGCCGGCTGGCCCTGATCGTCGACGGCAGGGCCGTCGACGTCGAACGGGCCAGTGCCGGCAGCTTCTCCGCCGACCCGCAGGCCGTCTACGAGCGGTGGGAGGCGTTCCGTGCGTGGGCCGCCGCTGCGGATCTGCCCCCGGGCGTGGCGTTCGAGGCGACCGAGCTGCGCTCGCCGGTACCGGCCCCGCGGCAGACGCTGGCGATCGGCCTGAACTACCGGGAGCACGCCGCCGAGTCCGGGTTCGTCGCTCCGGAGGGCCTGCCGCCGGTCTTCACCAAGTTCGTCTCCAGCATCAGCGGGCCGGTCACCGAGGTGAAGCTTCCCGCCGACGGCAACACCGACTGGGAGGTCGAGCTGGTCGCCGTCATCGGCCGCCGCGCCGAAGGTGTGTCCGAGGCCGACGCCTGGAGCCATGTCGCGGGCCTTGCGGTGGGCCAGGACATCTCCGAACGGGTGGTGCAACTGGCCGGTCCCGCACCGCAGTTCAGCCTCGGCAAGTCCTACCCCGGTTTCGCGCCCATCGGGCCGTGGCTCGTCACGCCGGACGAGTTCGACAACCCCGACGACCTCGAACTGCGCTGCGCGATCAACGGCGAAGAGGTCCAGAAGGGCCGTACCCGCGACCTGATCTTCTCCGTGCCCGCGCTGATCGCGGGTCTGTCGGCGGTGCTGCCGCTGCTGCCCGGCGACGTCATCTTCACCGGTACGCCGGCCGGCGTCGGACTCGGCCGCGACCCGCAGCGCTTCCTCGCGGCCGGTGACGAACTCGTCAGCACGGTCGAGGGCATCGGCGAACTGCGCCAGACGTTCGTCGCCTGAGCACACGGCGCCGACGGAGCGCACGGAACCGACGGACAAGGAAGTCCCTCATGGCACTGCACCGTCTGACCTCCATCACCATGGGGGTCCCCAACGTCACCGAGACCGCCGCCTACTACACCGACTTCGGGCTCACCCCGGACGGCGACGGCTGGTTCACCACCCAGGACGCCGGACGTCAGCTGCGCATCGTCCACGCGCCCACCCGCCGTCTCGTGGAGGTGCGCATCGGTGCCGACACCCCCGACGACCTCTCGGCGGCCGCTTCCCGCCTGGAACGGCTCGGCGTCGAGTCCGTCGCTGACGCCGGGACGCTGACCGCCTACGACAGGACCACCGCCGTACGCGCGGTCCTGGAGGTCGTCCCCCGCCTGGTCCAGGATCCGGTCGCGGCCACCGTCTACAACGGCCCCGGCCGCACCGACCGCACCGGCACCCGGGCGCCGGGCATCCTGCGCACCGACCGCGTCCGGCCGCGCAGGCTGGGCCACGCCGTCGTCGGTACCACCGACTTCGACGCGACGACCGCGTTCTTCCGTGACGGCCTCGGCTTCAAGGCGTCCGACTACATCAAGGGCCACGGGGCGTTCCTGCGCTGCTCGACCGACCACCACAACATCCTGGTCCTGGCCGCGCCGGTCGCCTTCCTGCACCACTCCTCCTGGCAGGTCGACGACATCGACGAGGTCGGCCGAGGCGCCTCGGCCATGCTGGAGAACCATCCCGAACGGCACATCTGGGGCCTGGGCCGCCACCACGCGGGTTCCAACTTCTTCTGGTACCTCAAGGACCCGGCCGGCAACTTCAGCGAGTACTACTCCGACATGGACTGCGTCGTCGACGACCAGTTGTGGACGCCGGAGGTCCTCGAAGGCGCCAAGGGGCTCTTCAACTGGGGTCCGCCGCCCCCGCCGTCCTTCCTCGCCCCCGAGGATCTCGCCGCTCTGATGACCGGCACCCACAGTGAGTCGAGGTAGAGCAGTGAGCAGAAGTTCATCGAAGCCGTACGACGTCGCGATCGTCGGCTTCGGACCCGTCGGCCAGATGCTGGCGCTCCTGCTGGGCCGGGCCGGGCACGACGTCATCGCCCTGGAGCGCTGGCCCAGCCCTTACGACCTGCCCCGCGCGGTGCACTTCGACTATGAGATAGGCCGCGTCTTCCAGGCCGCCGGTGTGGCCGACGAGGTGCGTGCGGTCACCGACCCGGTGCCGGACCACTACGAGTGGCGCAACGCGGCCGGCGAGCCCCTGGTCCGCATCGACTGGTCCGGCAACGGACCCTCCGGCTGGCCCACGGCCAGCTTCTTCAGCCAGCCCCAGCTCGAATCGGTCCTCGCCAAGGCGGCCGAGAGCCAGGCCACCGTCACCGTGCGCCGCGGCTGCGAGGTCACCGACCTGCAACTCGGCGAGGAGACGGTCCGGTTGACCACCAGCGGCGACGGCGACGCCGGTGAGGTCCGGGCCCGTTACGTCATCGGCGCCGACGGGGCCAACAGCTTCGTCCGCTCCGGCATGGCCACCTCCGTCACCGACCTCGGCTTCTTCTACGACTGGCTGATCGTCGACACCCAGCCGCACGAACAGGCCGAGTGGTCCCCGATGAACTGGCAGCTCTGCGACCCGGAACGGCCCACCACGATCGTCTCCGGCGGTCCGGGCCGACGCCGCTGGGAGTTCCTGCGGCTGCCGCACGAGAGCATCGAGGACCTCAACACCGCGGAGGCGGCCTGGCGCCTGCTGGAACCGTGGGGCCGTACGCCGGAGAACACCACGATCGAGCGGCACGTCGTCTACACCTTCCAGGCTCGCTGGGTCGACCGCTGGCGCGAGGGCAGGCTCCTCCTCGCCGGTGACGCCGCGCACCAGATGCCACCGTTCGCCGGGCAGGGCATGTGCTCCGGAATGCGCGACGCGATCAACCTCGCCTGGAAACTCGACCTCGTGCTCGACGACCGGGCCGCCCCGGACCTGCTCGACACGTACACCTCCGAACGCAGTGAGCACGTCCAGCACGCCATCGGCATGTCGATGGCCCTCGGCCAGGTCATCTGCGTCCTCGACCCCGCCGACGCCGCGGCCCGCGACGAGCGCATGATCGCCGCCGGAGCCGACCCGCGACACGCGCTGCCGCCCACCCCGCCGCCGGTCCTGGGCGACGGAATCCTCGCGCGTGCCGCCGATGGCACACGCGCCCGCGACGTCGGCCACCTGACCCCGCAGTACGAGGTGGGCCACCAGGGCCGCACCGCGCTCCTGGACGACCTGACCGGCGGCGGCTTCACCGTCCTCACCGACGGGGCGGCCCCGCTCGACGCGCTGGACTCCGCCGACCGCGGCTTCCTGGCCGGCATCGGTGCCACCCTCGTCCCTCTGTATGCCGACAACGCCCCGCCCGAGGGCTACCTCGACGCACCCGACGGCTACCTGCCTCACCTGCGCGGGCACGGACACGTCGCCGCGGTGGTCCGGCCCGACTTCTACCTGTTCGGCGCCGCCACCGACGGTGGAGGCCTCCGCGCACTGGTCGGCCAGCTGCGCGAACAACTGCAGCAGCCCGTCGTCACCGCCGACCGCGCCCCGGCGCCCGAGCCGCTCACGGCCGTCGCCGAGCAGTAGGCGCGGTCCCCACGACCGCGGCGCACGGACCACCGCACAGTCCGTCCGCCGCCGTGCTGCCGGGCGCGAGGAGCCGGGAGCACCGCCCGGCGTCCGGGCGCCGCCGCTGCCGGACTGCCCGGACGCCACCAGGTGCCGCGCTGGGAAGCGCCTCGCCATGTGCCCCTCGTGCGGCGCCTCTTGAGAACACCTCCGAAGGACGTTCATGGACAAGACATCCCCCTCCGCGGCCGACGCCGTGGCCGACATCGGCGAGGGCGCCTCCCTCGCCGTCGGCGGCTTCGGTCTGTGCGGCATCCCGAGCACCCTCATCGCGGCCCTGTACGCACGGGGCGTGAGCTCGCTGCGGGTGGTCTCCAACAACTGCGGGACCGACGACCACGGACTGGGCATCCTGCTCGGTGCCGGCCGCATCGCCCGCGTCACCGGCTCCTACGTCGGCGAGAACAAGGAGTTCGCCCGCCAGTACCTCACCGGCGAACTCGAGGTCGAACTCGTCCCCCAAGGCACCCTTGCCGAACGCCTGCGCGCGGGCGGCTGCGGCATCCCCGCCTTCTACACCCCCGCCGGCGTCGGAACCCCGCTCGCCGACGGGGGCATCCCCTGGCGCCACCACGCGGACGGTGGCGTCGCCGTCGCCTCTCCCGCGAAGGAGACCCGCACCTTCGACGGCCGTGCGTACGTGCTGGAGGAGGGCATTACCTGTGACTTCGCCCTGGTCCGTGCGGCGCGCGGCGACCGGCACGGCAACCTGGTCTTCGACAAGTCCGCCCGCAACTTCAACCCGCTGGCCGCCATGGCGGGCCGCGTGACCGTCGCCGAGGTCGAGGAGCTCGTCGAGCCCGGCGTCCTGAGCGCGGACGAGATCCACCTGCCCGGCGTGTTCGTCCAGCGTGTCGTCGCCCTCACTCCCCGGCAGGCGGCCGACAAACACATCGAACGGCGCACGGTGCGCGCGCCTTCGGTACGAGAGAGGGAGACGGTCCGATGACCTGGAACCGCAACGAGATGGCCGCGAGGGCGGCAGCCGAACTCGGCGACGGCGACTACGTCAACCTCGGCATCGGACTGCCCACCCTCGTACCCGGCTTCGTGCCCGAGGGCGTGCACGTGGTGCTCCAATCGGAGAACGGCATCCTGGGCACCGGCCCCTATCCGGCCGACGACGCCGTCGACCCGGACCTGATCAACGCCGGGAAGGAGACCGTCACCGTGCTGCCCGGCGCCGCGTTCTTCGACTCCGCGCTGTCGTTCGGGATGATCCGCGGCGGCCACATCGACACCGCGATCCTCGGCGCCATGCAGGTCTCCGCGGACGGTGATCTCGCCAACTGGATGATCCCCGGCAAGATGATCAAGGGCATGGGCGGTGCGATGGATCTCGTCCACGGAGCGCGCCGGGTCATCGTCCTGATGGAGCACACCGCCAAGGACGGCAGCCCGAAGATCGTCCCCGAGTGCACGCTCCCGCTGACCGGCCGGGCCTGCGTCCACCGGATCATCACCGACCTCGCCGTCCTGGACGTCACCGACCGTGGACTCGTCCTGTCGGAGACCGCCCCCGGCGTCACGCCCGAGGAGGTCGTTGCGGCCACCGCAGCACCGCTGCACGTGCCGGAACCGGCCGGACCGCCCGCCTGAGGTCGTCCGCGGGCCCCGTGGACCCGACGGACAGCCACCCCGCCCCGTACGCGTCCGCACCACCGATCACCAGTGCAGGAGAACACCGATGCCCCACCCCGAAAGCGTCGAACCCGGGCCCGCCCGGACCGCTTTGCTGAACGTCCGCGTCCTCGACGGCAGACGGCTCACCGAACCCTGCACGGTGGTGATCGACGGCGGTGTCATCGCCCCGGACAACGGCACGTCCGGCGCCCGTACGGTCGACGGCTCCGGCATGACGCTCCTGCCCGGTCTCATCGACGCCCACGTCCACCTCCACGGCCCCGACACCCTGGCCCGCCTGGCTTCCCACGGCGTGACCACCGCCCTGGACATGGCCACCTGGCCGCCCCAGCTGCTGGCCGCCCTACGACGGGTGCCGGACCTGACCGACATCCGCAGCGCGGGGACCCCCGCCATCGGAGCCGGCGGCCCGCACGCGCGCATCCCCGGAATGGCCCACGACGCCATCGTGCGCCGCCCGCAGGAGGCCGGTGAGTTCGTCGCGGCGCAGGTCTCGGCGGGAGCCGACTACATCAAGATCGTGGTCGAGGCACCCGGCGAGGGCGGCCCCGACCGGGAGACCATCGACGCCCTGGTGGCCGCTGCCCGAACGCACGGCAGGAAGACCGTCGCCCACGCCGCCACCGCGGGTGCCTACACGATGGCCCTCGACGCCGGCGTCGACCACGTCACCCACATCCCCCTCGACCGGCTGCTGGAGCCCGGAGAGATCGCGCGGATGGCGGGACAGGGACAGGTCTGCATCCCCACCCTCACGATGATGGAGGGCACAGCGGCCGCCCGGGGCAACGCAACTGCCTACCGGACCGCCCGCCGCAACCTCGCCGCGCTGCACGCCGCCGGCGTGCCGATCCTGGCCGGGACCGACGCCAACACCCAGCCCGGTGTCCCCTTTCAAGTGGCGCACGGCGAAAGCCTGCACCACGAACTCGAACTCCTCGTCGACGCCGGCCTCACCCCGGCCGAGGCCCTGCACTCCGCCACCGCCCTGACCGCCCGCCACTTCGGCCTCGACGACCGAGGAGCCATCACGCCCGGTCTCCGCGCAGACCTGGTCCTCGTCGACGGCGACCCGCTGACCGACATCCGGGCGACCCGCGCCCTGCACCGCATCTGGTGCGCAGGCATCGAGGTGACCCCTGCCGCCGTCCGAACCTGCCGACCGGAAGAGGCGTCGTGACGAACACGGCGCCGGCGGCGGACACGCCGGCCCTCCACCGCTCCACCCCCGCCCGCACCGACGTCCTTGACCGGTGATGCGCGTCACTGGGCCTTGACGGGCGAGGGTGTGTCCTCGGAGCCTTGGGCCTCTGGTGACGGGGGGCCTGTGAGCGGACCGGATGACATGAACGGTGCTGGTGGTCGCGGGGGCGACGTCGATGCGGTGGTACGCCTGCTCGACGATCCGGAGGTACGGCTGCTGACGCTCGTCGGAATCGGCGGCGTCGGCAAGAGCCGCCTGGCACGGCAGGTGTGCGAGGAGCTGGAGCGGGGCGGCACGGACGTCCGGGTCGTGGAACTCGCCGGGGCCGCCGGGCCCGAGGCGGCGCTCGCCCTCCTCACCGAGGCGCTCCCCACGGACCCGGCGGAAGCGGCCGCTCCCCATGTGCTCCTCGCCGAGAACCTGGAGGCGGTGCTGCCGCTCGCGCCCGCCCTCGGCGCGCTCCTGGCCGGACACCCCCGGCTCACGGTGCTCGCGACGAGCCGTGCGGCAGGCAGGCTCACCGACGAACACCTCTACCGCGTCCGCCCGCTCGACGTCACGGACGGGGCCGCCGCCCGCGCGCTCTTCCTGTGGCACGCCCGACGGGTCGCCTACCAGGGCAGTCTCGACGCGCACGAGCAGACGGTCACCGCGATCTGCCGGCAGCTCGAAGGGCACCCGCTCGCGCTGATCATCGCGGCCCGGCAGCTCGCCGCCCTGCCCGCCGAGGCGCTGCTCGCCCGGCTGCGCGAGGGATGGTCCCTCACCATGAAGGGCCCCGTCGATCTGTCCGACCGGCACCGCAGCCTCGGCAGGGTCCTGGACGACAGTGTCACCGCGCTCTCCCCGGCCACCCGGCAACTCCTCGCCCGCCTCAGCGTGTTCGAGGATCGTTTCACCTACGCCGCCGTCGGCGACGTCCTCGACGAGGGGGCGGCGGACGAGACGCTGTGGGAAGGCGTCAGTGAACTCGTCGCCCACGAACTGCTGCACCCCGCCACCGGCGACGGCACCGGGATCGGCTTCCGCATGCCCGGCGTCGTACGCGAGTACGCGCGCCGGCTGCTGCACGACGACGCCGGACCGGAGATCGCCGACGCCCTGCGCGGCGCACACGCCCGCCACTTCGGCGGACGGGTCCTGGACGGGCACGACGAGCACGGTACGGCGGCCGAGGACTGGGCCCGTCGCGTCGAGGAGGAACTGCCGGACGTGCGGGCGGCGCTCCGGTTCCTCATCGACTCTGCCGACCCCCGCGCCCTCGACCTGGCAGCCGCACTGCGCGGCCACTGGCTCGGCCGGGGACGGCTGCACGAGGGCATCGGACTGCTCGACGAGGTGCTCGCGCTGCCCGCCGCCGGGGAGGGCACCGCCCGGCTGCGGGCTCGCGAGGCGCACGCCGTGCTCACCGGAGCGGCGAGTTCCTACGCCCACGCGCTGACCGCGCTCCAGGAGTGCGCCGACGGCTGGAAGGAGGCCGGGGACACGACCGCGCGGGCCCGGACCCTGGTCGACCTGGCCGCCGCCGAGTTCGAGGCGCACGGATTCGACCGCGCCGAACCCCTGTACCGGGAGGCGATCGCCGTGCTCGACACGGCCGGGGACCGCTGGTGGGCAGCGCGTGCCCGCAGCCTGCTCGGGGCGTCCGCCGCGGCCACCGAGACGCATCGCACGCTCGCCAAGACGGCGCTCGACGAGGCCGTACGCGGTTTCCGGGAACTCGGCGAGAGCACCTGGACCCACGTTCCGTACCAGCAACTGGGGCGGATGCTGCACGAGGAGGGGCACGACGTGCAGGCCGTCGCGCTGCTCAGCGAAGGGCTCGGCCTCGCCCAGCGCAACGGCGACGACTGGAACGCCTCCGTCTTCCTCAACCTGCTGGCCGACGTCAGGCTCTCGCGGGGCGAGGCGGGCCTGGCCGGCGGCCACCATCTCGACAGCCTGCGTCTGGTGGAGGGGATCGGGGCCGGGCCGCGGTACGTATGGTGCCTCGAAGGGCTGGCCGCGTGCCTCGACGACCTCGGCGAAACCCCCTATGCCGCGCGGCTCGTGGGCCTGTCCCGGGCGGTGCGCTCCCGGCTCACCCTGGACGGCTGGGTCGAGTTCCCGGCCCGTGCGATCGACCTGAGCAGCATCCAGTGGAGCCTGTCCCGCCCGGTCTTCGAGCAGCTGTGCGCCGAAGGGGCGGAACTCACGGTGGGGGACGTCCTCGCCGAGGTGCCGCCGCTGCTGGCCGCGAAGCGCGCACCCAGCCCCCGCAGGGAACGCCGCAGGCGCCACCCCGACGGGCTGACCGGCCGTGAGGCCGAAGTGCTCCGGCTCATCGCGTCCGGCGCGACCAGCCGGGCCATCGCCTCCGAACTGTTCATCAGCATCGAGACGGTGGGCCGTCACATCAGCAACCTGTACCGCAAGATCGGTGTCTCCAGCCGCGCCGAGGCCACCGCCCACGCCATCCGCTCCGGTCTCCTGGAAGAGTGACCCCGGGCGGCCGAACCGGCCGCCCGGACCTGATGTCCCGGTGCTGCGTGTACGAGCCGCGCGTGTCCGAAAGATGACCAGTTCCTGTGACGGAACGAGGGGTGGACACCGCCGCGTTCCCTCCCCGTCACGGTCGCCCCATACCGCCGTACGGGCCTTCCCTGCCTGCTCACCGCCATGATCGGCCGCGCAATACGGGCGACACGAGCCGTTCATGCGGTGTACCCATGGCCGTCCCCGCGTGGCCTGGGGGAATACCGAGTTCTGGCCATTGCCCCTCCCCGGGCCCGAACAGCACGCTCTGTCTGTCGGAACTCCCCTCCCGACTTCCTCGTACCGCCTCCTCTCCCGTACCCGGTCCTGCCGGGGACCTGGAAGGTGGCCGGCGTCGACCGGAAGGACCACCGTATGGACTCCCCGCCACCCCTCCCGCAGCCAGGCCGCGGCCGGCGCCGCCGCGGCCTCGCCGCCATCTCGACCGTCCTCGCCCTCGGCGCTCTCGTGGGCTGCGGGCCCTATCAGGAGCTCAGCCGGCACGACGGGCTCGCCGTCGTGCACGTCGGCCACATCCCGGTCGCCGACGCCGTCGCCTTCACCCTCGCCGTCGACAAGGGCTGGTTCCGGGACGAGGGCATCGACGCACGGGCCGACGCGACGAGCGCCGGCGCCCTGCTCACCAACCTCATCAACGGCACCGACCAGTTCGCCCTCTGCGAGACCGCCGGAGTGGTCTCCGCCTACGCGAAGGGGCTCCCCGTCCACGTGATCGGCGGTGTCAGCAAGGCCGCGCCCCTGCCCGAGGACGACAGCGGCGGGCTCCTGGTCATGAAGAACGGGCCGGTGAAGCAGCCCGCGGACCTCAACGGCCGCACCGTCGCCGTCGGACAGCTCAAAGGCGGGGGAGAGGTGGCGCTGCGCGCCGCGCTGGACATCGCCGGGGCCGACAGCGACCGGGTCAAGATCCTCGAGATGCCGCTGTCCGACATGACGGCCGCCCTCGTCAGGGGCCGCATCGACGCCATGAGCACGATCTCGCCCTTCGACACCCCCGCCCTCTCCCAGGGCGCCGTCCGCATCATGTCGCCCGGAGTCGAGGCCGCCCCGCACGGCATGCAGATGGCGGTGGCCACCTCCTCCGTCTTCGAGAAGAAGAACCCGGAGATCGTGGACGGCTTCCGGCGCGCACTCGACAAGGGCATCGCCTACGCCGCCGCCCACCCCGATGAGGTGCGGAAGGCACTGCCCTCGATCAGTCCCGTGCCGAAGGCGCTGATCCCCACGATGAAGCTCCCCGTGTTCGACGCCTCCACGCCCCGGTCCTCGCTGAAGGTGTGGGTCGACCTCATGGAGCGCTACCGGTTCCTCTCCGAACCCGTCGACGTGGACAAGCTGCTGAGCTCGAAGGACGCCGCATGACCACTCCGCCCGAGACCCTCGCCCCGCCCGGCGCCCCCGCCGCCCGGACCACCGTGCACCGGCCCGCCCGCGGCCGGCTCCCGTACCGCAAGCCCCTCGGCCAGCTCGCCTTCGCCGTCGCCGCCCTGCTCGCCTGGGAACTCGCCGTACGCGGGGGACTGCTCCCGCAGAGCTCCGTACCCACCGCGAGCGCCACGGCCTCCGCGCTGCGCACGATCGCCGCGAGCGGCAGCTTCTGGCACGCCCTGGGGCAGACCGCGCTCGGCTGGTGCGCGGGACTGCTGCTCTGCACCGCCATCGGTGTGCCCGCCGGGCTGCTCATCGGCACGTCACGGTTCCTGACCCGCAGCACCCGGCTCCTCACCGACTTCCTGCGCACCATTCCCGCCGTCGCCCTGTGCCCGGTGCTGCTGCTGACGCTCGGCTCGACGATGACGATGAAGCTCGTCCTCGTCGTCGCCGGAGCGGTCTGGCCGATGCTGACGGCGACCGTCGACGGGGTGCGGCACATCGACCCGGTGGCCGCGGACACCTTCCGCACCTTCCGCCTCCCCGCCCACCAGCGCGTCCGCCGTCTGCTCCTGCCCTCCGCGCTCCCCTTCCTGGTGACGGGGGTGCGCAACTGCGCCGTCCTCGCCCTCATGCTGACCACCGCCGGGGAGTACCTCGGGGCCGCGCCCGGCATCGGCAACGAACTCTCCCGCGCCCAACAGGCCGGGGCCGTCGACCACATGTTCGCGCTCCTGGTCGTCGCCGGGCTGCTCGGCGTCGCCCTCAACAGCCTCCTGCTGACGGCCGAACGCCTCGCCCTGCCCTGGACGCCCGCCCACCGAAAGGGGACCCGCCGGTGAACCGCGTCCCGCGACTGCTGAGGGCCGCCGCCCACGAACTGTGGCTGCCCGCCCTGCTGGTCGCCGCCCTCTGGGCGATCACCGTGCGCCACCACTCCTTCTTCTTCCCCTCCCTGCCCCGGATCCTGCGGGCCTTCCGGGACCTGTGGCTCTTCGACCGGCTCGGCTCCGACGCCGTGCCCAGCGTCCTCAACCTGGTCGCCGGGCTGCTGCTCGCCGGACTCGTCGGCGTCGCCCTCGGACTGCTCCTCGGACACATCGGATGGCTGTACGACGCCACGCGACCGGTCCTGGAGTTCCTGCGCGCCGTCCCCGGCATCGCCCTCGTCCCCGTCGCCCTGGTCCTGCTCGGCACCGGCGACGGAATGAAGGCAGCCCTCATCGCGTACGGCACGGTGTGGCCCATCCTGCTCGGCACCATGGACGGCGTACGGTCCCTCGATCCGACCGTCGTGGCCATGGCCGACAGCTACCGGCTGCCGCGCGGGCAGCGCCTCCTGCGCGTCGTCCTGCCCGGCGCGGCCCCCCAGATCATGGCCGGTGCCCGGGTCGCCGTCGCCCTCGGCGTGGTCCTCATCATCGCCAGCGAGTACACCGCCTCCACCCACGGCATCGGCTACCTGCAACTCCAGTTCCAGCGCACCTTCGACATACCCGAGATGTGGGCGTCGCTCCTGCTGCTCGGCGTCCTCGGCTACGCGAGCAACCTCGCCTTCCGCGCCCTCGAATCGCGTCTGCTGCGCTGGTACACCGGGCAGCGCGCCGCCGTACAAGGAGACTCCCTCTCATGACCGCACCCGCAGCCCACCCCTCCGCCGGTCGCCGCCGGGACACCGCGGGCCCCGACCGGGCGGCCCCGCTCCTCGAAGTGCACGGCATCGCCAAGTCCTACGGCAGCGGGGACACCGCCCGCCACGTCCTCGGCGGCGTCCACTTCGAGGTTCACGACCGCGAGTTCGTCACCGTCGTCGGCCCTTCGGGCGCGGGCAAGACCACTCTGCTGCGCTGTCTCGCGGGGCTGCTCGCCCCCGACTCCGGAGAGGTCAGGCTCGCCGGCGCCACCGTGCACGCCCCGCCCGAGGGACTCGCCCTCGTCTTCCAGGACTACTCCCGCTCGCTGCTGCCCTGGATGAGCGTCCTCGACAACGTCCAACTCCCTCTGCGGCGCCGGGGCAGCAGCGCGGCGGAGCGCCGGGCCGCGGCCCGGGAGGCGCTGTCCGCCGTCGGCCTCGCCGAGGCCGGACGGCTCTACCCCTGGCAGATGTCCGGCGGAATGCAGCAGCGGGCCGCCATCGCTCGCGCCCTCGCCTGTACCCCGCGGGTCCTGGTCATGGACGAACCCTTCGCCTCCGTCGACGCGCAGACCCGCGCCGACCTCGAAGACCTCACCCTGCGTCTGCAACGAGAACGCGGCATGACCGTCGTCCTGGTGACCCACGACATGGACGAGGCCGTCTACCTCGCCGATCGCGTGGTCGTCCTGTCCGGCGCCCCCACCAGCGTCAGCGAGATCGTCCCCGTCGGCCTGGGCACCGACCGCGAACAGGTCGCCACCAAACTGCTGCCCGCCTTCGCCGAGCTGCGCGCCCACGTCCTGGGACTCGTCCGCAGGCCCGCTCCCGCCGAGTGACGGCGACCGGCCAGGAATCGGTAGTGCCCGTGCGTCCCCGTCCGCGCGGAATACCGGGTTCTGGGGATGAGCCGCCGGAACCCCGCGCCCCACGATGAGCGGGCCGCCGGCCCACCACCCGGAGAACCGGCCCCACGAAGATTCGGGAGGACCGCCATGTCCGCCACAGCACCACCACGCCAGAACGAAGCAGGGCACGCGCTCGCCGCCGACTTCAAGGACGCGATGGCCGCACTCTGCTCGCCGGTCACCGTGGTCACCGCCCGCCGCGAGGACGGCAGCCCCTGCGGAGTGACCGTGAGCGCCTTCGCGTCCCTGTCCCTCGACCCGCCCATGGTCACCATCGCCCTCGACCGGCGCTCCAGCCTGCTGCCGGCCGTCGAGGCCACCGGCAGGCTCGGCGTCTGCCTCCTGGGCGCCGACGACCAGCAGCTCGCCCTCACCTTCGCCGCTCCCCGGGCCGACCGCTTCGCCTCGGTGGCCTGGCACCACGAGAACGGGCTGCCCCGGCTCAGCGACGCTCCGGTCTGGCTGGAGTGCGAGGCCACCACCCTGGTCGAGGGCGGCGACCACGTGCTCGTCCTCGCCACGGTGCTCGCCGCCGGTGCCCGCGAGGCCCCGACCCTCGCCTACCAGAACCGGCGCTTCGGCACCCACCGTGCCCTGCCCGCACCGCAGGAGCGCCCGAAGCCCGCCGCCACCCCGCAGAGCGGCACCGTTCGTGGCGCGCACTCCCGCCGCGACTCCGCCCACACCTGAGAACAGGACCACCATGACCACGTACGCTACCCAGCCCGCCACGACCACCGCCTGGCCCACCGAACCGGCCGCGCGCCGCGCCCACGCCCTCGCCGCCGTCGAGGCGATCAGGGAGGAACTCACCCTCGGCGCCGTCGAGTCGGAGGAACAGCGCCGCCTCAGCGACCGGTCGGCCGACGCCCTCAGGTCCTCCGGAGTGCTCGGCATCATGACCCCCGACGACCTCGGCGGGAACGTGGTCGGCGCCGTGACCGCCTTCGAGATCATCGAGAAGATCGGCCACATCGACCCCGCCACCGCCTGGACCGCCACCATCCTCCTGGAGGGCGCCGGCGAACTCGCCACCGTCGTCGCCCCCGCCACCGCCCGCAGGCTCTTCGACGGACACCTCGCCCTCAAGGCCGCCTCGCTCAAGCCGGGCACCGCCGAACGTGTCGAGGGCGGCTATCGCGTGAGCGGACGCTGGGACTTCGTCAGCGGTCTCCACCACGCCGACTACGTGGGCGCGACCTTCCTCGTGGACGACGCCGAGGGCCGCCCCGTACGCCGCGCCGCCATCCTGCCCAAGGCCGACATCCAGGTGCTCGACGACTGGCGGGTCCTGGGCATGCGCGGGACCGGCAGCAGCAGCTTCGCCGTCGACGGGGTCCATGTGGCGGACGAGATGATCTACGACCCGATGGGCTACGGGCAGCGCGAGGACACCCCGCTCGCCCGGCTCGGCATGGTGCCCTACGTCCTCCAGATGCACCCGGGGATGGTCCTGGGCGCCGCCCGCCGGGCCCTCGACGAGATCATCGACGCCGCGCCCCGCATCCGGCGGGGCAGCCGCATCAACCTCAGTCGACCGGCAGCCTTGTCCGAACTCACTTGGTTCCAGCGGGAACTGGGCGAACTCGACGCCCGGGTGCGTGCCGTGCGCAGCCTCGCCCTGGAGACCCTGGCCGAGGTCGACCAGGTCATCGGCAGGGGAGAGAAGGCCGAACTGCCGCTCCTGGACCGGATGCAGACCACGGCCTCACTCGCCGCGAAGACCGCGGTCGAGGTCGTCACCCGCGTCTTCCGGCACGCCGGGGCCGCGGCGATCCTCGAGAGCTCGGTGTTCGGCAAACTCGTGCGCGACCTCAACACCATCTCCGCCCACGGGGTGATGTCCGAGGCCGGCTTCGAGAGCCACGCCGAGTTCGTCCTCGGTCTCCAGACCCCGGAGAACCGCCGCATGGTCTGAGCGCGCGGCGCCCGTACAGCCTCGTGCGCTGTGGCACCGGACGTCGGGCGCGGGCCGTGCTGGGGTTGCCTGGAGGGAAAGAGCTCCCTCCAGGCAACCGACGTAAGGCTCTGGAAGAACCCACCGCGCGGCGAACCGTGCGGTCCCCGCCGACCGTAGAGCCGTGAGGCCGGCGCTCAGTTGCAAGAGAAGCGGTCCCTGACGGCTGGATCCGCAGTACTGGAAGAAAGGAGGCCTGGTCAGTGTCGTTCGACGGCGGAGTTGTGCCTGAATGCGCTACGGCCTGTAGCGGCCGGCGAGCGACCGGCGCAGTACTCCGACAGCCTGCTGTGACGGTCGCTGCTGCTCACCCATGAGGGCATTCAGGGCGATCAGGCCGGCCGTCAGCCCGGGAACCACCCATTGCATGACGTCCAGTTGCCTTTGCGCCTGGTGGACGCCGACCGGGATCTCCTCGGCCGTCTCCTGGGCTTCTTGCTTCTGCGAGGAGGCCAGCTCGACTTTCTTGCCCAGAATCCGGGTGTAGGCGGTGGCGGCGAGTGCTCCGCCGGTCAGCAGTGCCTTGGCGACAGTCGCAGCGGCAACGGAACGCTGCTCACTGACACGCCCGCTATTGGCGAGCAGCAGCCCGGCGCCGCCCACCAGATGCGATCCGATCGCGGCCGCGCCCAGTGGCGTCCACTTGGCCCAGCCGACGGACGCGATCCGTGCGATGCCGACCTCTGTGACGCCCTCTTCCCTGGCGGCTCCGTTGACTCCGACCGCTCCCATCAAAGAGCCGCCGAACCAAGCAGCCAGACCCAGGTCGTGGGCCGTGCGCATGAGTGTGTTTCGTTCTGTCACGGAAACCCCTCGGGATCATCGTGTACGGGTAGGACGAAAGACGCGTGCGCAATCCGCATCATCCGGCTCTGCTTTCGCTCTCATGACAGCCGAGTGGATATCCTGAGACGTCGGCAGGCGAAGGTCCGGAGCCTTGTCGGTATGCTAGGTGCGGAAGGCGTCTAGTAACCATCCGCTTCGAAGTGCCGGGCTTCATACGTACGGAAGAATTCTGATCGTTCCGCACATCGAATTCCTCGGAGACGTGGCCTGAAATCACGCGGACATTGCGAACTCCCAGGGTGTGCGCAACGGTGCCTCTCCGGGCAGGACCTCATGAACGCCAGACGCTACGCCGGTCAGCGTCGGTCGCTGCGGCAGTAGCGGATGATGCCGTAGATCAAAGCTGCCGCGGCCAGCCACAGGATGGGCTTCACGAAGCCGAGCCCGACCAGGATCACGAAGACGACGAGCAGGGCAGGTATCACGGTGTTCCCCTAACGGGGTTGCCCGCGGCGCCTCTTGTCGAGGAGCGGCGGGGCCGGCCTCCCCGGATCGGAGAGGCCGGACTGCTCAGTTCGATCGACGCCGGGTCACCGGCGCATGGTGTCCGTGTCTTCGCGGCTGCCGCTCTTGGCCAGTCCACGGCTGATCACATAACCGATGGTCAGCAGAGTGACGTACAGCCATGCCCGGTCGGCGGGGAAGCGGTCCACACCGTTCGAGCCGTCACCGACCGCCCAGGAGGCGATGAGGACGGCGATCACCGAAGCGACGTAGGCGAAGAACTCCGAAGTCTTGAACGAGGATTTCGTCTCTGCCGAGGTACGAGAAGCCGAACGCGTGTCCCGGATCGGGTCGGATTCCGGATACCCGGGGGACGAGGCTGCGGTCATCGTTTCTCTTCTTCCTGGATCGAGATGCTTGACGGCATCTGTGTGGGCGGACGCGTACCCGAGGTGCCGACGTCGGAACACGCCGGTGGGTGCGCCTTTTCGCCTCCCGCGCTCCTTGGACATCTGGCAGGGAGGCCACAGGGGAGGCTGCGCCAGACGGAGCCGTATCGGGCGTCCCCGGTGGTCCCGGGTGACGGTGGGGCTGTGCGGCAGCGCGCATTCCGGCCGGAAGCCGCTCGTTCCCGGGGGCTGGACTTCGGCTGGGGTTTCGACGGACCCGGTGTGCATATTCGCTGCAACACACGGTACTTGGAGTCCGGAACGACATGCGGCGGCCGATGGCCGCCTGCATACGGGAAGTCCGTGAACCCCCAAGGAGGTGGCTTCGCGTGACGGAGCCGATCCGCCCGACCCGGCAGAAGTCCCAACCAGTGGAGCCCCATCTCACCGTCGGCACGAAGGTGCGGACCGGAGTCGGGGAGTCCGCGCCGACCCGCGGCAGGACGACCATCGCAGAGGGAGTAGTGGAGAGGATCTCCGGGGTCGCCGCACGTGAAGTGCGCGGAATCCACGCACTGGGAGGCGGATTCAGGCGCACCATGGGCGCGATGCGTGACCGCGTCCCCGGTGGACGCTCCAGCACCGGACGCGGCGTCAAGGTGGAGGTCGGCGAGAAGCAGACCGCCATCGACCTGGAGGTGGTGGTGGAGTACGGCGTGAGCATCACCGAAGTCGCCGCGGACGTACGCGAGAACGTGATCGCGGCCGTCGAACGCATGGCCGGGCTCGAGGTCGTCGAAGTGAACATCTCCGTCAACGACCTGTACCTGCCTGAAGAGGACACGCCGGAGACCGGCGAGGGCCGGGTGCAGTAGCCGGGCCCTCAGCACCCCTCGTCCTGGCCGTTCCAGGTCCCCGCAACCCCCATACCCATCGTCCGTGCGCGTCGCATCCGCACTCACCGGTGCCATGACGCACGTACTCGCCGCAGATGAGGCGCAGCCCATGACCCCGGCCGCTCTGTCGTCACCGAGGTCAAGGACCGCGTATGCATCTCCGTATCCTCCGCTCCCCGTCCACCATTCCGCTGCACGACGCCCCGCCGTCCCCGGAGTACGACGGGAAGGCAGCGTTCCCGCGCGAGGGGTCGGCTGCCGACCGCACCGGTGGCGAGCGGCTCTCCCTGGCGATCACAGTGTTGATCGTCCTCCTGCCGTTCCTGGCCCTCGGTCTGGCCGTCTGGCTGCTGTGGGGGCGCTTGATCCGTCCCGTCGATGTGCTGCTCGCCGTGGTGCTCTACACCGTCACCGGCCTCGGTGTCACGGTCGGCTTCCACCGTGGCCTGACCCACGGCAGCTACCGGGCCGTGCGGCCGCTGCGCACCGCACTCGCGGTGGCCGGATCGATGAGCTTCCAGGGAGACGTGATCGGCTGGGTCGCCATCCATCGCCGCCACCATGCCTTCACCGACCGGCCGGGCGATCCGCACTCCCCGTATCGCTACGGCACCTCCGTCTGCGGACAGTTGAGGGGTTTGCTGGACGCCCACGTCGGCTGGCTGTTCCGCAACGAACCCACCTCCGCGCCGCGTTACGCTCCCGACCTGCTGGCCGACCGCGACATCCGGGCCGTGTCCCGGGCTTTCCCGGCCCTGTGCGTGCTGACCCTCGCCGTGCCGTTCGTCGCGGGCTGGCTGATCGGCGGCAGCTGGGTGTCCGCACTGACCGCCCTGCTGTGGGCGGGACTTGTCCGCATCGCCCTGCTGCACCACGTCACGTGGAGTGTGAACTCCCTCTGCCACGTGATCGGTGAGCGCCCGTTCCGCACCCGGCGCCACGACCGGGCCACCAACCTGTGGCCCCTGGCCCTGCTCTCGTTCGGCGAGAGCTGGCACAACCTGCACCACGCCGACCCGACCTCTGCCCGGCACGGGGTCGACCGCGGCCAGCTCGACCCGTCCGCCGCCGTGATCCGCCTCTTCGAACGCCTCGGCTGGGTCAGCGACGTGCGCTGGCCCGCCCCGGACCGTATCGCCGCCCGGCGCGCATGAACCCGAGCGACCGCATCTTCTTCAGGAGCTCCCATGACCCTCGCCCCGCCGCCCTCGTTCTCCGCACCGCCCTCTGTACGCCTGCGCCGGACGACCACCCAGTAACCCCCGTCTGCCTGGTGTCGCCGGGCCGCGGCCGGTGGGACCTGGTGGTGGTGCCACCCGCCGCCACGGACGCGGAGGCCGCACTGCTGATGGAGAGTAGGGGTGAAGAATCACTCACGCCGAGCTGAGAAGGGCAAACATCGCTCCTTCAGGCGCCTCTCGCCGCAGTCAGGTGTGCCGGACCACGCGTCCGCGACGAGACCCGCCGGACTCACCCTAGGCGGCGGCGCCCGTCCCGTCCGTCGTCAGGAGCGCCGTGCCGATCTCGACGAGGCGGTCGGCGAGGTCCGGGCGGTTGCCCGTGGCTCCTGTGCGGGCCGCGTTATCGACGACCGTGAGCACCGCCATGACGATGATGCGGGCCTCGGCGGTGTCGAGGCCGGGGCGGACCTCGTCGAGCAGCCGGACCCAGAGAGCCACGTACTCGCGCTGCGCCTGGCGCGCCGCTTTGCGCTCCTTCTCGGGAAGCTGATCGAGTTCACCGATCAGCAGGCCGATCAAATGGCTCTGGGTCAGGGCGAATTCGATGTACGAGCGCAGCAGCCGCTCCAGGGTCTGGCGTGGGGAACCCGGCCGGGCCAGGGCTTGTGCCGTGCCCGCTCTGCGCTGTTCGCCGCCGCGCAGGACGGCGGCCACGAGCAGGTCGGTCTTGGTGGGGAAGTGCTTGTAGATGCTGGGGCCCGTGGCGCCGGCGGCCTCACCGATGTCGTCCGTGCTCACCGACTGGAAGCCCCGCTCGTCGAAGAGCCGGATGGCCTCGACGAGGATCTCCTCGCGGCGGGAGACGGCGAGCCCGGCGTAGTCGCCCGGCAAGGATTCGTCCGTCGACCGGTCGCGGTCGCCGAGCGGACAGTGCGTCGCGGCGTACGCGAGACGGTAGAGGAGTTCCTCGAAGCGGCGGCGGGGCAGTGAGGTGCGGTGCCAGGAGATGGATCCGTACACCGACAGGACGGACCAGGACAGCAACTGCCGGTCCTCCTGCGCCAGTTCGGGGCGTTCGGCGTCGATCAGGCTGCCGATCCGCTCGGCGATGCCGTTCAGGGCCTGCCGCTGCTGCCCCCGCCAGGCCTCCGGGAGGTGGCGCGCCTCGCGCTGCCACAGGACGGCCGAGCCTCGCCGGTCCATGGTCTGCGCGGCCGAGGTGCGCAGGTACGCGTCCAGGTCGGGTGCCGCCGCCACGGACTGCGCGATGGTGCTGATGGTGGCGTCGATGACATGGATCAGCAGATCGGGCTTGCCCTTGAAGTGGCGGTAGAGGGCCGGAGCCGTGATGCCGACCTCGGTCGCGACGTCGGCCACCGAGACGTTGTGGTACCCGCGCGCGCCGAAGAGTCCGGAGGCCGCGGAGACGATGCGGGCCTTACGGTCCGGGGGTCTGCGAGCGCTCGTACGCCGCGATGCTTCCGTCTGCATCCCACTTCGCCCTTCACCGTCGGCCACGTGGCCTCAACGTACAACATGCGGTGACGGCTCCGATCATGAGATCGCCCGGTCCGCCCGTCACTCCGGGTCCAGTGTATCGAGTTAAGGCCAGGTCACTCTTATGGGTGGGCAGGCTTCATGTCAGGGATTTTTGGTCGGACGCCTTGTCCTTGAAGGTTATCGCTGATTCACTTCCGGCTCACATCAGCCCACTGGATCAGGAAGGCCGTCCATGGCCGTCGAACACCATGAAGTGCCGGGTTCCGCCGCGGACCCCGCGACGAGGCGCCGGGCCCGGTTCGTGCTCGCGCTGCTTGTCTGCCTGATGCTCGTCAACTTCGCCGACAAGGTCGTCGTCGGCCTGTCCGGGGTCGGCATGAAGAAGGAGCTGGGCCTGGACTCGGCGGAGTTCGGCGTCGTCCAGAGCGCCTTCTTCTGGCTCTTCGCCGCCGGTTCCGTGCTCGGCGGCTGGCTCGGCGGCAGGGTGCGAGCCCGTTGGCTGCTGGCCGGGATCGCCTCCGTGTGGGCCCTGACCCTCGCTCCGATGGCGGCCCAGGTCGGATTCACCACGATCGTCGTCTGCCGGGTCCTGCTCGGCTTCGCGGAGGGGCCGACCGTCGCGCTGGCCATGCAGGTGGCGCACTCGTGGTTTCCCGCGCACAAGAGGGGGCTGCCCAGTTCGCTGGTCATCGCGGGGGCCGGGTTCGGTCCGCTGATAGCCGCTCCCGCCCTCACCTGGGTCATCGAGGCGTACTCGTGGCACGCGGCCTTCGGTGTCCTGGCGGTCTTCGGCGCCGTGTTCGCCGTGCTGTGGCTGTGCTGCGGTGACACGGGTCCCGAGGGTGTGTCGCCCGTCGCGGCCGCGGGCGTGCACGCGCTGCCCGAACGGGTGCCGCTCCGGCGGCTGTTCTCCACCGGCACCCTCGTGGGGATGGTGACGCTGTTCTTCGTCGCGTACGCCAACACGTCGGTCGCCGTCAGCTGGCTCCCCCTCTACCTGCGCGAGGGGCTCGGCTACGACGCGGGGGCGGCGAGCAAGCTGGTCGTCCTGCCCTTCCTGGGGGCCGCGGCGGCCGTCATCGTCGTGGGCGCGATCTCCGGTGCGCTGACCCGGCGGGGCGTCGGGAATCGGATCACCCGCGGGGTGCTGCCCGCTGCCCTGGTCCTCGCCTCGGGCGTCTGCACCGTCGCCTTCGCCTCGCTCGACCGGGGTGTGCCGCAGATGGTGTTGCTGGTGATCAGTGCCTGTCTCAACTCCGCGGGGTACGGCGTCGCCTTCGCCGGTCTCTCCGACGTGGCCCCCGTGAAGCAGCGGGGCGCCGTCTTCGGGATCGTCACCGGCATCTACAGCCTCGGTGCGGTCATCGCCCCCCTCGTGCTCGGCCGGCTGGTCGACGCGGGCTCGTCCACCGAGGCCGGGTACGGGAAGGGGTTTGTCGTGCTGGGCGTCGCGATGATCGTCGGCGCCGTCGTCGCGCTGCTCCTCGTGAACCCCGACCGGGATGCGCGGCGGCTGCTGCCGCACTCCGAAGGTGGAACCATTGAAAACTATGTTACGAGGATGGTGAAGCCTTGACACCAGCAGATATGAGCAAGAAAGTGAATCAGCGATAACCGACAGCATGTCTGAGCCTCAGGAGTCGTCCACCCATGAAGCGCACCCTCTACGCCCAGGAGCACGAAGACTTCCGGGCCGTGATCCGGGACTTCATCGCCCGAGAGGTGACGCCCCACTTCGAGCGGTGGGAGCGCGAGAACCTCGTCGACCGCGACCTGTTCCGCAAGCTCGGCGCGCTGGGCGTGATGGGGTTCGACATCCCCGAGGAACTCGGCGGCGCCGGTGAGACCAGCTACAAGTACCAGGTCGTCATCAACGAGGAGTGCGCCCGCGCCGCCGTCTCCTTCGGTCACTACGGCGTGTCCACCGGTATCGTCCTGCCCTATCTGCTGGACCTCGCGAACGACGAGCAGAAGAAGCGCTGGCTGCCCGGCGTCGCGTCCGGCGATCTGATGCTCTGCATCGCCATGACCGAGCCCGGTACCGGTTCGGACCTGGCCGGCATCCGCACCACCGCCCGGCTGTCCGAGGACGGCACGCACTACGTGCTCAACGGCGCCAAGACGTTCATCACCGGCGCCCGCAACTCCGACCTGTGCGTCGTCGCGGCGCGCACCGCCCCCGCCACCGCCGAGGACCGACGGCACGGACTGAGCCTCCTCGTCGTCCCGACCGACAGCGAAGGGTTCACGTACGGTCGCAAGCTGGACAAGATCGGCCTGCGGTCCTCCGACACCTCCGAGCTGTCGTTCGCCGATGTCAGGGTCCCGGTCGGGAACCTCCTCGGCGAACAGGACAAGGGCTTCTCCTACCTCGGCCGGAACCTGCCCCGCGAGCGCCTCTCCATCGGGGTGGGCGCCGCGGCCACCGCGACCGCCGCCATCGAGTTCGCCCGGGCGTACGTGCGCGAGCGCCAGGTGTTCGGCAAGCCGGTGGCCGCCTTCCAGAACACCAAGTTCGTGCTCGCCGAATGCGCCGCCGAGGTCGAGGCGCTGCAGGCCATGGTCGACCGGGGTATCGAACTCGACGACCTGAGCGAGCTGACCGGCGCCGACGCCGCGAAGATCAAGCTGTTCGGCACCGAGGTGGCGGGCCGCGTCATCGACAAGTGCCTCCAGCTGCACGGCGGTTACGGCTACATGCTGGAGTACCCGATCGCGCGCCTGTACGCCGACACCCGTGTCTCGCGGATCTACGGCGGCACCAGCGAGGTCATGAAGACCATCATCGCCAAGGACCTCGGGCTCTGAGACCGGTCGGTCCCGGAAGCCCCTTCCCCGCGTCTCGGCCGCCCCGCTCACCCCCGGCGGGGCGGCCGAGGCCGTTCCCCGTCCTCGCGCCGCGTTCTCGCGCCGTACAGAGACCGCGCCGTACGCAGACCGTCCAGAGAGTCGAGTGCCCCTCCGTGACCACCGCACCCCCCGTCCCCGCCGGACCGCTGTCCGGCATCCGCGTCGTCGAACTCGGCGGCATCGGACCCGGGCCCTTCGCCGGCATGCTCCTCGCCGATCAGGGCGCCGACGTCATCCGCATCGACCGGCCCGCCGAAGCCGGCTCCGTGTCCCGGCATCCCGTCCTGCACCGGGGGCGCCGCTCGGTCGCCCTCGACCTGAAGGACCCGGCGGGTGCCGAGGCCGTGCTGGCGATCCTGGACACCGCCGACGCGGTCATCGAGGGCTTCCGCCCGGGGGTCGCCGAACGGCTCGGTCTCGGACCCGACGTGTGCCTGTCCCGCAATCCCCGGCTCGTCTACGGCCGGATGACCGGCTGGGGCCAGGACGGGCCGCTGGCCCAGGCCCCGGGCCACGACATCAACTACATCGCCGTGGCAGGTGCGTTGGGCGCACTCGGCGCGGCCGACGAGAACCCGCCGGTGCCGTTGAACCTCTTCGGGGACATGGGCGGCGGCGGGATGCTGCTCGCCCTCGGCGTCACCACCGCGCTGCTCGGCGCGCGCGCGACCGGCAAGGGACAGGTCGTCGACGCCGCCATGACGGACGGCACGGCCATCCAGCTCGCGCTGATCCACGGCCTGATGGCCGTCGGCCGGTGGACCGACAAGCGAGCCTCCAACCTGTTCGACGGCGCCGCGCCCTTCTACCGCACGTACCGGACCGCCGACGGCGGCCACATGGCGGTCGGCAGTGTCGAGCCGCAGTTCTACGCAGCTCTGCTCGATGTCCTGGGGCTGCGCGAGGACCCGCTCTTCGCGAGGCAGCTGGACCAGGCGGCCTGGCCCGCGATGGGGGAGCGGCTCGCCGAAATCTTCGCCGGCCGCACCCGCGAGCAGTGGACGGAGGCCTTCGACGGCACGCAGGCGTGCGTCACACCCGTGTACGGCCTGACCGAGGCCGCGAGCCACCCGCACAACGTCGCGCGCGGCACGTACTACACCGACGACGGCGTGCTCCAGCCCGCACCGGCACCCCGGTTCCTGGGCACCCCGGCCGGTACGCCGCGACGTGCGCCGGTCGTCGGCACGCACACCCGCGACGTGCTGGCCGAGGCCGGTCTGGACGCCGCCGCCGTGGATGCGCTCGCACCGCAGACCTGAATCGTCGCGCTCAGCGGCAGAGCCCCGGGCCATCGCCGTGGCCCGGGGCTCTGACACCGCGTCGCGCTCAGCGGCAGAGCCCCGGG
>NZ_JBEOYI010000049.1:0-28639 GCF_040297005.1 Streptomyces sp. NPDC001904 | reverse complement strand
TGGGTGCCGGCGCATTTCCCGCGCGACGAGTGGGCGCTGGCGGAGTTCGACGGCCGGCCGCTGTACGAGCACGAGGACCCGCTGCGCTCGGCGCATCCGGACTGGGGGACGCTGGAGTTCGACTACGGCCGCAAGGAGGTCCGCAACTTCCTGGTGGCCAACGCCCTGTACTGGTGCGAGGAGTTCCACATCGACGGGCTGCGCGTGGATGCCGTCGCCTCCATGCTCTACCTGGACTACTCGCGCGAGGAGGGCCAGTGGCGGCCCAACCAGTTCGGCGGCCGGGAGAACCTCGACGCGGTCGCCTTCCTGCAGGAGATGAACGCCACCCTCTACCGGCGGGTGCCGGGCGTGGTGACGATCGCCGAGGAGTCGACGGCCTGGGACGGGGTCACCCGCGCCACCCATGAGATCGGTCCGGGCGGCCACGGCGGTCTGGGGTTCGGCCTGAAGTGGAACATGGGCTGGATGCACGACTCGCTGGAGTACGTGAGCCACGAGCCGGTGCACCGCAGGTTCCACCACCACGAGATGACGTTCTCGATGGTGTACGCCTACAGCGAGAACTACGTCCTGCCCATCTCCCACGACGAGGTCGTGCACGGCAAACGCTCCCTGGTCTCCAAGATGCCCGGCGACTGGTGGCAGCAGCGCGCCAACCACCGCGCCTACCTCGGTTTCATGTGGGCCCACCCCGGCAAACAACTCCTGTTCATGGGCCAGGAGTTCGCCCAGGGCGCCGAATGGTCCGAAGCACACGGCCCGGACTGGGGACTCCTGGCGCCGGACTGGCCCGCGCACGAGGACCACCGGGGAATCCAGCGTCTGGTCGGCGACCTGAACCGCCGCTACGCGGAGCATCCCGCCCTGTGGGAACGCGACACCGACCCGTCCGGCTTCACCTGGACCGTGGCGGACGACGCCGACACCAACGTCCTCGCCTTCCTGCGGCACGCGGCCGACGGCACTCCGCTGCTTGCCGTCTTCAACTTCTCGCCGCTCGTGCGCAGCGACGTCCGCCTCGGCGTTCCCACCACCTCGCACGGCAGCTGGACGGAGATCCTCAACACCGACGCGGTCACGTACGGCGGCAGCGGCGTCGTGAGCACCGGGCCGCTCCCCGCGGAGGACCGCCCCTGGCACGGCATGGCAGCCTCGATCACCGTGCGCCTGCCGCCTTTGGCCGCCGTGTGGCTGGCGCCCACGGCATCCGGGGACGCCTGAAGCACGGGGTCACCGGGACCGGGACGCG
Organism: Streptomyces sp. NPDC001904; assembly: GCF_040297005.1. NCBI lineage: Bacteria > Bacillati > Actinomycetota > Actinomycetes > Kitasatosporales > Streptomycetaceae > Streptomyces > Streptomyces sp. NPDC001904. The sequence goes on along the minus strand of NZ_JBEOYI010000049.1, from coordinate 27,387 downwards.
AGCAGGCGGTCCGCGTTGCCTGTGGTGAGGTCGCGCCAGGTCCCGTCGGCGGGCTGCACCGCCGTGTCCAGGGAGTCGACCTGGGCGAGAACGGCATCGAGGGGCGTCCAGCAGTAGTCGCTGCCGTACAGCAGCCGGTCGGTGCCGAACGCCGCGTCGAGCGCGGGGATCTGCCGCGGGAAGGGAGTGCCGGCCATGTCGTACCAGAGGCGGCCGAGCTGCTCGATGGTGTCCGGTGCCTCCGGGCCCGCCTTGCCCAGCGCCCCGCCGTCCAGCAGCGGGCGGAACAGCTCGATCCGGTCGGCCAGCAGGGGCAGCGCGCCGCCGCCGTGGGTGAAGATCCAGCGGATGCCCGGGTGCCGGGCGAGAACACCGGTCAGCAGGAGGTCGCTCGCCGTGCGGGCCGTGTCGAAGAGGAACTCCAGCATCGGGCGCGGACGGCCGAGAGCCACCGCGTCGGCGCCGGGCGGGGAGGTGGGGTGGACGAAGACGATCGCGCCGCGTCGGTCGAGCTCCGCCCACAGCGGGGCGAAGGCCGGGTCGCCGAGGTAGCGGCCGTGGTGGTTGGTCTCGACGGCGACCCCGTCGGCGCCGAGCACGTCGAGTGCGTACGCCGCTTCCTCCAGGGCGCCGTCGACGTCGGGCAGCGGGAGGGACGCGAAGTGGCCGAACCGGTCGGGGTGGGCAGCCCGGACACCGGCTCCGAAGGTGTTCACCTCGCGGGCGAGGGCGCGGGCCGCCTTGTCGTCGCCGAAGTGCACACCGGGGGACGACACCGAGAGGCAGGCCTTGGCGATGCCGCCGCGCTCCATGAGCTCGAGCTGCTTCGCGACGCTCCACTCGGGCCAGCCCGGCATCCCGTCCGGGTGGTCGATGCCCGCGGCGCGGGCCGCGGCGATGTAGTCGCCGGTGACGAAGTGGGCGTGGACGTCGACGAGCCCTGTCCTGGTCATGGGGTCTCCCTGCTGAGGGGCGGTGGTGCGGGTGCCCGCGCGGGGCGGGGCGCCTGCCTGGGTGTGAGGTACATCTGCCACCGTAGGAATGCGGTCGTACGCTGGCATCGGTGATGCCGATGAATGGAACAGAGAGTCCCGGAAGCGGTGGTGCGGGCCGCCGGGGCGGCCGTCCGGCCGAAGGGCAGCCGGTGGTCGACCGTGCGTTCGCGCTGCTCGGCACGTTCGACCACGAGCATCGTGCGCAGACTCTCGCGGAGCTTGCGCGGCGCGCCGGTGTCCCGCGCAGTTCGGCGCTGCGGCTCGCGCGGTCGCTTATGCGGGCCGGGGCGCTGGAGCGGCTGGAGGACGGCCGGTTCGTGGTGGGACTGCGCCTCCTGGAGACGGCGTCGCTGGCTCCCCGCGGGCACGGGCTGCGGGCGGTGGCGATGCCGTTCATGGAGGACCTGTTCCACGTGACCCGGCAGCACGTGCTGCTCGCGGTCCGCGACGAGAACGAGGCACTGCTCGTCGAGCGGCTCTCGGCGCTCGACGCCGGCCCCGTCAGCTACCGGGTGGGCGGCCGGGTACCGCTGACATCGACCGGCGTCGGCCTGGTGCTGCTCGCCTTCGCCCCGGCCGAGGTGCAGGAGCGGATCATCGGCGCCTTCCTTCCCGAGCAGGGCGCCGACGGCATCGAGACCCCCGGTGACCTGCGGCGCTTCCTCGCCGACGTGCGCCGCCGCGACTACGCCACGGGGGCGCAGACCCGGCCGTGGCCGATGAGTACGGTGGCGGCCCCGGTCCGTGACGGCCGCGAGGTGGTCGCGGCCCTGTCGGTGGTCGCCCCCAGCACCGGCTTCCCCGACGCCGGATACGGACCGGCCGTCCGGGCGACGGCACGCGCGGTGTCGCGACGGCTCGCGGAGGACACCGGACGCTGAACGGGCGCAGGGGCCCACGAGGACCTCTGCGGCGGTGCGGCCCTGCCCCGGTGCGAGAGGCGCCGGCACCATACTGACGATCAAGATCCACTGCTGTCGTGAACGGATGTCACTGAAATGAGCGTCAAAACAGTTCTGATCACCGGAACGTCCTCGGGAATCGGTCTCGCCACCGCTGTTGCGGCAGCGCGCAGCGGCTGGCACGTGATGGCCACGATGCGCGACACCGCCAAGGCGGGCCCCCTCGAAACAGCTGCCCGTGAGGCAGGAGTCAGCCTCGACGTACGCAGGCTGGATGTGACCGACCCTGCCGCCGTCGAGGCATGCCTGACCGGCCTCGACCGACTCGACGCTCTGGTCAACAACGCCGGAGCCGGACACGTCGGGACCCTGGAACTCGGGAGCGTCGAGGACGTACGCGCGGTGATGGAGGTCAACTTCTTCGGCGTACTGCATGTCACCCGGGCGGCCCTGCCACTGCTGCGCGCGAGTCGGGGTCGCGTGGTGACGGTGACCAGTGTCGGCGGAATCGTCGGGCAGCCCTTCAACGAGGCGTACTGCGCGGCCAAGTTCGCCGTCGAGGGGTTCATGGAGTCCCTGGCACCCGTCGCGGCCACCACCGGTGTCTCCGTCAGCGTCGTCGAGCCCGGCGCCGTAGCGAGCGAGTTCGTGAACAACGTAGGCATCGACGACCGCGCGCCGGAGACGGAAGGACCGTACTCCGGGGCCCTGTCGGCCTGTCTCGCACGCACTCGAGACGCATTCGCCGACGCGCAGACACCGCAGGACGTCGCCGAGGAGCTGATCGAGCTGCTCGTCGCCGAACGGCCCGCTTTCCGTGTGCAGACCTCGGACAGGGCGCGCGCCTTCGTCGCGGCCAAGCTCAAAGACCTCGACGGCTCGGCGGTGCAGTCGCTGACGGGAACCTGGGTCTCCTAGACCGCGCTTCCGAAGTGCCGCGGTGCGTCGTCGGGTTGGCGGCGTGACGCGGCCCGGCACGTGGGTGGTCGACGGCTCTGTTCATTCCCTTGACTGTGCTGGTTCAGACCTTTAGGTTCAGCGCACGTCGGGTTCATAAGTGAACCCAACCTTCAGATATGTGAACGCGAGTCGTCGTCCAAGCCCTGGAGGAACCCCCCATGCACCGCACCAGAACCCTGTCCGCCGCCGCGGTCGCCGGCATCGTCTGCGCCCTCACCCTGCTCGGCGGCCCCAGTGCCAGCGCGGCCGATCCCGGCAAGGCGCCCGGCGGCAACTTCGACCTGTCCGTGTGGCAGTTGCAGGAGCCCGTCGGCTCGCCCGGCTCGCCGACCACCATCTCCTCGTCGCGGCTCCAGGGCGCGAACGGCTTCCAGGACGCGTACTTCTACACCGACACCCGCGACGGCGCGATGACCTTCTGGGCGCCCGAGAAGGGCGTCACCACCCCCAACTCGAACTACGCCCGGTCCGAGCTGCGGGAGATGAATCGCAGCGGCAGCGCCGCCGACTGGTCACTCGGCGGCAGCCACAAGCTGAACGCGACCCTGCGCGTCGTCTCCGTCACGTCCAACGTGTGCGTCGGTCAGATCCACCTCGGCAGCGGCGGAAGTTCCACCAAGCCCCTGGTGGAGCTGTACTACCGGTCGAGCGGCGACATCGTGGTGGGTACGGAGAACTCGCCGTCCGGCGGCCAGACGACGCACACGGTGGGACATGTGGCGGTCGGCAAGACGTGGAGCTACACCATCGCCGTCTCCGGTGGAAACACGCTCGACGTGACCGTCAACGGCAGCACCACCCACTACGCCATACCCTCGTCGTTCTTCCCGTACAAGCAGTACTTCAAGGCCGGTTCCTACAACCAGTCCTCGTCCAGCAGCACGACCAAGGGCGCGCGCGTCGCCTTCTACGGGCTCAACGTCTCGCACGGCTGACATCCCCACTCCGCGCGGTGCGTCGCTCATGCGGCGCACCGCGCTGTCCCGCGTCGTCAGTGCCCGGCCGACCCGGCTGCCGACGTCACCCTGGGCCGGAGCAGGGTGATCTTCGAGGCGCCCTGTTCCGTGACGTACAGCGTGCCCTTGGACGTGTCCTCCGTGATGTCCAGCGGCTGCTGGAACCCGGTGAACCCGGTGATGCCCGTCGTGGGCGCCGACAACTTCCCCTGCGCGTCGACGCCGAACACCTCGATGTCCTGCCCGCTGCTGTAACGGACCACGAGGAGCGTGCCCTTGAGCGCGCCGCCGAAGGCGTCGCCCCGGTACTCCACGACCCCGTCGGCGGAGGCGTGCAGCCCGGCGTCGTACATCCCGGCCGCGTCCAGATTGCGGTCGGGCTGGGTACCCACCGGGTAGCCGGTGACCTCGAAGGGAGTGGTGCCCGACGTGGGGTTGCCCCCGGCCAGTACCCACTCGCAGCGGGCCGGGTTGGGATGCCCGTAGTACCGGTTCTTCTTGACGTCGAAGACGTAGTCGGTCTCCGCCACGGGGTTGGACGTGATCCCCGGCACGGTCGGACCCGTGTAGGCACCGGCCGTCGCCGCGTCGATCCGGCGGGAGCAGGCGGCGGGCAGCGGGGTGGGCGTGGCGGGTGTGTTGCCCCCGGCCGCGGACCCGTTGGTAGGTGTGTAGAGGTGGCCGTTGGTGTGCCACACCAGGTCGTAGGCGTTCCGCACGCCCGTCGCGTAGAGGGTCAGGGGCGCGTCGGCGGCGAACGGGTCGTACGTTCCCGGGCTCTCGGTCCGCACGTCGACCGCGCCGGACGCCGGGAGCTTGGCCGGGTCGAGCCGCAGTACGGCGGCGTTGAGCAGGTGCTCGGGACGGTTGCCCCACGTCGGGTCGGCGGCGCCCATGGCGTTGTTGGCGCCCTGCGTCACGTACAGGGCACCGTCCGGTCCGAAGGCGAGGGAGTTGGTCTCGTGGTCCTTCACGGAGCGGGGCAGGTGGCTGATGACCTCGGTGTACGTGGCGAGCCCCGGACCGCTCAGCCTGGCGATGCTGCTGGACCAGTCCGGTTCGTTCGGCGTGCCTCCCGCGTACATGGTGTTGGAGGTGATCCACAGAATCGGGGCGGCCGCCGTGGAGGACGGGTCGAACGCCATCCCGATGACGGAGCGGTTGGGTGCTCCCGGCAGTCCGCGGGCCGTCGCGTCCGTACGCACGGTCGAGATCGTCTCCGCGCCGCTGAGGGTGCCGTCGGCGGCGATGGTGTAGCGCATGATGTAGCCGTCCAGCGTGGACGCGTACAGCTTGCCGTCGGGGCCCTTCAGCACGGAGGCGAAGCTCCTGCCCGTCGCCGACGTGGCCACCTTGTCGAAGGCGATGCTGCCGGTGCCGCTGCCCGCTCCGGTGGTGAACACCGACGTCCACGGAGTGAAGGCCCGCCCGTCCAGGTCCCGGGCGCCGCTGGTGACCGTGAAGCGGTAGCGGGTGTTCGCCTTGAGCGCCGTTGTCGGCGACAGGTTGATGACGTCGCCGCCTCCGCTCGTGATCACGTGGGCGGGCACGGCCGCTCCGGTGGCCGATTCCTGGAGGGTGACCGTGCTCGAGGTGAGGCTCGCGGCGTCGACGCCGGGGCCCACCAGGCGGAGGTCCGCCACGACGCTGCCGGTCGGTGTCGCGCCGGTCGCCGTGTTCGCCGGGGTCACCGTCCTGACCTCCGGATGAGCGGCGGCGTCGGTGAGCGGGGCGACGGTCACGTACGCGATCTTCGTGTTGCTGCCGCCGAGCGGACTGATCGTCAGCCGGCCGTCCGTCACGGTCGGGTGCACGGTCGCGGTCCGGTACCGGGTGGTGGACGTGGGGACGAAGCCGTCGACCGCGTTCTGGTTCTCGACCTGGAGCGCGTGGGTGCTGTCCACGCTCGTGGCGTCGCCCACGGCGACCGTCACCGTGTAGGTGCCGTCGGGGACGGCCATCTCCCACCGGCCCGGGGTCTTCACGCCGGCCGACGAGGCGGGGAGTTGCATGTGCACGAAGGTCGCGAGGAGCCGGTCGGGCTCCGCGGTGCCTCTGTCCCGGCCGTTGCCGGTCAGGTCGAGCGGGGTGCTGTTCGTCAGGCCCACCCAGCCGTAGCTGAGTCCGGAGCCCTGGTCGGCGCCGGTGCGGGCGCCGAAGGACTGTCCGTAGTCGAGTGCGTAACCGCTCACGGGCACGGTGGCCGCGGCGCCGAAGTCGATCTTCGCCGAGAAGGCGGTGTCCGCGCGTGCCTGCGCGGGAGCCACCAGTACGAGACCGATGAGGGCCAGGACGGGCAGGAAGCCCGCCGTGCGGGGCGCGGGCCCGCTCCGTGAGCGCCCGCGTCTTCGAAGGCGTACCAGGGTCACGGTCTTCTCCTGTCGAGAGGGGAACGTGCCCCGTGACACGGCGACCGGCGTCGGATCCGCCGATGTGACGGCATCGGCCGAGTCGCGAGGTCCCGCCACCGCGCCCGGGGCTTTGCCGTGCCCATGACTGCCCCGGGCGCGGCGGTCCACGCTGCGGCCGGGCTCGTCATGGGCACGGCGCGCGGCCTGCCGCCTCTGTGCACGCCGGTGACCTGCTGGGCAGCGGTGAATCCCGCTCTCCGCGGGCGTAGTTGGAGTACGGCGAGCACGTCACCTGCGCAGGGGTCAACTACTGCGTGCGTACCAGTGCACGTGCGCCGATGCGTCGCCGCACACTACGCGGCGGGGGCCCATGCGGACGCGCAACTCGGCCGATTGGCGCGAGACCGCCCTTTACACCCACTCGACCCATTGGCATGGTCATGCCCTCATCTGTGCGCCTGTCGCGCACCTACGGGGGGACCTCATGCTGACCCGTCTGTTCCGGCTCTGCCCGCACGGCAGACTCAGATCCACCGGCCTCATCGCCCTGGCGCTCGCCGCCGTCGTCGCCGCGCTGCTTCCGTTGACGGGAGGCGGCGCGGCCACCGCGGCCATCGGCGCCGGCGCGCCCGACCCCCGGCACCCGATGGCGGCTCCGCACGAGCCCGTGGTGCCCGCGGATGCCATGGAACCGACCGCGCCCGTCCTGCCGAGGGACGGCTGGACCGTGTCCGCGAGCGACGAGGAGACGGCGTCCGAGAACGGACGCGCCGCCAACGTGCTCGACGGAAGCACCGCCACCATCTGGCACAGCAAGTGGAGCGGCACCGCCGCACCGCTGCCGCACACCCTCACCGTCGACATGCACCGGACGGCTGTCGTATCCGCGCTCGTCTACCAGCCGCGCACCAACAGCCCCAACGGCAGGGTGGGTTCGTACGCCATTCACCTGAGCGCCGACGGTACGAGTTGGGGTTCCGCCGTCGCCTCCGGCACCCTCGGCGACGACGCGACCGCCAAGACCCTGAGTTTCGCCGCCCAGGGTGCCCGGTACGTGCGGCTCACCGCGACGAGCGAGGCCGGCAACCGTGGCCCCTGGTCGTCCGCGGCCGAGATCAACCTCCTCGGCGACCCCGGCTCACCCGCCTCCGTCGTCGACCTGCCGCGCACGGGGTGGACCGCGACAGCGAGCGACGAGGAAGCGGGCGCTGCGGCGAACGCCGCCGCCAACGTCCTCGACGGCGATCCGGACACCATGTGGCACAGCCGGTACTCCGGCACCGCCGTGCCCCTGCCGCACAGCATCACCATCGACATGAAGAGCGCCCGCGACGTCTCGGCCCTCACCTACCAGCCGCGCCGGTCCGGTGCCAACGGCCGGGTCGGCGCCTACACCGTCACGACGAGTACGGACGGCACCACGTTCGGAACCCCGGTCGCCAGCGGCACCTGGAAGGACGACGACACCGTCAAGGGCGCCACCTTCTCGCGTACCGTCAGCGCGCGCTACGTGCGCCTGACGGCCACCACGGAGGCGGGCGGGCGCGGGCCGTGGTCCTCGGCGGCGGAGATCCGCCTCAGCGCCCCGGCGAACCCGGCGACCGCCGGCTCCTGGGGACGGATCACCGGCTTCCCGCTGGTTCCGGTGGCCACCGCCCTGCTGCCGAACAACAAACTGCTCGCCTGGTCCGCGTACGGCGTCGACCGCTTCGGCGGAAGCAACGGCTACACCCAGACGGCGATCATGGACCTCGGCACCGGAGTCGTCACACAGCGGCGCGTCGACAACACCCGGCACGACATGTTCTGCCCCGGCATCGCGGTCCTGAAGGACGGCCGGGTGCTGGTCACCGGCGGCAGCAACGCCGAACGCGCGAGCATCTACGATCCGGCCACCGACACCTGGTCGGCCACCGGCGACATGAACATCGCCCGCGGCTACCAGGCCATGACCCTGCTCTCAGGCGGCGACGCCTTCGTCCTCGGCGGCTCCTGGAGCGGGGCCCGCGGCGGCAAGGACGGTGAGGTCTGGTCGCCGGCCACCGGCACCTGGCGCAAGCTGTCCGGCGTACCCGTGACCACCACCATGACCGCCGACCCGGCGGGCCCGTACCGTGCCGACAACCACCAGTGGCTGCACGCCACTTCGGACGGCCGCGTCCTCCAGCTGGGGCCGAGCAAGCAGATGAACTGGATCTCCACCGAGGGCGACGGCTCCGTCACGGCCGCCGGTACGCGAGCCGACAGCGCGGACGCCATGAACGGCAACGCCGTCGCGTACGACATCGGCAAACTGCTCACCCTGGGCGGCGCGACCGCCTACGAGAACACGACGGCCACCCGGCGCGCGTACACCGTCGACCTCAACGGCGGGGGTACACCGGTGGCCGCGCGCACCGGCGACATGGACTTCGCCCGCGCCTTCAGCAACAGCGTGGTCATGCCGGACGGCAAGGTCGCCGTGTTCGGCGGGCAGTCCTACCCGGTGCCGTTCAGCGACGCGACCTCCTCGCTCACACCGGAGATATGGGATCCGGCGACGGGGCAGTTCACACGTATGGCGAGCATGGCCGTGCCGCGCAACTACCACAGCGTGGCCAACCTGCTGCCCGACGGGCGCATCTTCTCCGGCGGCGGCGGTCTGTGCGGCGACTGCGCCACCAACCACGCCGACGGCGCCGTGTTCACACCTCCCTACCTGCTCAACGCCGACGGCACCGAGCGCACCCGCCCGGTCATCACCGGCACCGTGCCCGCTCGCGTCGCCCACGGTGCGACCGTCCCCGTGACCACGGACTCGGCGGTCACCTCGTTCGCCCTGGTGCGGGCGGGGGCGGCCACCCATTCCACGGACAACGACCAGCGCCGCGTACCGCTCACGTTCACCCGCAACAGCACGACGTCGTACACGCTCAGCATCCCCTCCGACCCGGGAGTGGCGCTGCCCGGCAGCTATCTGCTGTTCGCGCTCGACTCGGCCGGCGTACCGAGCAAGGCCCGGATGGTCACCGTGGGCTGACCGCACGCGCGGGGTGGCAGGAGTGCCGGGAACAGGCGGCCTCCTGCCGCTCCGGCGAGGGGGCCGGCCCTGTCCACGGAGCGTGAAAAGAGGTCTGTCGCATCCGAGTTGACCTTGCCACCCCTTGCGCCGTGTGAAGCTATGCCCATGGATGATGTGAACGCTGATGTGAAGAGCAGGCTGCAGACGGACCGCCCGCACTCGGCCCGTGTCTGGAACTACCTGCTGGGCGGCAAGGACAACTACCCCGTAGACAGTGAGGTCGGCGATGCCATTCTGTCGACCTTCCCGGAATTCGCGGCCGTGGCCCGGCTGCAGCGCGCCTTCCTCACGCGTGCCGTGCGCTTCCTCACGGCCGAGGCCGGCATCAGGCAGTTCCTCGACATCGGCACCGGGCTGCCCACCGCCGACAACACCCACGAGGTGGCCCAGCGCATCGCGCCGGACAGCAGGATCGTCTACGTCGACAACGACCCGCTCGTCCTCGCCCACGCCCGTGCCCTGCTGACGAGCAGCCCGGAGGGGGCGTGCGCGTACATATCGGAGGACGTCCGGAACCCGGAACGCATCCTGGCCGAGGCGGCGGACACCCTGGACTTCAGCCAGCCGGTCGCCCTGACTCTGCTCGGCATCATGGGGCAGCTGTCGGACGCCGACCACCCCCGGGAACTGGTCGCCACCTACCTGGAGGCGCTGCCCGCCGGAAGCTACGTGGCCCTGAGCGACGGGATCAACACCAACGACGCGCTGAACACGGCCGTGACCGCCTACAACGCGCAGTCGGCCAACACCTACCACCTGCGCTCGCCGGAAGAGATCGCCTCCTACTTCACCGGTCTCGAGACCGTGGCCCCCGGCGTCGTCGCCACGTCGGCCTGGCGCCCCGACGACATGCAGCCCGCGGAAGAGGCCGTGGAGGTCGCGTACTGCGGTGTGGCCCGCAAGAGTTGAGGCCCTGGCCGTTGCGGCGCCGAGCCGGAACGCGTACGTCCCTGTGTGTGAAGTCTGCATGTGCCCCGCCTGCCACCGGCGGGGCACATCAGCTTCGACGGATCAGCGGGGCCAGAACCGCGGCCGGGTCGATGCCGGACGGCAGGTCGCTGACCTGGCCGTCGCCCACCTCGACCACCCGCCAGGCACCGTCCGTCCGGCGAGCGACGTCGGTGGTGACGAAACGGCAGCCCAGCCGGCGTACGAGCGGCTGGATCTCCGTCAGGTCGGGGCGCGGCAGGAGTCCGGGGGTGTCGGGGTGTGCCGTGATCGCGAGGGGCTCCCCGTCCAGCCACCACACGCGAGCCTCGCCCGCCGCACGGTCGAACGACTCGAAGGCGCGCAGCACGACGCCGCCCGTGAGGAACTCCTCCTGGAGCGCGACGAAGCGGCTCACGACCCGGTGCACGGCCGCGGTGTCGGCGAGATCGGGGAGGTGGCACGCCCCGTCCCAGTCGTCCTTGCGGGACTTGACGAAGTCCTTCACGACGCCCGGCCCGGGAGGCAGGGCCGAGGCCAGATCCGCCAGCTGCGCGGCCGTGGGCGGGAGACCGGGGCGGCAGGGCATGAAGGCGCTGGCCGGAGTGACGTCGGTGAACGTCTCGTACCAGGAGGGAAGTTCGTGTGCCGAGCGGTACATCGCGGCCGTGGTGCACAAACGGGCGCCGCGCTCCTCCAGTGCGGCGCCGAGGTCCGCGTAGACCTCGGCCGTCATCATCCACCCGCGGTACCAGAGCGGACCGAGCCCCTGCGGAACGCGTCGTACCGCCTCCCCGGCACGTCCCGCCAGCAGGGCGTCGTGATCGACGAGGGCCACACCCGCCCCGAGTGTGCGCGCGACGGCGGCCTGCGCCGCGAAGTGCGGATCGCAGCGGGTGGGTCGCAGTGGGTCGGCGCAGAGCAACAGGGGAGTCGGCACCGGCACACCGTAGCGGGGGAGGCCCCGTCCTGGTGGGACAGCACGTGAGGCCTGACGCACCGGCTCGCCGGGGCCCGGGTAAAGTCCGCCCATGATCAAGGGCCCCGGAGGTCGGGGCCCTCGTGCGAGGGTGGGGAAACGATGACCGAGGCACCGGCCGGGACGACGTGGCAACTGACGGACGACGACGGCGGGAAACTGGCGGGTCGCTGGTGGAAGTGGGCGCTGTCGGCTCCGAAGGAACTCAGTCCCGTGCGGGACAAGACCGGTGAGCACGCCGGGTGGAAGCAGCCGCGCGACCTGTGGTTCCTGGCGGGGACGTACGGCGGCAAGGTGGTGCGCACCTGCGAGATACCTGCGGGGCGCCCGCTCTTCTTCCCGGTGATCAACATCCAGCACACGCACAGCCATTCGGCGACGCCGCTGACCATGCCGGTGGCCGAGGCGACCGCTCACCTGAACGGGGTGGAGCTGGTCCTGTCGCAGTTCTCGGGCTCCTTCCGCACCGGGTTCACCCGACGTCACGCCTGGGGCCTGTGGGGCGCGGTGGAGCCGCTCGTACCCGGCCAGTACGTCCTGGAGATCAAGGCCGACACCGGCCAGGGTTTCTGGCTGGACACCACGTACCACCTGACGGCCGTGGAGCACCTCGACTGAAGTCCTGAGGCATGGGGGGCGGGGCATGCGAGGGGGCGGCGCGCACGAGCGTTGCCGCATACGATCGGCTGGTGAACGACACCGTCACCCTGCATTCAGGCGCCACGCCAACCGCTCCCGCCCTCGTCCTTCGCCCCTGGCGCACGGACGACGTTGCTGCCCTCGTCGACGTGTTCCGGGATCCCGTCCTGCGCCACTGGACCGGCTCGGCTGTGGAGAACGAGGGCGATGCGATGGAGTGGGTGCGCGGCCAGCAGCGAGGCTGGGCGGCGCAGGACCGGTTCGGGTTCGCGATTCTTGAAGCACAACCCGACGTGCCCCACGGGCAGTTGGCGGGCCATGCCGTTCTCAAGGAGGTGGCCCCCGGGAAACCGTCGGCCGAGGTGGGTTACTGGACCGCGGCACATGCGCGCGGGCGGGGTGTGGCGCCGCGCGCGGTCGAGGCTCTTACCGACTGGGCCTTCGACGTCCTGGAGGCCGATGCGCTGGAGCATCTGGAACTCCTGCACCAGGTGGACAACCCGGCCTCGTGCCGCGTGGCGCACAAGAGCCGGTACGGCCTCGACAGAGTCCTGCCCGCGGCGCCGCCGTCGTTCCCCCGCGAGGGCCATCTGCACATACGCCGCAGGGGTGCCTGAGGCTCTCTCACAGCAGCTTTCAACTGACCCACGACTCCTCGACCGGCGCTCCGAGCCGGCATCATCGCGGGGCCGAGCCGTCCTGGTGCTCGAGTACAGCAGTCTGTGGCGGCTTCGGACCGGGATGCTCCCGCCCAGCGGCCAGGGGCCATGCGTCGATGTCCTGATAGCGCCGCGGACCTGCGTGTCCTCGCGTCGTGCTGCCGACCAGGTGAAGGCGTTCGGTGCGCCAAAGGCGTCCGGTGAATCCGTCGAGGCAGGCGGCCGCCGCCGTCACGGACGCGTTGTCGTAGCGGCGGGCGCGGGCCAGCGTGAGGTGGGGACGCAACGGACGTTCGGCAAAGTCGACGCCGCAGTCCCTGACCCGTTCCCGTACCGCTTCGGCCAGCTCGTGCAGTCCGTCCAGATCGCCCTCGATGCCGCTCCACAGCACCCGCTCGTCGAAGTGTCCGCCACCGATGAGCGCCAGTTCGAGGGAGGGGCGGACGGCCGCCAGGTCGGCGAGGGGTGAACGAAGCCGCTGGACGGTCCGCACCGGCAGCTCGCCCAGGAAGGCCAGGGTGATGTGCCAGTCCTCGATGCGGTTCCAGCGCAGGTCGGGGTGGGCGGCGTAGGCCGGGCTCAGCGCGTGCGCCAGCTCGTTCTTCGCGTCGTCCGGCGGCGCGAGGGCGATGAACGCGTGCTGAGTGGTGGTCTGGGGTGGTTCGGTCACGGATGTGTTCTTACCTCATGCGTCCGCGGGGGCGCAGTCCGGAGGCCTCTCTGCGGATGAGTGAGCCCGGCTCGTCGTGCGGAAGCCGCAGTTGCCGCTGAAGGAGTCGGCGGTGGTGGCGGTGCGGGCCGAGACGCGGTAGCGGTTGCAGTAGGAGGGGTGGCAGAGGTACGAGCCGCCGCGCAGGACGTGCCGGGCGTCCGGGGTGTCCGGTGCCGGGCAGTGGGGGTCCCGGCGCGGGGAGCGGGCGTACCAGGTGGGGTCGAAGCCGTCGGCGCACCACTCCCAGACGTTGCCCGCCATGTCGTACAGGCCGAATCCGTTGGGCGGGAAGGCACGGACCGGCGCGGTGGCGAACCAGCCGTCGGCGCCGGTGGGGGCGGAGGGGAAGGTGCCCTGGAAGACATGGCAGTGGTGCTCGCCGCCGGGGGTCAGCTCGTCGCCCCAGGCGTAGCGCGCGCCGTGCAGGCCGCCACGGGCCGCGTACTCCCACTGCGCCTCCGTGGGCAGGGCGCGGCCGGTCCACGCGCAGTAGGCGAGGGCGTCGCGGAGGCTGACGTGGACGACGGGGTGGTCGTCGAGGCCGTCGACGCCGCTGAGCGGGCCGTACGGGCGGCGCCAGTCGGCACCGCGGACCTCCAGCCACCAGGGGGCGGACGGGGAACGGCCCAGGACATCGGCCGGCCCGGCGAGTGCGTAGGCGTGGAAGACCGCCGACGACCCGGCGCGTTCGGCATCCGTCACGTGCCCGGTGGCACGGGCGAACCGGGCGAAGTGTGCGTTGGTCACGGTGGTCGCGTCGATGGCGAACGGGGACAACGTGACGTCGTGGACCGGGAGTTCGCCGTCGGCCGGGTAGCCCTCGGCGAAGGCGTCGCCCATGGCGAAGGTGCCACCGGCCAGCGTCCGCTGCTCGTGCGGGAGCGGTCGCAGTTCCCGGGCGGCCGGGCGGGCGGTCCTCATCGGCGGGGGCGCGCCGGTCGGACGTGGGCCCGTGCAGCAGGGCGCCGAATTTCCGGCGGTCGTATCCATTGACGTGTCGCGCCTTCCACCTATAACACTATGCACCTAGGTGAATCTGCACCTAGGGAAGCGCCGCGTCAAGGCCGTCGAGGCCGACGCGTCAGGAGTGGGGGAGTCGCGTGAAATTCGAGCACGTGCTGCTCGGTGTGCTCGCCATGCGGCCGCAGAGCGGTTACGACCTGCGGCGATGGCTGGAGCGAGAGGGGCGCTTCCTGCGCTCCGGCGTCCACCAGAGCCAGGTCTACCGGCTGCTCGGCCGCATGACGGACCAGGGGTGGATCACCTGGGAGGCGGACGCCCGGGACGGCGCCCCCGACGCCAAGGTCTACCGGCTCACCGAGGCCGGCCGTGAGGCGCTGATCGACTGGGCCCACTCCCCGTACGAACCGCCGAGCCGCTTCCAGGACCCCGAGTTCGTCGCCCGCCTCCTGTTCGCCGGGATGCTCGACGCGGACCTGCCGTTGCAACTCATCGACACCGAACTCGCCCACCGCCGCGCCCAGGTCGCGCACTCCCGGGGACGGGACCGCACCCTTCGCCTGGACGAGGCCCTGCCCGAGATCGACGCGCCCCGCGCCCGGCTGCTGAACGAGCTGCTGCACCTGGAGGGCGTCCGGCAGATCGACGCCTGGATCGCCTGGCTGGAACACACCCGCCGCGTGCTCGCGGACCACGGCGACACCGGACACGACGTCCACAGCGAGGGCGAGGCCCGCCCCGGCCATGAGGGAGATCCCGCGTGAAAGCCGTCATGGTCATGTTCGACAGCCTCAACCGGAAGATGCTCCCGCCCTACGGCTGCGACTGGACCCACGCCCCCAACTTCCAGCGGCTGGCCGAGCACACCGCCGTCTTCGACCAGTGCTACGGCGGCTCCATGCCCTGCATGCCGGCGCGCCGCGAGATGCACACCGGCCGCCCGAACTTCCTGCACCGCTCCTGGGGGCCGCTGGAGCCCTTCGACGACTCCGTGCCGCAGATGCTCTCGGAGGACGGCGTCTACACCCACCTCGTCACCGACCACCAGCACTACTGGGAGGACGGCGGCGCCACCTACCACCAGCGCTACAACTCCTTCGAGTTCTTCCGCGGCCAGGAGGGCGACAAGTGGAAGGGCCAGGTCGCCGACCCGGACATCCCGCCGACGCACACCCTGCGCCGCGGCCGGATCTGGCGGCAGGACTGGGTCAACCGCCGGCACCTCGCCGACCCCGCCGACCACCCGCAGAACCTCACCTTCGACGCCGGCCTTGAGTTCATCGCCACCAACCGGGACGAGGACCGCTGGTTCGTGCAGATCGAGACCTTCGACCCGCACGAGCCGTTCTTCTCCTACGCCGAGCACAAGAAGCACTACGCCGCCCGCGACGCGGCCTACGACGGCCCGCACTTCGACTGGCCCGACTACAAGCGCGTCACCGAGGACGAGCGGACCGTCGCCCACGCCCGCCACGAGTACGCCGCCCTGCTCACCATGTGCGACACCTCGCTCGGCCGGGTCCTGGACGCCTTCGACGCCCACGGCCTGTGGGACGACACGCTCCTGATCGTCTGCACCGACCACGGCTTCCTGCTCGGCGAACACGGCTGGTGGGGCAAGAACGTCCAGCCCTGGTTCGACGAGAACATCCACACCCCGCTCTTCGTCTGGGACCCGCGCACCCGCGCCACCGGCCGCCGCTCCGCCCTCGTCCAGACCATCGACATCGGCCCCACCCTGCTGGACTTCTTCGGCCTCGAGCGCACCCCCGACATGCTCGGCGTCCCGCTCGGCGACACGACCGCCGACGACCGTCCCGTCCGCGAGGCCGGTCTCTTCGGCTCCTACGGCGCCCACGTCAACGTCACCGACGGCCGCTACGTGTACATGCGGGCATCCGTCCGGCCCGACAACCAGCCGCTGCGCGAGTACACGCTCATGCCCACCCACATGGACAGCCGCTTCTCCCCGGGCGAGCTGCGCGACGCGACCCTCGAAGGCCCGCTCCCCTTCACCAAGGGAGTCCCCGTCCTCAGCCTGCCGGGCTTCGCCGTCGGCAACCCCTACAACCTCGGCACCCGCCTCTACGACCTCGCCATCGACCCCGACCAGGAACACCCGCTCCTCGACGAGGCGTTGGAGCTGCGCATGGCCACGCTCCTGGTGGAGCGGATGCGGGCCTGCGACGCCCCCGCCGGGCAGTACGAGCGCCTCGGCCTGCCCGCCGAGGGCCCGGTCACCGGGGAACACCTGCTGCTACGGGCCCAGCGCGAGCAGGTCGAGCGCTCCAGCGCACCCCTGCCCTCGGCGGAGGAGTTCCCCGCGGCGGAGCTGTCGGTCACCACCCCGCTGCACCGCATCGTCGAGGCGCCGGGCGCCGCGGACGTCCTGCGGCGGCACCTGCCGATGCTCGCGCACCCCGGCCTCCTTGCGATGGTCGGCGCGATGAGCCCGCTGCAACTCGCCGCGATGACACCGGCCGTCGACCGCACCCTGCTGCACGCCCTGCACGCCGACCTGGCTCAGGTGCCCCCCGCCTCCTGAGCCCTTCTGCCGGCAGGCGCCCCTCCACCCCGTTCGTCTCCTCCCCGCCCTCCCCGCCCTCCCCTCCCTCCCCTCCCTCCCTGTCCTCCCCGTCACGCCGCCGCGCGGCAGAGGTGAGTTCGCCATGCCCGAAAAGTCCCCTTCCGTCTCCCTGGTCGGCTCCGGTCCCGACGCCGCGCCGGCGGGCCCCGCCGCCGGACGGCACGTCCCCGGCCGCTGGCGGCAGTTGTCCGTCCTCTCCCCGACGGTGCTGACCGACAACAGCGAGTCGTCCATCGTCAGCACCCTCTTCGCCGCGATGCGCCAGCCCCTCGGCATGTCCTTGAGCCACCTGGGCCTGCTCCAGGCGCTGAGCCGGGTGGTCGGCGCCGTGTTCGGCCCGCTGTGGGTCGCCGCCGCGCGGCGCGCCGGCCGCAGGAGCGTCCTCGTCGGCACGGGCCTGTGGATGGGCGTGTGGCTCGCCGCCTGCGGGCTGAGCCAGGGCTTCCCGCAGCTGCTCACCTGCTATCTGCTGGCCGCCGTGGGGGCGGCCGCGGGCCAGCCCATCGTCCACGACATCGTCGCCGATCTCTTCGACGAGGGGTCCCGGGGCCGGGCGATCGGCGCGATGTACGGCGGGGTGACCCTGCTCGGCGCGGTCATCGGCCCGCTCATGGCGCAGCTCGCCGAGGCCCCCGGCGGCTGGCGCACCGGCTTCTACGTGGTGGGCGCGCTGTGCGTGCTGGCGGCCCTGCTGGTGCTGTTCCTCTTCCGGGACCCGGGCGCCGGCGCGAGCGAAACGACGGCGCCCGCCGCCCGTGACACCGCGGGGGCGTTCTCCCGGCAGACCCTGCGCCGCCTCTTCGGCATCCGCACCTTCGGCCTCATGGTGGTCCAACGGCTGCTCAGCGGACACCTGCTGGTCGCCACCTTCGCCATCGTCTTCCTGACCGAGCGCGGTTTCAGCACCGCGACGGCCGCGCTCGTCGCGATACCCAGCGGCATCGGATACCTGCTCGGCAGCGTGGCCGGCGGCCTCGTCACCGACCGGGTCCACCGCGCGAGCCCCGAGCACGGGCGCGTCTGGCTCCTCCAGGCGCTCCAACTCCTCTACGCGGGACTCGCCTTCCTCGGGACACAGTTCGCCTGGCCCGGCATCGGCGCGTACCTGCTGTTCTTCGGACTGATGGCGGCCGTGCAGGGGGCCAACCCCGGTGTCAACCGGCCCATCGTCATGGCCGTCACCCCGCCCGACCTGCGCGGCCCGGCCTTCGCCGTCCTCATCTCCGTCGCCGAGGCGCTCGCCTACGCCCTGTTCAACCTCGGCGCCGGGGCTCTGGGCGACGCGCTGGGGCTCCAGACGGTCTTCCTGTGGGTGCTGGTGATCCTGATGCTGCTCAACGCGGCCTTCTGCGGGCTGCTCCACCGCACCTACCCGCGCGACGTGGCACGAGTACGGGACGGGGAGGTGTAGGCCGCGGGCAGCCGGAGCATCCCGGAAGCCGTGCTCATGGCTTGTGCGCGAACACCCACCGGTTGCCCGCCAGGGCGTCGTTCTCCTCGGGCAGGGGGCCGCGTCCGTGCCGGTGGGTGAACTCGAAGGGCATGTGCACCGATGCGGACCAGCCCCCTTTCGTCAGGGCACCCGCGGAGTCGGGTCTCGGCTCCTTCGCGAACAGGTCGAGCAGGTCGATGCCGATCTGCTGGTGTGTCGAGGTGTAGAGCGGGCTGTCGCGATAGGCCATCAGGTCCGGCTCGAGTTTGACCTCGTACGCCAGAGCGCTGCCGGGCGCACTGAGCCGGTCCACCGCGGCGACGAGGGACGCCTCGGCGGCGGCGGGGAGGTAGAACAGCAGTCCTTCGGCCAGCCAGACACTCGGCGCGGAACGGTCGAAGCCGGAGTCGGCGAGTGCCGCCACCCAGTCGGCGCGGAGATCGACCGGGACCGGTAGGCGCGCCGCTTTGGCGGTGGCCGACAGGCCGTCGAGCACCTTGTGCTTGAACGCCAGCACCTCGGTCCTGTCGATCTCGAAGACGATGCTGCCAGGGGGCCAGTCGAGCCGGAAGGCACGCGCGTCGAGTCCCGCGCCGAGCAGGACGACCTGGCGTGCGCCCGCCGTCCGCACCGACTGGAGGAGGAAGTCGTCGAGGACCCTCGTCCGCAGGCCGAAGTAGCGCGCGAAACGCCCCCACAGCGGGTTCGCGTCGCCGTTTGGCACCTGGTGCAAGCGGGTCGGCCACCCTGCGGACGCCGGGGCGGCGCGCACGAAGTGTTCCGCGAAGGGATCCTGGGCGAGGGAGTCGGGGCGGTGGGTCTCGATGGCCCGTGCGGCCGCGACCAGGAGCGCGGTCGTCCCTACGCCCTCCTCGACTCCGGTGCCGTGATGGGTGGTTGCGACCACATGTCCTCCGTTGACGGATGCTGTGCTCATCGGCTCCGCTCCTGCGGGACGACGACCGGTTTGACGACGCGGCCCGCTTCGCAGTCGCGCTCGGCTTCGTTGATGTCGGCGAGGGGATACGTGCGTATCAGCTCGTCGAAGGGGAACCGGCCCGCCTGCCACAGGGCGATCAGCCGCGGAATCAGCAGGCCCGGCACCGCGTCCCCTTCGCAGATGTGGGAGATGCTTCTGCCGCGGTCCAGCGACCCCGGCTCGATCGGCAGGGCGGTGTGCAGCCGCGCCACCAGGCCGAGGCGGCCGGTCGGGCGCAGGGACCGGAGCGCGTCGTTGATCAGTGCGGGGGAGGCCGTGGTGTCCAGTGCGAAGTGCGCCCCACCGTCGGTCAGTTGCCGGATGTGGGCGGACAGGCCGGATGTCGCGGCGGGCAGTGGTGTCGCGCCGTAGCGTTCTGCGAGGACGAGCCGTTCGGGGTGCCGGTCGACGGCCACGGTCACCGCGCCCGAGGCAGTGGCGGCCATGACCGCCGCGAGGCCGACCGCTCCCGCACCGAAGACGGCCAGGGTCTCGCCGGGCCCGGCCCCGAAGGAGTTGAGGACCGCTCCGGCGCCGGTGAGGAACCCGCAGCCGAGGGGGCCGAGCAGCTCGACGGGCAGGCCGGGGTCGACCCGTACGGCGTTGCGGGCCGGGACCACCGCGTACTCGGCGAACGACGACTGGCCGAACCAGCGCGGGGCCAGCGCCTTCCCCGCCGCGTCGGTGAACCTCGCGGCGTTCTCCTTGCGCCCTCCGAACAGGTTGAGCGCGGCGAAGGAGTCGCAGTGGGCGGGGGAGGCGTTCCGGCAGTTCCGGCAGTGGCCGCAGGAGTCGAAGCTCAGGACGACATGGTCCCCCTTGTCCAGGCCGGTGCGTGGCCCGCCCGTCTCGACCACGATCCCGGCACCCTCGTGACCGAGGACCGCCGGCAGCGGCGAGCGGCCTGCCGAGCTCCGGACCGCGAGATCGGTACGGCACATCCCGCACCCCGCGATCCGCACCAGGATCTCGTCGTCGGCCGGCCCCGTGTGCAGCAGCACCTTCTCGACGGCGAACCGGCTCCCGGGGGAGCGCAGTACCGCCGCGTCGAACGTCATCGACATGTCGGCGGTCAGCCCGCGGCGATGGCGGCGGCCGCGTGGTCCCGTGCGTGCCGGTCCATCTCCGCGCGGAAGGCGGCGATCAACCGCCGGTCGATCCGGCCGGCGTCGCGGTCGCCGCCCTCGCAGACCGCCCCGCGCACGCCCACGATGTCCGTGCCGATGCGGGTCAGCGCAGGGAGGTCGCCCACCCGCACACTGCCCGCGAGGGCGGCGAGGAGCCCGGCCTCGTGGGCCCGTCGCACGAACTCCCCGCAGACGTCCGGCGGCACGTGGTCGAAGAGGCGTGTCCCGTCCTTGATCGCGGTGTCGAGCATGGCCGCGTCGGAGCCCGAACGCAGGGCGATGTCGGGCAGGGAGAGCGGATTGACGCAGCCGATCCGGTGGGCGTCGGCGTAGCCCGACGCGACGACGAAGGCGTCCGGTCTGTACTCCTTCACCGCCCGCACGACACCGTGCATGACCTCGACGGCCTGCTCGGGCGTGATGCATCCGTAGAGCCCGACCTTGATGTAGGTGGCTCCGGAGACGGCGGCGCCGAGGGCCGCCTGGGCCACCGTGCCGGGCTTGTACGGCACGTCCCCCACGGTGGCGGACACGGGCTTGGCGGCGGGGACCGCGTCCCGGATCTCCCTGATGACCCACGGGAAGTTCGCGCCGAGCGAGCCCTCGGCGGGCCTCTTCACATCCACGATGTCGAGATGTTCCGCGGCCTTCGCACACTCGACGGCCTCTTCGACGCTGTCCGGGGAGATCAGAAGTAACAACGTGTGCTCCTTTCCGCACATGACCCCGAGCCCGTGCGGCAGGCAGGGTGTGCGAACGCGATGACGTCTCTTGCGGTCCGTTCATCATCAGCGGCCGTCCGCGACCACGGGTAGGGCGCGAGAAAGGCGAGGGAGGTGCAAGCCACGGGACGAGTGAGCCGTGCGCGCCGGTTCAACCGGCTCCCCCTCCCGTTCATGCCGGCGCGGCGCCATCTTCACTCGTTCTGTTGAGCGGCCACCCTTCCCGGGACGCCGGGGGCGCAGGCCCGCATAGTTGCTGCTCGGTCGGCACTCAGGCCGTCTCCTGGCCTCACGGAAGGTGGACACGCATGCGCTCCGAAGCGGTCACACGTGTGAAATTGGTCTTCACCCTGTTCGACGCCGACGGCAACGGGGTGCTGGAAGCCGACGACTTCACGCTCATGAGCGACCGGGTAGCCGCGGCGGTGCCCGAAGCCGATGAGGCGCACACCCGCGCCATGCGTGCGGGTTTCCGGAGCTACTGGGAGACGCTGGCCCGTGAACTCGACGTCGATCGCGACGGCCGGATCACCTACGAGGAGTTCCAGGCATGCGTCCTGTCGCCGGAACGCTTCAGCGGGGCCGTCGACGCGTTCGCGGCCGGCTTCGCACGCTTCGGTGACGTGGACGGCAGCGGCACCGTCACCCGCCCCGTCTTCATCGGCATGATGAGAGGCGTCGGCTTCGAACTGCCCAACATCGAGGCGCTGTTCACCGCGTTCGCCCCCGATGCCGCCGACCGGATCCGGGTGGACGTCTGGGAGGCCGAGATCAAGAACTACTACGCACCCGACAAGGGCGGCGTTCCGGCGGACCTGCTGGCAGCCTGATCCGACCCGGCCGGGGCCCGCTCGTACGAACGGGCCCCGGCAAGCTGCCCGTCACCGGCCGAAGGGCCCGCGGACAGGGCGGCCCGCCCGTTTGTACGTACGCATCAGAAGGGCCGTCCGGACCTCCCGCACACCGTCCAGTCCGGAGAACGTCCGGGCGTGGAACGCGTCCATGTCCGCTGTCGTGGCGTGGCTGCTGTAGCCGAGGACGTTGTTGCTTCCCGTGGTGACGACGAGATGCCGGATCGAGGGCTCGCGGGCGAGACGGCGCAGCGCGGTGTCGAGATGCGCGTGTTCGACGCGGAGCCGGAAGCGCGCCTCCACCGGATGACCGAGAACGCTCGGCTCCGCGAACAGGCGCAGCTGGAACACGTGCGAGGCCATGAGCCGGTTGAGCCGGCGCCGTACGGTGGACTCGCCGAGGTTCAGCCGGTGCGCCAGGCCGGTCATCGGCATACGGGCGTCCTCGGCCAGCAGGTTCACCAGCTCCCGGTCGATGTCGTCGACGGGAAGCGGGGGCGGCGGCCGTAGCCCGTCCATCGCCAGCCGGCGCATGTGCGTCGGCTCGGCCACGTACGGCGTCCAGTCGACCGCGGTGAGGAGCAGCCGCAGCACCAGCGCGGAGTGGATGTCGAGCACGCCCGGCATGCCGCCGATGGTCCGGTCGACGAGATCGAGCAACTCGGCCTCGTCGGCGACCTCCAGCTCCGCGAGGACCACCAGATCGCCCGTGGCCACCTCGACCGAGCGGGCGTCCGGCCGGGCGGCGATCGCGCGGGCCACCTCCTCCAGCCGTCCCGGAGCGCACCGCACGGCCAGTTCGACGACCAGCCCCTCGCCGAGGTGTTCGCCCACCAGCGCTGCGATGAACCGCACCCGTCCCGTCCGCAGCATCCGTTCGAGGCGCCGGGCCACCGTCCGCTCGTGCAGGCCCACCTGCTCGCCGGCGTCGGCGAACGAGGCGCGGGGACGCTGGGCGAGGTACTGCAGGATCGCCAGGTCCGGGCCGTCGAAAGACGACTGCTCGGAGGGATCGTTTTCCGCCATCTCTGTCTCTCTCCTGCCCGAAAGCGCCATCCAGGGCATCCGTATGCCTGGATCAGGCTTTCTCAGGGGCGGATCTTGCCGGGATCCGAGGGTGGACCGCAGATTACCGGACAGCATCCACCAGCCGACCTTCGGCCGTCAGCAGAGGTACCGCCCATGCCTGAGGCAGTCACCAGACCGTCGCCCAGCACCACCCCGCGGAACCGCCCCGTGCCCGTGTCCGCCGCGGCGCTCGTGGTCTCGATCGTGCTCGTCGAGCTTTCCAGCGGCATCACCCAGGGTTTCCTGGCGCCGGTACTGCGCAGCCTGACCGACGTCCTGCACGTCACCGCGGCAGACCTGAACTGGATCAGCATCGCCAACCTGATGGCGAGCGTCGCCTTCACACCGCTGCTCTCCCGGCTCGGCGACCTCCACGGACACCGCCGCGTCCTGCGGTGGAACATCGCCGTCGTCCTCGCGGGATCCGTCACCGTCGGCCTCGCCGGTTCGTTCCGGACCCTGCTGGTCGGCCAGGTTCTCCAAGGAGCCTTCGCGGGCTTCTTCCCCCTGCTGGTCGGCATCCTGCGCAACCGCGGCGACGCCGCGCGGAGCAGGAACGCCATCGGCACGATGGTGGCCGCGCTCGTCGGCGGCATCTGCGTCGGCGGCGTCGCCAGCGGCCTCGTCGCCCACTACGTCGACACACCGACGGCGGCGCTGTGGGTGCCGACGGCGGCCGTCGGCGTCGCGTTCCTGGTGACCTGGCCGCTGCTGCCCGAGACGACGGAGCGCCCGGGCGGGCGCCTCGACGTGAGCGGCGGCGTGCTGCTGTGCGTCGGCCTCGTCGCGATCATGCTCGGTCTCGGGCAGGGCGGCATGCCGGGCTGGGCGTGGACCTCACCGCGGACCCTCGCCTGCCTGGTCGGCGGCGCCCTCGTGACCGCCGTGTGGGCCCTGGTGGAACTGCGCTCCCCGGACCCGATGATCGACGTACGGCTGTTCCGCCGCCGCAACGTGTCCGTCGTCGCAGTGGTCACCACCACCTTCTCGTTCTGCATGATCGGCCTCCAGGTGGCGGGCGCCGTCTTCATGGGCACGCCGAAGGAGAGCGTCGGCTACGGGCTCGGCCTGTCGCCGTTGCAGATCGCCTTCGCGATGATCCCGTCGATGGCCGCGACCGGCATCGCCGCGCTCCTCGCGCCCGGGCTGGCCAAGCGGATCGGCGACCGCGCCACACTCGTCACCGGATCCCTCCTGATGGCGGCGGGATACCTGCTCACGCTCGCCCTCCACAGCTCCGTCGCCCCGTACCTGGTCTGTCAGGCCGTGGCGGGCCTCGGAGCCGGCGTGCTCCAGCAGGCCACCCGCACGCTCGCCGTCGAGTCGGTCCCGCGGGAGCAGACCGCCGTCGGTTCCGGCATCAACGAACTGCTCATCAACGTCGGCGGCTCGCTCGGCGCGGCATGCGTGCTCGCCGTCACCGCCGCCAGCACCCCCGCCGGCTCCGTCCTGCCACGGTTCACCGCCTACGCGACCTGCTGGAGCGTGTGCGCCGCGACGGCGCTCGCGGGTGCGGCGGTCGCGCTCTTCTACCGCTCCACCGCCCGCTCCGTCTGACCCCAGCGTCCGCACCGACCGACATCGCGCGAAGAAGGAACAGAAATGAGCCAGAACGATCCCCGCGAACACGCCCGCGCCGTCGTCACCCGGCGCCAGGACGAGGTGATCGCCCTCAGCCACAGCCTCCACGCCGAACCCGAACTCGCCTACGAGGAACACAAGTCGGCCCGGAAGATCGCCGATCTGGTGGAGCGTGCCGGCTTCGGCGTCCGGCGGGGCGTCCACGGCCTCGACACG
This sequence comes from Streptomyces sp. NPDC001904, assembly GCF_040297005.1. Lineage (NCBI taxonomy): Bacteria > Bacillati > Actinomycetota > Actinomycetes > Kitasatosporales > Streptomycetaceae > Streptomyces > Streptomyces sp. NPDC001904. Next base: position 2,723 of record NZ_JBEOYI010000049.1, on the reverse strand, counting down.
GCCTTCGAAGCCGTCGCGGGCAGCGGCGATCTGGTCGTCGCCGTCACCGCCGAGTACGACGCGCTTCCCGGCATCGGCCACGCCTGCGGGCACAACGTCAACGGCGCCGCCGCGGTCACCGCCGCCCTGGCCCTCGCGCCGCTCGCCGACGACCTCGGCCTCACCGTCAAGCTCCTCGGCACCCCGGCCGAGGAGTACGGCGGAGGCAAGGTCGACCTCCTCGACCGGGGAGCCTTCGACGACGTGGCCGCCGCCATGATGGTCCACGCCGCACCTGCGGACGGCGTCGGCATGACGTCCCTCGCGATCGGCAGCTGGAAGGTGAGCTACACGGGCCGCGCCGCGCACGCCGCCGCCATGCCGCACCGCGGGATCAACGCGGCGGACGCCATGCTCGTCGCCCAGGTGGCGATCAGCGCGTACCGCCAGCAGATGATCCCCGACGGCGTCGTGCACGGCGTCGTCACCAGGGGTGGCGAGGCGCCGAACGTCATCCCCGCGCGCGCGACCGCGGACTACGACTGCCGCGCCGCCACGGCCGAGGACCTGGCGGAACTGCAGTCCAGGGTCCGGGCCTGTTTCGAGGCGGGCGCGCTCGCCACCGGTGCCGAACTCGCCCTGGAGGCCGTCGGCAACGACTACGCCGACCTGCGCCAGGACCTCGCCATCACCGACCTCTACCGCAGGGCCGTCACCGATCTCGGGCGCCGCATTCCCGACAGCCCGGACACGATGCGCGCAGGATCGACCGACATGGGGAACGTCTCCCACGTGGTCCCCACCATCCACCCGTCCATCGGCTACGACTGCGGTGACACGATCATGCACAATCCCGAGTTCACCCGGTACGGCACCAGCGCCGGAGCCGACCGTGCCGTGCTCGACGGCGGCCTGGCCATGGCCTGGACGGCCATCGCCCTGGCCACGGACGAGGGCCACCGCGCCTCCCTGCTGGCCCGGCTCGCCGACCGCCGGAACGCCGCGCACGCGACGCCCGCCGCATAGCCGCTCCCGGCGCACGAGCACGCGCTCACCGCGACCCGCGACCCGATCAGCCCCGGCCCGGTGCTGCCGCGTAGTCGGTCAGCCGCTTCTGCAGCACGGGGTAGGCGGCGGCGTCGGGCAGGGGCCGGCCGTCGCGGACACTGGTGGCGGCGAGGGTGGCCGCCTGGACGGCCGCGCGGTACGGCAGGGACCCGGTGGAGACGCGGCGCACCCCGATGCGTGCGAGCTCGGGGAGCGTCACACCGGGCACGACCAGGACGTTCAGGGGGAGCGGGACGGCCTCGGCGAGCGCGGCCAGGTCGGCGGGGTCCGTCGCGCCGGGTACGAAGACGCCGTCGGCGCCCGCCCGGACGTACTGCCGGGCGCGTTCCAGGGTCGACTCGAGGTCGGCGTCCTGGCCGAGCCAGTAGGTGTCGACGCGGGCGTTGACGAACACGTCGGGACTGCGGCGCTTGACGGCCGTGATCTTCGCGGCGTGGGCGGCGGGGTGGACCAGGCGCTCGTCGGTGCTGTCCTCGATGTTGATCCCGTCGGCTCCCAGGGCGGCGACATACTCCGCGACCTGCTCGGCGTCGTCGGCGTAGCCGTCCTCGACGTCGGCACTGACGTACACCGGCAGCCCCGCCAGGGCTCGTACGAGCGTCACGGTCGCCTCGCGGCTGGCGCGGCCGCCGTCAGGGCGCCCGGCGGTGGCGGCGACCCCGAAGCTGGTGGTGCCCACGGCGGGGAAGCCGGCGTCGGCGAAGGCGAGGGCGGAGGGCACGTCCCAGGCGTTGGGCAGCAGGAACGGCACCTCACCCGGACGGTGCAGGTCGGCGAAGCTCACGGTCGGACCCTTCTGTCGTACGGCTCCGGAGACGGGGCGGGTCGTGGTCTCCGGGTGCGGAGATCTCGCGGCGGGCGGCGGAGCCCCTCGCGGGAGGCCTGGAGGGAAGAGTAGGACGAGTGGGGCGGGGCGGTGCCGGAGACGACTCCGAGGTCGGCACCCGCACGGCGGACACGTCGACGCACACGCCGGACGAGTGGGACGTGCAGGATGTTTGGAGCAAAGCGGTCGCGGCGCGGAATAGGACCGTCGCCCGGAGCCTTGTGCGGGGTGCCGGACCGAACCGCCTGACGACGTGACCGCAGTGGCACCCACCTCCGAAGGAGCAGTTCCATGGCCCTCACCCGCGAAGAGCGCGAGCAGTTCCTCGCCGAGCCGCACGTCGCGGCCCTGGCCGTCGACGCAGGCGAGGGAAGGGCGCCGCTGACCGTGCCGATCTGGTACCAGTACGCGCCGGGCGGCGACATCTGGATCCACACCGGCAAGGGCTCACGCAAGCATGAACTCATCGAGAAGGCCGGCCGGTTCACGCTCATGGTCGACCGCCTCGAGCCGACCGTCCGTTACGTGTCCGTCGAGGGCCCGGTGATCTCCACGGTCCCCGCCGTCCGTGCGCATCTGACCGAGATGGCCTCGCGCTATCTGCCCTCCGAGAAGGTCGAGGGCTACGTCGAGTTCGCCGAGGCGAACCACGGCGAAGCGGTCATCATCACGGTCCGCCCCGAGCACTGGGTCTCCTCCGATCTCGGCAACGTCTGATCTCTGCGGGGCAGGGGCGCGAGGGCACCGCTCCGTGGGGGGGGGGGCGGCGGGGCCGCGGGCGCCCGGCCCGCCGGGGGGGGCGGCGCGGCCGGGGGCACGGCGGAACTCCCGGGCCGGGCGGGGGCGTGGG